>CAXTVZ010000217.1:0-2202 GCA_964247685.1 uncultured Acetobacteraceae bacterium
TTTAAGGGCTGCGCCCTTAACGGGGTCCAGGGGCAGAGCCCCTGGCCTTCTTCGCACGATCGACGTGCGCGTAAGTCGGTTCAAGACGAGAACGAAGATACGCGGCTCCCGTGGTCGGCAGATAGCGGGCGGTTTCCCCAGGCTCCAGCACCACCGGAACGATCTCGGCATCCGGGTTCGGATCCAGAAAGAACGCGATCGAGCAGCGCTCCTGCAGCGGCACCCGCACGCGGTGCGGCGTGGACACATAGGTGTCGTTGCTCCACCGCATCAGGCAATCGCCGATGTTGCAGATGAAGCTGCCCGGCATGTCGGGGACGTCGAGCCACACCCCGTCGCGCCGTCGCACCTCGAGGCCCGCAACACCGTCCACCGCCAGGATCGTGAGATTGCCGTAGTCGGTGTGCTCGCCCGCCCCGGGCGCTGCGGCGTTGCCATCGGCTGGCGGGTAGCGGAGCAGCCGCAACGTCGCGAGCGGCCGGTCCAGCTTGCCGTCGAAGAAGTCGTTGCGGAGTCCGAGGTCGAGGCTGAAGCCGCGATGGATGGCGATCCCGAGCCCGAGGCAGGCCTCGTAGTACGACAGCATCAGCTCCCGCCAGCCCGGCAGTTCCGGCCAGGCGTTCAGCCCTCGGAACGGCTCGTGCAGCGCGGGGTCATCCGCCGCCATCTCCCATCCGATGTTGAACGCCTCCTTGCGGTCCGGCACGGCGCAGGATCGAGCCGCTCCTCGCTGAGGCCGACATAACCGCGATTGTTGCCCACCTGCGCCATCGACAATGCGCGCTTCTCGGCATCGGGCCGTGCGAAGAAGCGGCGCGAGGCGTCGAACACGGCGCGGACCGTCGCCTCCGCCACGCCGTGACCGGTGCAGGTGAAGAAGCCGACCTCCCGACAGGCTCGACCGAGCGCCGCCGCGACCGCTGCGCGCGCCTCCGCCGTGCCGTGCCGCAGCGGGCCGACGTCGATCACCGGGATGTCGCTCGGCATGGCCGGTCCTCTCGGTCGCGCGTCCGCTCCGATTGGACGGTCGCGACGCCACCTGGTCAAGCACGACCTCTTGCGAGGCGGGCCAAGCACGGCCACGCATGAAGGCACGCGGAGGAGACCGCCTGTGCTCGCGAGACGGGGATTGCTGGGAGGAGCCGCCGCACTGCTCGCGGGCAGGATCCGCGCCGCGCGCGCCGCGGATCCGCTGAAGGTCGCGTTCGTCTACACCGGACCGGTGGGCGATTGCGGCTACTCGTACCAGCAGGACCAGGGACGCCTCGCACTCGCCCGCGCACTCGGGCCGCGTGTCGCCACGAGCTTCGTCGAGAACGTCGCCGAGGGACCCGACAGCGAACGCGTGCTGCGCGATCTGGCGTCGGCCGGAAACGGCCTGATCTTCTCGACCTCGTTCGGCTTCCAGAGCGCCGCGCTGAAGGTGGCGCGCCAGTTCCCCGCCGTGCGCTTCGAGCAGGAGATGGGTGAGAGAACCGCGCCCAACCTCGCGGAGATCGACATCCGCTGGTATGAGGGATATTCCGTCTGCGGCACGATCGCGGGCCATCTCTCGCGCACCGGCCTCTGCGGCTACGTGGCGCCCTTCCCGATCCCGCAGGTGGTGCTGGGTGCCAACGCGTTCACGCTGGCCGCGCGCCGCGTCAATCCGGCGATCCGCGTGCGGATCATCTGGACCGACACCTGGTTCGACCCGGGCCGCGAGGCGGATGCGGCCAAGTCGCTGATCGACCAGGGCGCGGACATCGTGGTCCCCGACACCGACAGTCCGGCGGTCGTGCAGATCGCCGAGGCGCGCGGCGTGCACGCGTTCGGCCTGAGCTCCGACATGGCGCGGTTCGGCCCCCGGGCGCAGCTGACGGCGGTGGTCAACCACTGGGATCCGTACATGATCGCCCGCACCAGGGCGGTGCTCGACGGCACGTGGACCGCCGGCGCGCGCTGGGCAGGGTTCCGGGATGATCTCCTCGAGATGGCACCCTACGGACCCGGGGTCCCACCCGCGCTGCGGACGCTCGCGGACCGCGCGCGCGCGGACATCGCCGCCGGTGCGCGGCACCCGTTTGCCGGCCCCGTGGGCGACCGCGCGGGTACGCTCAGGATCGCGGCCGGACAGCGCCCGGACGACGCGGAACTCCGGCGGATGGACTGGTTCGTCGAGGGCGTGTCGGGGTGACACGCCGACCGGAGCGCCGGCAGCGC
>CAXTVZ010000217.1:2302-5953 GCA_964247685.1 uncultured Acetobacteraceae bacterium
CCGTCCGCGTCAGTCGGCGGCGAGCGCCATCGTCTTGCGCGCGATCGTCGCGGCCACGTAGCCCTCGGTCGCGTCCGCCACCTGCTCGGCGTGGCTCGCGAACACGTGGTCCGCGCCCTTGAACACGCGGTAGTCGACCACGACGCCTTTCTGGGTGTGCAGCTTGTCGACCAGCTTGCGGATCGCCGGCTCGGGGGCGAGTTCGTCCTTGTCGCCGGAGATCATCAGCCCGCCGCAGGGACAGGGTGCGAGGAAGCCGAAATCATAGTGGCTCGCGGGCGGTGCGACCGAAATCCAGCCCGAGATCTCCGGGCGCCGCATCAGCAGCTGCATGCCCACGAAGGCGCCGAACGAGTATCCCGCAATCCAGAGCCCGCCCGAGTTCGGATTGACCATCTGCATCCAGTCGAGCGCGCCGGCGGCGTCCGAGATCTCGCCGATTCCACCGTCGTAGCGGCCCTGGGAACGACCGACACCGCGGAAATTGAACCGCATCGTCGAGAAGCCGAGCTTTTCGAACGTCCGATACATCGCATAGGTGATGCGGTTGTTCATCGTCCCGCCATGCAGCGGGTGGGGGTGGAGGACCAGCGCGAGCGGAGCACCCTGCTCCTTGGAGTGGCTGTAGCGACCCTCGAGCCGGCCGTCGGGGCCGGCGAACATGACCTCAGGCATCGTTGTCCTGCTGTTCTGTCTTGGTCGCCCAGGCACGGGCGACAGATGATGAGAAGGCAGACGTCGGGGCATGGCATTGCCTGGCCGCGGAGCCGACGCCACGAGTGATGGGACGAAATTTCAGATGGGACGCGCGGATTGAAGATCCAAGTCGAGCCCCAGAAACCGGAGGAACGCGTGAGGCGGAGAGGAAGCCCCGGCCCGGGCGGCCGCGCTGGCCGGAGCCGCATCGGGATGTCGTCGTACTGTCATCCGCTCCCCCTTTTTTCGACCAGCGCCCCAGATCGGGAGCGAGGTTGCGGATCGCGCCTATTCTTAGGGCGATCCAGCCATATGAATGCCGCTTTATAGGCACACGCGAACCGGTTTCCTATCAAATTGCTGCTCATGTCCCATCACAGCGACACGCCCCGTCCGGCACGGATTTATCTTGACGCCAACGCCAGCGAGGTCCTGCGCCCCGAGGCGCGCGAGGCGCTGCTGCTCGCGCTGGACGCGCGCGGCAACCCGGCCTCGGTCCACGCGGACGGGCGGGGCGCGCGCCGGCTGCTCGAGGATGCGCGCGAGCGGATCGCGGGCGCCTTCGGCGTGGCACCCGACTCGGTCGTGTTCACCTCGGGCGGGACGGAGGCGAACGCGCTGGCGATCGGCGGGCTCGCCGCCGGCCGCCGGTTGCTGCTGGGGGCGACCGAGCATGACGCCGTCCGGGCGGCGTGCGGGCGCGAGGCCGCGATCCTCCCGGTCCTGCCGGATGGGCGATGCGATCTCGCAGCCCTCGACGAGGCGCTGGCGGACCGCCCGCCAGCGCTGGTCTGCCTGATGGCGGCCAACAACGAGACCGGCGTGCTCCACCCGATCACGGAGGCCGCCGCGATCTGCCGCCGGCACGGCGCCATCCTGCATGTCGACGCGGTGCAGGCGGCCGGACGGCTCCCCGTCGCCCCCGACGCGATCGGCGCCGCCAGCGTCGCGGTGTCGGCCCACAAGATGGGCGGCCTCGCGGGCGCGGGCGCGCTGCTGCTGGGGCGCGGCGTCGAGCCCGCGCCCCTATTCGCAGGCGGCGGCCAGGAATGGGGGCGGCGCGGCGGCACGCCGGCGCTGGCCCCGATCGCGGCCTTCGCGGCGGTGGCGGACCTGCCGGCGCCCGCCTATCTCGCCGCCCTGCGCGACCGGATCGAGGCGGCGGCGGTCGCCGTCGGTGCCATCGCGCACGGGGCGTCGGCGCCGCGACTCGCCAACACCACCTGCCTCGGCCTGCCGGGGCGGCCGGCCGCGCGCCAGCTGATGGCGCTCGACCTCGCGGGCTTCGCGGTCTCGGCGGGGGCGGCGTGCTCCTCGGGGAAGGTGGCGGCCTCGCACGTGCTCGCCGCGATGGGGCTCGGGGTGGGGGCGAGCGAGGCGATCCGCGTGTCGCTCTCCTGGTCGACCACCGCCGACGATGCGACCCGCTTCATCAGCGCCTATCTGCGAATGGCTCATCTTTCGGGAGCGGGGGCCGCATGATCTATCTCGACAACCAGGCCACCACGCCCTGCGACGCGCGCGTGTTCGCCGCCATGCGTCCCTTCTTGGAGGCGGAATACGGCAACCCGCACAGCGCCGGGCACGAGCTCGGCCGGCGCGCGGCGGACGCGGTGGAGCAGGCCCGCTTCGAGGTGGCAAGCCTGCTCGGCGCCGACCCGCGCGAGATCGTCTTCACCAGCGGGGCGACGGAAGCGAACAACCTCGCGATCAAGGGTGCGGCCCGCCATGCCGCCCGGGGCGGGGATGCGCGGCGGCGGATCGTCACGGTGGCGACCGAGCACCCCTGCGTGCTTGAGAGTGCGCTGGCACTGCGCAACGAAGGGTTCGAAATCGTGCTCCTGCCGGTCGGGTGCGACGGCCTGCTCGACATGGCGGCGCTGGACGCGGCGCTGGCGGCAGCCCCCACCCTGCTGGTGAGCGTGATGGCCGCCCATAACGAGACCGGCGTGGTCCAGGACCTCGCGGCGATCGCCGCGCGGGTGCGTGCCGCGGGCGCGCTGCTGCACACGGATGCGGCGCAGGCCGCCGGCAGGATCCCCCTCGACGCGAACGCCCAGGGGCTCGATCTCGTCTCCGTCAGCGGCCACAAGATGTACGGGCCGAAGGGGGTCGGCGCGCTGCGCGTGCGGCGCCGTCCGCGGGTGCGGCTCGAGCCGCTGTTCTCGGGCGGCGGCCAGGAACGCGGGCTGCGCTCGGGCACGCTGCCGACGCCGCTGGTGGTCGGGCTGGGTGCCGCGTGCCGGATCGCGTACGCGGAGATGGCGTCGGACGCCGAACGCACCGCCGCTCTTCGCGACCGGCTGCTCGGCCGGCTGCGCCACGCCATCCCCGGTCTGGCCGTGAACGGCAGCCTGGCGCGCCGCCTGCCCGGCAACCTCAATCTCCGCTTCCCCGGCCTGCGGGCGACCGCTCTGCTGGACGCCTGTCCGGAGCTCGCGGCATCTACCGGCTCGGCCTGCGCGTCGGCAGAGATCGCCCCCTCGCCCACGCTGCTCGCGATGGGGCTCGCACCGGACGAGGCGGCCGCGTCCTTGCGCCTGTCGGTGGGACGCTTTACCTCCGCGCCCGAGATCGACCGCGCGGGGGCCCAACTGATCGCCGCCTGGGACCAGCTCAGGCGTCCGCCCGCCGCCACATCACCAACGGGGCCGAAGCCGCATGCCCACCATGACATTCATCGACCGTGACAGCACGGCGCGCCGTGTGGACGCCCCGCTGGGCCACTCGCTGCTCGAGATCGCGCATGCCAACGACATCGATGTCGAGGGTGCCTGCGAGGGCTCGCTGGCCTGCGCCACCTGCCATGTGATCGTGGATCCCGCCTGGTACGGGAAGCTCGCCAGGCCCACGCCGGACGAGGACGACATGCTCGACCTCGCCGTCGGGCTGACCAAGCATTCCCGGCTCGGCTGCCAGGTGGTGATGACGGCCGAGCTCGACGGGCTCGTGGTC
>CAXTVZ010000218.1:0-2586 GCA_964247685.1 uncultured Acetobacteraceae bacterium
CCCTGGCCTTCTTCAGTGCAGCGTCACCGGGCTGCCCGCCAGCGCGAGCTCCTGCGCGTAGCTCGGCCGCACGTCCGCCGCGAGCGCATCGAGCGACGGTGCCGGCAGCCCGAGCCGCGCCGCGTAGATCCACAGATAGGTCAGGGCCCGGTGCACGAAGCCGCGGGTCTCGTCGTTCGGGATGCTTTCCATCCAGAGCAGCGGGTCGCCGTCCTCGGCGCGGTCGGTGTCGAGCGCGGGATCCCAGTCGGTGATCCGGTTGGGGCCCGCATTGTAGCTCGCGAGCAGCCGGATCAGGTCGCCTTCGACGTGGCTGTTCGCCGCCAGCATGTCGACGTAGCGCTGCCCGAGTGCAAGGTTCACGGCCGGCTCGTGCAGGCGCCGCGGTGACGCCGTGAAGCGGGCGGGCTGGCCGATCACGGCGCCCGCGGTCACCGGCATCAGCTGCATCAGGCCGCGAGCCCCCTCGTCGGAGACCGCGGACGGGTCGAAATTGCTCTCGAGCCGGGTCAGTGCGTAGAGCAGCGCCGGGTCGATCGCGAAGCCGCCCGCGGGGTGCAGGGCGGGGGCGGGGAAGCGGGCGGCGTCGTGCGGGCGGCCGTCCTCCTCCTGCAGGATCGAGGCGATCTGCGAGGCGAGGTCGGCGAGCCCCGCTTCCTGCGCCACCAGCATCACCGAGCGGCACAGCGCCAGGTCCGTGCCGATCCGCTGCCAGTCGTGCCGGAGTGCGGCCTCGGCGCGGCCGGTCTGGCCCACCTGCAGCAGCGCGAACACGCGCTTGCCCGACGGCATGGCGAGCACTGCCTCGACATCGGCCTCGCCGAGCGTCTCCTCGCCCACCGCCGAGATGTCCGGCGTCCAGCCCGCGAGGCCCAGCCGGCGCGCGGCGAGCTGGCCGTAGAAGGTTCGTTTGGCGGCGGCCGCGCGCAGCATCCAGGGCCGGTAGCCGCCGACATCGCCGAGCGTGAGATGGGCGCGCGCGGCCCAGAATGCGGCGCCGGCGCGAGCGCTGGCGGCGATCAGCGGCGCGCGGCTGGCACTCTCGAAGGCGGAGGCGGCTTCGGCGGTCCGGCCGAGCCGCCAGGCCGCGAGACCCCACACGTAGGAGGCCGCCCCGACCCGCCCGCCGACACGGCTCGCGGCGTCGCGGGCGACATAGAGCGCCTGCATGTCGCGGCCCTGACCGAACAGGATGCGGGCGACTTCGGCGCGCAGGGCCGCGCCGTAGATCGCGGGGATGCGGGCGGCGGTGATGCGGCGAAGGGCCAGGTCGGCATGGCCCGAGCCTGCGAGCGCGCGCACGGCGGCGTCGAGGCCTGCGTCCGCGGTGTAGGTGGTGGTGGCCGGATCTTCCTCTTCCGGCGTCGGTGCGTCCGCGACGCCGGGCTGCAGCACCGGCCCGGGCGGCAAAGCGGCGACGGCGCTGCCCGCAGGCGAGGTGTGCAGCAGGGCCGCGTGAATGGCCGGTGCGTCCGCGCGGTCGCCATAGGTCTTGAGCCACAGCGTGAGCTGCCCGGCGGTGGGACGCGCGGCGGCGGCGAGGTAGCGGTCGGCCAGGACGTCGCCGAGCAGGACGCGGTCGTCGACATGGCGGAGCACCGCGTCGGCGTCAGCGAAGTCGCCGCCGGCCTGGGCCGCGAACACGCCGCGGATGCGGGCGGCGTCGGCGGCGCTGAGCGGCTGCGGCAGCCCGACGCCGCCCCAGTGGCCGCCATCCGGGGCCACGCGCGGCACGGCGAAGGCGAGCTCCTCGCCCATCGGGTCGGGCTCGGTCGCGGGTCCGATCTTCGGCGCGGCGCGGACGGTGCCCACCGAGCCGAGCAGTCCCAACAAGGCGGCGCCGGCAAGAACGGCGCTCCTGCCTAAGGGATGGGGATGTCGTCGAGCGATCCGCATGGCGGCCGGGGTCTACAGTTGGATCGAGCCCCGCGCAAGTCCGCACGATGTCAACGCCGCGGCGATTAACAGACCGCGCAAAGGAAAGCCTGTTATTTCAGGCCGCTACGTGAATGTTCCATAGAAGAGATGGCGCCGGTTCTCTCACGCAACATCAGGAGGTCTGCCCAGGAGCTCTTCTTTGATTTCGCATCGGTGATGATCTGGGCCGGCGGGACCATCACCAGTGCTTGCGCATGCGTCGAGCGGCCCGCGACCGGGAGCGCGTGCGTGGTGCCGCGGAGCTGGCGGATCGTGCCCGCAACGCCGAGCAGCGCGCGGGCGACGCAGGCGCCGAGCAGGATCGCGTGTTCGAAGCCGAGCAGTGCGAGGTGCCGCTCGAGGAAGGGCGTGCAGGCGGCGACCTCGCCGGCATTTGCGGGCCGGCCGCCGGGCGGCCGCCAGGGAACCAGGCAGACGACGCGGCAGGCGGCCCGCTCGATCCCGGCGGCGGCGAGCATGCGGTCGAAGTAGCGGCCGGCATCGCCGCTCAGCGGGATGCCGCTCGCGTCGTCGGCCACGTCGGGCGCCTCGATCACGATCAGCAGGCGCGCCATGGCAGGACCGTCCGCGAACACGAAGCTGCCGGCCGTGTCGCGCAGCGCGCAGCCGTCGAAGCGTTCGAGGCTGGCGGCCAGCGTCGCGAGGTCG
>CAXTVZ010000218.1:2686-5941 GCA_964247685.1 uncultured Acetobacteraceae bacterium
TCCGCGATCGCCTCGTCCGCACCCCATTCGAGCTGCAGACGCAGGGAAGTGAGGTCGTCGATCATCGCGGTCCGAGCATCGCACGGAACGACGCAAGCTGTCGCGCGGTGGCGTTCGCGCGGCGGCACTGGTAGCTTCTGGGGATGCAGCCAGCCCGGCGCCCGCGCGCGACTTTCATCGCATGCCTGCTCGCAGCCCCCCTGCTGGGTGCGGGCGTGGCGGCCGGCGCTCCCGCGACGCCGGCGGCCACCGCCGCCTCCAGCCATGCGCTGTTCGGCGACTATCTCGCGGCCTCGGTCGCACTCCAGTCGACCGATTACGACTACGCCGCCGAGCACATGCTCCGCGCGCTGGGCGCGGACCCGCGCAACCGCGCGCTGCGCGAGCGCGCCTTTCTCGCGGCCTCGCTCGCGGGGCGGCAGGAGGCGCCGCTGCTCGCCTCCGGGCTGACCGGCAACACCGCGGCCAGCCTGGTCACCGGCAATGCGGCCGCCATCGCCGGCCACTGGAACGACGCCATTCGCGCCTATGCCGGGATCCCGCATGATGGGGCACTCGGCGACCTGATGCGGCCCATCCTGGTGGGCTGGGCGGAGTTCGGCGACGGCCATCCGGAGATCGGCCTGCAATCCCTGGGCGCGGCCGTGAGCGGCAACCGGCTGCCCGGCTTCTACGCGCTGCAGGCCGCCCTGCTCGCGGACGCGGCGGGCCGCGCACCCGAGGCCGCGGCCGACTACCACCTGGCACAGGAAGCCTCGCCGGGGCTGAACCTGGCGCTGGCCCGCATGCTCGCCTCGTTCGAAGCCCGCAGCGGCCATCTCGCGGACGGGCAGTCGCTGGTGCACGCGCTGGTCGCCGCCGTGCCGACGCTCGCGATCAGCGAGGCGGGGATCGACGCGTCGCTCACCGCCAAGCCGGTGACGGATGCGCGGCAGGGCCTCGCGCACGCCTATCTCGCCGCCGCCGCCCTGATGACCGCGCAGGCGCAGGACCAGCCGCGTGGCGACGATGCGGGTGCGCCCGACGCGGGCGGCCACGACGCGGAGACCACGAGCGCGCTGCTGATGCTGCGCTTCGCCCTCGCACTCGACCCCGGCTGGAGCGAGACCAGGCTGGTGATCAGCGATCTCGAGGAGACGATGCACGACAACCGCACGGCGCTCGACGTGCTCGCCCCGGTGCGCGCGTCCGATGCGCTGTGGGCGCTGGTGCAGCTCCGGCGCGCCGAGCTCGACAGCGCGCTGGGCCAGGATGCCGACGCGCGCCGCATCTACGGCGAGCTGATCAGCGCCTATCCCGGCCAGTCCGAGCCCGCGCGCGAGGAAGGCGAACTGCTCAACGACGAGCATCGCTACGCGGAGGCGGCCGAGCGGCTGACGCTGGCGATCGCCGACACGAAAACCCAGACCGCCGACGACTGGACGCTCTTCTTCGACCGTGCGGTCGCCTATGACCGCTCGCACCAGTGGAACCGCGCGGAAGCCGACCTCCACCATGCGCTCGCGCTGTCGCCCGACCAGCCCTACGTGCTGAACTATCTCGGCTATTCCTACGGCGAGCAGGGCCGCGACCTCGTCGACGCGCGCCACATGCTCGAGCGCGCACTGGCGCAGAAGCCGCGCGACGGGGCGTTCCTCGACAGTCTCGGCTGGATCATCCTCAAGCAGGGGAACGTCGCCGCGGCGATCGAGCAGCTGCAGCAGGCGGCCGAGCTCACGCCCGAGGACCCGACCGTGAACTACCATCTCGGCGTCGCCTACTGGCAGGCGGGCCGCCGCGTCGAGGCGGAGAACCAGTGGCGCCGCGCGCTGATCCTCAACCCGGATGCCGACGACCTGCCGAAGATCCAGGCGCATCTGCGCGAGGCGAACGCGTCGCCGCCCGCGTCAGCGATGGGCACGGGCGCGAAGCAGCCCTGATCCCGGCCGACTGACTGACCTCACGATGACACGCGTCGCCGAGCACGCGCCGGCCAAGCTCAACCTCCATCTCCACGTCACCGGGCGCCGCGCCGACGGCTACCACCTGCTCGACAGCCTGGTGGTGTTCGCAGCCGTCGGTGACGAGATCGTCGCGGAGGACGCGGACGCGCTCACGCTCGCGATCACCGGCCCCTTCGCCGCGGCGTTGCGCGGGACCGAGGCCGACAATCTGGTGATCCGGGCCGCTGCCGCATTGCAGGCGGCGCACGCGATCGGCCGCGGCGCGCGCATCGAGCTCCGCAAGAACCTGCCCGTGGCGTCCGGCATCGGCGGCGGCTCGGCCGATGCGGCGGCCACGCTGCGCGCGTTGCGTCGCCTGTGGAACATCGAGGCGCCGATCGACCCGGCGCTGGCCCTCGGGCTCGGCGCGGACGTGCCCGTCTGCCTCGGCAGCACGCCGGTGCGGATGAGCGGGGTCGGCGAGGTGCTCGCCGCGGCACCCGTGCTGCCGGCGATGCATCTCGCCCTGGCGAACCCGGGCGTCGGCGTGTCCACGCCGGCGGTGTTTCGCG
Source organism: uncultured Acetobacteraceae bacterium (assembly GCA_964247685.1). Classification (GTDB taxonomy): domain Bacteria; phylum Pseudomonadota; class Alphaproteobacteria; order Acetobacterales; family Acetobacteraceae; genus CAXTPV01. The sequence goes on from CAXTVZ010000218.1 coordinate 5,181, forward strand.
CCCGCACCGGTGCGTTCCGCGCGCCGGCATCGCTCCCCCGCGCCTGGCCGGACGTGGTGGCGATGGCGCGCGACCTGGCGGCACTCGCGAACGACCTCGAAGCGCCGGCGCTGGCGCTCGAGCCCGCGATCGGCGCCGTGCTCGCCACGCTGCGTGCGAGCCCGGGCTGCCTGCTGGCCCGCATGAGCGGTTCGGGCGGCACGTGCCTCGCCCTGTTCGCGACCGCAGGCGAGGCGGCGGCGGCGGCGGCGGCGTGCAACGCGCAGGGCTGGTGGAGCTGGTCGGGCGAATCGTGCCGCGGCGCGTCAATCAGGTAGCGTCGCCTCCGGGCGGCGCGTGTAGCATCGTGCATGTCGGACGACCGGAGCGAACATGGCTGAACCGCGGATGAAGGTCTCGGTCAACGGTGACCTGACGGAAGCCACCCTGGCCTTCCTTCCGGCGAGCGGGCTGCAGGGCGAGATCCACCTGACGCTCGAGCAGATCAGCACGCTCATCCTGCGTCTGGGCGAGGCGCGCACCGCGCTGATGTCGAAGCACAACATCCCGCCGATCGAAGGGTCGCCCGTGGTGCCGGTGTTCAAGACGCGCTGGGCGGTGCAGCCCGAGGCGCTGTCGGAGGGCTCGATGATCGCGTTCCAGCACCCGGCCTTCGGGCCGATCGGGCTGGTGCTGCCGCCGCCGGACATCGAGAAGATCGTGCGCGCGCTGAGCACCCATCTGGGGATGCTGCATCCGAGGGACCAGAAGCCCAGCTGAGG
>CAXTVZ010000219.1:0-5920 GCA_964247685.1 uncultured Acetobacteraceae bacterium
TAAGTACCTGGCAGGCGGTTTCAATGACACTCCCTCTGCCACCATCCGATGCTAGAAAGCCTCTCCTATTGTTCCCTGCAATGGCATCGACAATGCAGGTTTCTAACTGCACTGCCTGGCTAGCAGGCACGTGGTGTCCTCGGCGGGTTGCGGACGGCCCAACGCATAGCCCTGGACCGAACTGCATCCGATTGCGACCAGAGCTCGGAGCTCGGCGTCCTGCTCGACGCCCTCCGCGACGATGTCCAGACCAAGCACCTGCCCAAGCCGCATGATTGTTTCGACGATCGCCATCGTCGTCGGCCGCTCCATCATGCGGACGACGAACGACTGATCGATCTTGATCGTGTCGATCCTGAAGCGGTCGAGGTAGCTCAGCGACGAGTAGCCGGTGCCGAAATCGTCGAGCGCGATCTTCACGCCAAGCCGTCGAATGTCGCCAAGCACCTTCTCGACATGCGCGGGGTGCTGAAGGAAGATACTCTCGGTGATCTCGAGCTGGAGCAGGCGCGGGTCGAAGCCTGTTTCTGTCAGCGTCTCCTCGACGTTCAATGCGAAGCGGTCATCCCTCAGCTCCTCGGCGGAGGAGTTGACGCTGAGCCGGATCGAGAGGCCGGGAAACTGGTCGAACCAGCGCCGCATCTGCGTGCATGACTCGTGCAGAACCCAGCGCCCGATCTCGCGTATCAAGCCGGTTTCCTCAGCGCTCGTGATGAAGTCAGCCGGCGGCACGAACCCGCGCGTTGGATGGTTCCAGCGGATCAGGGCTTCCAGGCCGATGATCTCCGCTGTAACGGGATTGCAAATCGGCTGGTAGTGCAGGCAGAACTCGCCGCGGGCTACCGCATTGCGTAGGTCAGTTTGCAGCTCCAGTGCCACCATCGAGTTGAGCTGCATGGAGTTTGCAAAAACCGCGAAGTTGCCGGTGTCTTCCCGCTTTGCCTGATACATCGCCATATCGGCGTCGCGCAGCATGTCCTCGGGAAGGCCGTGCTCCGCCGTCGCTTCCACCACGCCGATGCTGCAGGAGGGAAATACCTCCTGGTCGCCGATCCACAGCGAGGGACGCATCGCCTCGACGAGTTGGCTGCCCAGCGTCGCCGCGGTCAGTGCTGCGCCAAGGCCTTCGACCAGCATTGCGAACTCATCGCCGCCAAGCCGCGCCAGCGTGTCCTGCGGCCGGATGGAGACGCTCAGGCGCTGAGCGACCTCCATCAGCAGCAGGTCGCCGGCGCGGTGGCCGAGGCTGTCGTTGATGAGCTTGAAGCGGTCGAGGTCCAGAAACAGCACGGCGATGCGGAAGCTCGGGTCAGATTTCGTCCGGGCCAACGCCACTGCCAGCCGGTCCATGAAGAACGCCCGGTTGCGCAGCTTCGTCAGGTCGTCATGAAAGGCGGTATAAAGCAGCCGCGCCTCCACCTGCTTGCGCTCCTCGATCTCCGCCTCGAGAGCCAGGTTTTCCGCCTGCGCGATCCGGCTTTGGGTCGCCGCTTCCTCGGCAGCCTTGCGGTCGCTGATGTCGCGCTGCACCGAGACCCAATGGGTGAACCAGCCCTTCTCGTTGGCAACCGGCACGATGCTCAGTTCGACCCAGAACTCCGTGCCGTTCTTGCGGCGGTTCAGAAGCTCCACCTCGATGGGCTTCCAGCGGCTCAGCGCGTGCCGGAGGCGATCCAGTGCCTTGCGGCTGGTTCCTGGCCCCTGCAGCACCCGCGGGGTCCGGCCGAGCATCTCCTCGGCGGAGTATCCCGTGGTCCTGGTGAACGCGGCGTTGCAGTAGACGACGCGCGGTCCCGGAAGATCAATCGGTTCAGCCGACGTGATCAGCACTGCGTCGTTGGCGTTAACCACGACCGATTCCAGCAGGCGAAGCCGTTCCATCGCGCTCAGGTCGAGATTGGAGGTTTGGTCCCGCTTTGAAACGTTGCGCAGGGTCTGTAATTCCAGCAGCGCTGCCAGTTGCGCTGCATGGGCGCGCAGCACATACAACTTCGCGGCGCTCAGCCCCGCCTGGGGCAGGGGATCGGCCACGAGGAGGATACCGAGCGTCACTCCGCCGTCATCGATGACCCGTGCCGCAGCGACGAAACGGATGATCGGGACGCCTGCGCCGAACAGCCGGCCGTCTTGCATTTCATAGTCGGGCTCGTGGGTGATGTCGTTCACGACCATGACATCGTCCGAGCGCAGGCGGGACGCGTCGTCCAGAAGGCGGCTACCCGCCGTCACCCCCGAGGCCGCGATCCCGAACGAGACCACTGCGTGGAACCCATCGTCATGGGCCGCGAAGAACGCCGCGCTCGAGCACTCAACCGCATAGGCCGTGCTCTGGACGAGCCGGGCGAAGTCAGATGCTGGCGTGGCAGCGAGCGTTTCCACCAGGCCCGACACGCCCCCGGCTGATTGAAGGTGGCCCTGCACTATTGTGTGTCTCCAAGCGACCGCCGCTGACGGCTGCTGAGACACTAGAAGTGACTCCTTACCGCTTTGCCAATGGCACGCGCTCAGACATCTGCACCGGTGCCACACCGTAGCGCGCCTGGCCTCGTGACCTGGCGCCTTTGAACACGCCCTCTCCCACACTGTTTGCACAGTCGGCTCGCAGACATGCGAAGCTGGCCGCATGCCTGGTCATACGGTGCGGGCGTTTTCGAGGACTTCGAGCCCGAGCCTGTGGTCCATTGCCTGGCCTTCCCATGAGAAGGATTCGTCGGCCTTTGGACACCTGCCTCCGCGTGGCCCGGATTGTACTGAGCTCCGGCAGCGGAGCTCATCACGTGACCGCTTGCGTGAAACGCCTGATCTCACGGCCAGCTATCCTGCCCGTAACAGCGCGCCGGCGGCCTCATTTCTGCTGCCGCCACGCTGGAACCAACGATCGAGCTCGACCGCCGGCACAGGACGGGACAGTAGATAGCCCTGCAGCTCGTCGCAGCCGGCGGTCACCAGCAAGTCGCGCGTCGCGGCGTTCTCCACGCCTTCGGCGACGACACGGTAACCCAGATCATGCGCCAGGCCGATCATCGAACGCACCAGGATCTGGTCGCGCTCGTTGCCGGTGAGATCGCGAATGAAGGACTGGTCCAGCTTGACGATGCTGGCGGGCAGACGCTGAAGGTAGGCGAAGGTGCTGTAGCCAGTGCCGAAATCGTCGATGGCAATCTCGACTCCCATGTCCCTGAGCTCGGCGAGCTGTTTCAGCACACGTGGGCCGTTTCCTATCAACGCGCTCTCGGTGAGCTCGAGCTCGACCAGGTTGGGCGGCAGAGAGCGCCGTTGCAGCTCGTCGCGGAGCCGCTCCGCAAAGTCTGGCTCAGCAAGGTCCTTCGCGGACACGTTGATCGACACGCGCAGTGACCGTCCGCTTTCGCGCCAGGCCATCACCTGGTCCAGCGCCGTTCCGATCACCCAGGCGGTGATGGGGCGGCCCAACGCTGTCGGCTCCAGGAGGGGGATGAACTCTCCGGGCGGTACGTTGCCCAGGAGTGGGTGCTGCCAGCGCAGCAGAGCTTCCGCGCTGACGCATGCTCCCGTGCGCACGTCCACCCGTGGCTGGAACACCAGGCGCAGCTGGTCCGGCGCTCGCAGAGCGTCGGCCATGTCGGTGAGCAGGGTGAACTGGCGCCGGTGGGCGTCGTCGCTGATCGAGCTGTAGACCGCACGGTCGAGATCTGCTTCGCGCGCGTCCTGAGCGGCGCTGATGGAAGTGCGCAACACGTCGCGCGGCACAGACTCACCGAGCCGGAATTGCGAGATCCCGAAGGCACTGACGACCGAGATCGGGATGCCGCCGCACCAGATCGGCGCGCCCAGTCGCGCGGCGAGTGCGTCCACCGTCTCGCGCCATCCCATCCCATTCAGCACGGCAAGATAGGTCGCCATGCCGACGTGGTAGAGCGCCGGACGGTCTCCCAGCACCTCGCGCACGATACGGCCTGAGGTGCGGACCAGCTCGTCGATGTAGGCGGTGCCGAGCACGCTCACGGTCTGGTTGAACTGCCTGCCGTCGATCAGGTCGATCAGTATGGCGGTACGCTCGCCTGCCGGCTCCTGTCGCGCCGCGTCCTCCAGGTCGTCCACCATCTGGTGGCGGTTGGGCAGGCCGCTGAGCGGATCTATGCGTCCAAAATCGCGCTGCAGCTCGATCTGCGCCATCACCATGGCGGCGAAATCCTCCAGCGACCGGATCTGGTCGGGAGACAAACGGCGTGGGCTGGTGTCGAGCACGCACATGGCGCCGAGGCCGCAACCCTCGCGGGTGATCAGCGGGGCGCCGGCGTAGAACCGTATGCCAGCCTGAGCCAGCGGGCTGGTCGCGAAGCGACTGTCCTGCAGCAGGTCGGGCACCAGCAGGAAGCTGCCTGACCGGGTGACCTCGGCGCACGGCGCCTGGATGCGCGGTATTTCCCGCCCTGCCGTCCCGACACTCGACTTGAACCATTGCCGGTCGTGATCGGTCAGCGAGACGGCTGAAACCGGCATGTCGAACAGCATGCTGGCCATGCGGGTGATGCGGTCGAAGCTTTCGCTTGGCAAGGTGTCGAGCAGGTCGAGATCGCGCAGAGCACACATTCGCTCTTCCTCCGACCTGTCTCTGGACAACATCTCTACGCTCCGCCCGTCCTGACTGGCACCTTCGCGCGCAGAACGTTAGCGGATGGTAAATTGCGCTTTGGGTTGGCTTGAGCTGGCGCAGATGATGTCGATGTTCGGCTCGACCGGAGTCGTCGCGACGAGCGCGTGCCTCGCTGACGATGGAAGCGGCCCGGCGGTGCGCCGCAGCGTCCGTGCCGATGAGGGCGACCTTTGTCGGACTTCGCGCCGGACGATCTCGCGCCGGCGCGGCGGTGATCGCGCCATTCACCTGTTATCTGGAGGCGGCGCCGAGGGGGCGAGGCCGCCTGGATGGCCGAAATGGAACAGGCGGGCCTGGTGCGGGCGATGAGAACCGTGGAGTTCCAGCTTGGTGACGAGAATCGCCAGCAGGACGCCGAGGCCGGGCCCGAGCCAGTAGACCCACCAGCCTGCCCAGTTCCAGCCGATCAACTCGGGTCCGAAGGAGCGGGCCGGATTGGCGCTGGCGCCGGAGATCGGGCCTTCCAGCCAGACGAGGATCGCGAACAGCGGCGGGTTCACGAGCGGGGTGAAGGGCTGGGTCGCGGGCCGGGCGGCGAAGAGGAAGATCAGGATCACGAGAAGGAAGGTGCAGATCGTCTCGCCAGCGATGGCGGCCCAAAGGGGGAGATCGGGTCCCGGCATGGAGGCGCCCCAGCGGGCGCTGGCGCCGACCGGCCCCCAGACCAGCAGCAGGGTGGCACCGAGCGTGGCGCCGAGGATCTGGGCGGCGATGTAGGCGCCGGCATCGCGCCACTGGATCTTACGTTCAAGCCAGAAGGCGAGGGTCATGGCCGGGTTGATGTGGGCACCGCTGATGCGGCCGAGCGGCGAGTAAGCGATTGCGGCACCGACGGATCCGAACAGGAAGCCGTTCAGCAGACGCCGATGCGGCGGCGAGAGCGGCGCGGCGTAGAGCAGGCCGTCCCGCCCCCAGAGCGCCACGACGAGGGAGAGGCCGACGAAAACCAGGAGGGCCGTGCCGACGAACTCGGACAGGTACATCGCCGGGTGCAGGCGGTCGTGCGGGTGGGGGTCACCGCTGAGCGGACGGTCCGGCGGCGCGCCGGCTGGCCGCGGCGTCGCGGAGTCGGTGCGGAGAACTGGACTGTCCGACGTCGCCACGCTCGGCTGGTTGCGGCTGCGATCGTCCATCATGCGGACCATGACGTTGCTCCATCCAAGCTGGATGTTCTGCCCGGGTGGGTAGGCCTCTTTCGCGGGTCGCGCTATCCGGGGTGAGAGTGCGAACGCCGGCGGTCGTGGCGGAGGCGTTCCCGCGAGACGCGACCCTGGCCATGTCCGC
>CAXTVZ010000220.1:0-5916 GCA_964247685.1 uncultured Acetobacteraceae bacterium
CGGAGCGGGTTGCTCGGCTCGGCGGCGGTGGTGACCTCGTTGGCCATGGCTCAGTCGTCTCCCTGGGCGAGAGCGGGGGCCGGCGCCTGGCCGCCCCGCTGCGGGTCGAGGTGACGGTTCTGCTGCAACCAGAGCGTGCGGTAGATCGAGCAGCGCTCCACCAGCACGTTGTGCGGGGCGACGTCGATCACCTTGCCCTGGTCCATGACCATGATCTGGTGGCAGTCGACCAGCGAGGACAGACGGTGCGACACGATCACCATCGTGCGGCCCTTGGCGATGCGGGCGAGGTTGGCGTTCACCAGCGCTTCGGATTCCGGGTCGAGCGCCGAGGTCGCCTCGTCGAGGATCAGCAGCTTGGGGTCCGAGATCACGGCGCGCGCGATCGCCAGGCGCTGGCGCTGGCCGCCCGAGATGTTGGTCGAGCCTTCCTCGATCCAGGTCTCGTAGCCGGCGGGCATGCGCTCGATGAACTCCTCGGCGCCTGCGAGGCGGGAGGCGCGGATCACGTCCTCGATGGTCAGGCCGGGGCGGCCGGCGGAGATGTTGTCGCGGATCGTGCCGCGGAACAGGAAGTTGTCCTGCAGCACCACGCCGCAGGAGCGGCGGAGATGGCTGAGGTTGATCTCGCGCATGTCGATGCCGTCGAGGCGCAGGAAGCCCGTATAGCCGCGCGACACGCCCTGCAGCAGGCGGGTCACGGTGGACTTGCCCGAGCCCGAGCGGCCCACCACGCCCAGCATGGTGCCGGCCGGGATCTCGAAATTGACGCGGTCCAGCGCCAAGCGGTCGCTGCCCGGATAGGCGAAGTTCACGTCCTCGAAGGAGATCGAGCCTTTGATGACCGGGCGCATGCCGGTGGTGAGCGCCTTGGTCTCGGTCGGCTGGTTCAGCACCGAACCCGCCTCGTAGAGCGAGCCGCGCACCTGGTTGAGGTCCTCGAGCAGGCGGGCGAAGTTCACCAGCGGGGACGCCACGCGGCCGCCGAGCATCATGAAGGCCACCAGCGCGCCGGCGTTCACCGCGCCCGGATCCTCGAGCGCGATATAGGCGCCCACCAGGATGATGCCGAGATTCATGAAGCGCTCGACCGGCGTGACACAGGTGCTGATCGTGTTGCTCAGCCGCTGGACCTTGAGATCGGCCTCGCTCGCCGACGCCACCAGCTGGTCCCACTCGGCCTTGCGGCTGTTCTCGAGTGCCAGCGTCTTGACGGTGCGCACACCGGCAACCGTCTCGTACATCAGGCTGCCCTTGAGGTGACCGCGGTAGATCGACTGGCCCACCGCCTTGGTCAGCGGACCCATGAAGATCACGATGATCAGGCCGATGGCACCCGCGCAGAGCAGGATCATCCAGGCCAGCGTGCCGTTCAGGTAGAACAGGAACGGCAGCAGGATCACCAGCGTGAAGCAGTCGAGGAACACCGCCATCAGCTTGCCGGTGAGGAAGTTCCGGATGGCGTAGACCGACATCACCCGCGAGATCGTCATACCGGCCTGGTTCCGCTCGAAATACTCGAGCGGCAGGGCCAGCAGGCGGGAAAAGATGTGGAGCTGCAGCCGCGTGTCGATGCGCATCGAGGCGATCGCGGTGATCTCCTTGCGCGCCCAGCCCAGCACCGTCTCGTAGAACACCAGCATCATGATGATCAGCGACATCGTGACGAGCGTCGGCATCGAGTGGAACTGCAGCACCCGGTTGATCACCTGCATGACGATCAGCGCGGGCAGGATGGTCACGATGCTGATCACCATCGAGGAGACGGCGATGTCGCGCATCGACTTGCGCTCGCGCAGGCAGAGCTGCCAGAGCCAGCGCATGTTGAACGGCTGCTCTTCCTCGGTGGCGTTGCGCGAGCGGCGCACCAGGATCACGTCGCCGGTCCAGACCTGCATCAGGCGCAGCTCGTCAACCGCGATCGGCGGCTCGTCCTGGCTGCGGAGCGGGTCCTTCATCCACACGATGTTGCGGATGCCGTCGGCGTTCACCATCACGCCGGCCGAGCCGTCGCGGAAGGTCAGCACCACCGGCGGGCCGTCGCTCATGCGCACCAGGTGGCGCCATTTCAGGCGCATCGCCTTCGACACCATGCCCTGCTCGTCGAGCCAGCGGAGCAGCGAGGCCGGGGACGGGGTGTCCTCGCCCGGCTCGCCGCGGAACGATTTCAGGTCCACGTCGACGCCGTGATAGGCGGCCGCGGCCTGCACGGCCTTCAGCCGCGCGAGCACGGGCCCGGGGATCTTCGCGGATGACGAGCCGGGATTGCCGGGTTCGCCCTCAGACCTGGGGGTGCTGTCCGTGGGGTCGTTCACTCGATCCACCGGCATCTTCCTTGCGTCACGTTCTCAGAGGATGGAACAGAGGTTGTTTGACCCCCGGGGCGAGACCTGCTCGACCTGACGCGCCTTTGTCCGATGGATCATCCACCTGGGGCGCATCGCCAACATATCGACTGCCCTATAACACCGAACTGCCCACCGCGTGACTGTTTTCTTCAACCCCTGCGTCTTGGCACGTCTCGTCCACAACTGCTGCACACGTCATCGGCGCTCCATCTCACCCGCGCAGTTCGCGACGAACTCATGGCGAGACTTGCGCAACCGCGGAAGCGCCCGGGCGTCGAACACCTCGATCGCGGCCCCTGGCCTGAACATCTTGCACCAGTCTTGCACCGGTCTTGCACCAGCACGGGAGCCGTCATGGAAATCAGACCCGCCCGCCCGTCCGACCTCGAGGCGATCCAGTCAATCTACGCCCAGCACGTGCTGACCGGCACCGGCACCTTCGAGGAGGATCCGCCGAGCGAGGCCGAGATCGGCGCCCGCATGGAGCGGGGGCTCGCCGGCGGGTATTGCTGGCTGGTCGCCGCCGACGAGACCGGGGCGCTCGGCTTCGGCTATTACGGCCCGTTCCGCGAGCGCGCCGCCTACCGCTACACGGTGGAGGACAGCATCTACGTGCGCGAGGACGTGCGCGGCCAGGGCGTGGGCAAGGCGCTGGTGGCGCGCCTGATCGCGGAGGCGACGGCGGCGGGGTTCCGCCAGATGCTCGCGCTGGTGGGCGACAGCGACAACGTCTCCTCGATCGGCATGCATGCGAGCCTGGGCTTCACCCGCAACGGGGTTATGCGCGCGGTGGGGCTAAAATTCGGCCGGCTGCTCGACGTGGTGATCATGCAGCGCCCGCTGGGCGACGACGCCGACCCGTCCGGGACCGAGCGGCGCCAGGGCGAGCGGCGGCGCGATCAGATCACGTAGCGGCTGGCGACCAGCGGGTCCGCGCGGACCGAGGCGCGCAGCGCGGCACGGCCGGCGACGTCGGACACCGCCACCACGCGGGCGAAGAAGGGCACCTCGCCCCGCGCGCGCTCGACCACCAGGCGGGCCAGCATGCGCGCCAGCGGCGAACGGGCCACGCAGCAGGGGCAGGACCCGCCATGCGCGCCTTCGGCGGCCGCGAACGCGACCGTGCGCGCCGCCACCCCGGCCGGGAGGGAGGGATGCGCCAGCGCTGCATCGAGCAGCACCAGGTCGGTCGGCGCGAGCTCCTCGGGTGCGAGGCGCGCCCGCAGCAGGATCGGCAGACGAGGGTCGGCGTTGCTCATGCGTCACCACATGGGCACGTCGGGCCGCCGACATGAACGGTCGATCTGGTGGCACAAGGGATGATCCCCTAATTCACCACGGATGTCCCGCCCCCACCTCCTCGATGCGCTCGCCGACACCGTGCTGCTCTGCGACGGCGGCATGGGCAGCCGCGTGCAGGCGCTCGACCTCGAGCTCGAGCGCGACTATCGCGGGCAGGAGAACTGCACCGAGATCCTGAACCTGTCGCGGCCCGACCTGGTGCGCGAGATCCATCGCGGCTACTTCGCGGCCGGCGCTGACCTGGTGGAGACCAACACGTTCGGCGGATCGCCGATCACGCTGGCCGAGTTCGGGCTGGAGGCGGAGGCCCGCCAGATCAACCGGATCGCCGCCGAGCTCGCCCGCGAGGCGGCGGAACATTTTGCCGACGGGCGCCACCGCTACGTGCTGGGCTCGATCGGCCCCGGCACCAAGCTGCCGACGCTGGGCAACATCGCCTACGCTCCGCTGGAGGCGGCCCTGGCCGAGCAGTGCCGCGGGCTGCTCGAGGGCGGCGTCGACGCGTTCCTGATCGAGACCTGCCAGGACACGCTGCAGATCAAGGCGGCGGTCAACGGGGCCCGGATCGCGCGCGCCGAGGCCGGGCGCGACACGCCGATCTTCGTCTCGGTCACGGTGGAGACCACCGGCACGCTGCTGGTGGGGCCCGACATCGCAGCGGCGGCCACCGTGGTGCACGCGCTCGACGTGCCTCTGATCGGGCTGAACTGTGCCACCGGCCCGCAGGAGATGGCCGAGCATGTGGGCTGGCTCGCGCGGAACTGGCCGGGGCTGCTCGGCTGCATGCCGAATGCGGGACTGCCCGAGCTGGTGGACGGCAAGACCCACTACCCGCTGCAGCCCGGCGCCATGGCGGCCTGGCTCGAGCGCTTCGTCGCCGAGGACGGGCTGAACCTGATCGGCGGCTGCTGCGGCACCTCGATCCCGCATATCGAGGCGCTCGACGCGATGCTGCGCAACCGGGCGGGGGCGGCGCGCCGGCCGGCGCCGGCGGCGCGAACCGCGGTGTGGGTGCCCGCGGTCGCCTCGCTCTATGGTGCTACGCCGCTGCGCCAGGAGAACGCGGTGTTCGCGATCGGCGAGCGTTGCAACGCCAACGGCTCGCGGAAATGGCGCGACCTGCAGGCGGCGCACGACTGGGACGGGTGCGTGGCGGTGGGTCGCGAGCAGCTGGGCGAAGGCAGCCACGCGATCGATCTCTGCACGGCGTTCGTGGGCCGCGACGAGACCGCCGAGATGGACGAGGTGGTGCGGCGCTTCACCTCGAGCGTGAACGCGCCGCTGGTGATCGACAGCACCGAGACGCCGGTGATCGAGAGCGCGCTGTCGCTGCATGGCGGCAAGGCGATCATCAACTCGATCAACTTCGAGGATGGCGAGGGGCACGCGACCGAGCGCCTGAAGCTTGCGCGGAGGTTCGGCGCGGCGGTGGTGGCGCTGACGATCGATGAAGTCGGCATGGCCAAGGCGCCCGAGGACAAGCTGCGGATCGCGACGCGGCTGGTGGAATTCGCCTGCGAACGGCATGGGCTGCCGCAATCGGACCTGCTGATCGATCCGCTGACCTTCACCATCGCGACCGGCATGGAGGACGACCGCAAGCTCGGCGAATGGACGCTCGCGGGGATCCGTCTGATCCGCGAACACTTCCCCGACGTGCAGATCGTGCTCGGCCTGTCCAACATCTCGTTCGGGCTGAACCCGGCCGCGCGCGCGGTTCTCAATTCCGTGTTCCTCGACCACGCGGTGCGGGCCGGCATGACGGCGGCGATCATCCATGTCAGCAAGATACGGCCGCTGCACCTGATCGCGCCGGAGGAAGTCAAGGTCTGCGAGGATCTGATCTTCGACCGGCGCGCCCCCGACTACGATCCGTTGCAGGCCCTGCTGGCGATGTTCGCCGACCGCAAGCTCGCCGATGTCGCGAAGAAGAAGCGCGCGGACACGGTGGAGGAGCGCCTGCGCGACCGCATCGTCGACGGCGACCGCAAGGGGTTGGAGGCCGAGCTCGACGAGGCGCGCGAGAAGATGCCGCCGCTCGACATCATCAACAACGTGCTGCTCGACGGCATGAAGATCGTGGGCGAGCTGTTCGGCGCGGGCAAGATGCAGCTGCCGTTCGTGCTGCAGTCGGCCGAGACGATGAAGGCGGCCGTCGCCCATCTCGAGCCGCATATGGAGCGCGTCGAGGGGCAGACCCGCGCGACCGTGGTGCTGGCGACCGTCAAGGGCGACGTGCACGACATCGGCAAGAACCTGGTCGACA
>CAXTVZ010000221.1:0-5911 GCA_964247685.1 uncultured Acetobacteraceae bacterium
GCTCTGCCCTGGACCCGCCAAGGGACGGTCGTCCCTTGGAACCCTGATTGTTTGGAGCGAGTCGAAGCCTGGAGCTGGCCGGCGCACGCCGTCCTCCGGCGCTCGCAAAGTAGAGGGTTTTAAGGGCTGCGCCCTTAACGGGGTCCAGGGGCAGAGCCCCTGGCCTTCTTCGGACCAAGGTGGGCAACATTAGCACCCGAGCCCAGCTTGCAGCGTTCATACCCCACAACAGGCAAGCGCGAAGGAGGCACGCGGCATGAACGACGTGGTTCAAGGCGAAGATGTGGACGTCGCGGGCGATCTGGCGACGCTGACGAGTGACGGCGTCGTGGGCCGCAAGGCCGCTTTCGAGCGCCCGTTCATCGAGCGGCTGCGCGAGGACATGATGACCGCGTTCTGGGAGGCGATCCAGCGCCCCGGGGGTGCAGTCGGTCGCGGACCGCGGCGCTGGTATGTCGAGCTGCATCCCGAGGCGGTCAGCGGATTCGTGGACATCGTCAGCCATCCCTGGATCCGCGCGATGTGCGAGCGCGTGCTCGGCCCCGATTACGAGATTGTGGAGGTGGGCTTCGACGTGCCTTTCCAGGGTGCGATCAACCAGCCCTGGCACCGCGACTTCCCGTCGCCGCCGGAGACCTATGAAGGGCACCGCGTCACTTCGCTCGCCTTCAACATCACCGGCGTGGACGTGACCGGGGACATGGGTCCGTTCGAGGTGGCGCCGGGCACGCAATGGGATGACGGCCGCGCCTGGAAGCACGGGATGTTCCCCGAGCGCGCTCTCTGGGGCCGCTTCACGGAGCGGGCCGTACGGAAGTATCCGCAGATGGGCGACGTCTCGTGCCGCTCGGCGCTGACCATGCATCGCGGCACGGCGCACCCGTCGCCGATCGCGCGCCCGGTGCTGGTGGTGGGCGTGGATGCGCCTGGGGCGGGACATGCGGCATTGCACGACATGATGGTGACGCGGGAGTTCCATGAGCGGCTGTCGCCGGAGCTTCGCGGGCACTTGGTGTGCCGGGTGGCGGACGAGCTCGTGCCGATCACCCAGAAGCACGACATCGAGGGCCTTGTGATGGGCGTGGAGCAGTAAGGGGCTCTGCCCCTGCCGATGTGAAGGGGTCTGGGGCCAAGGCCCCGGCGGGGTCCAGGGGCAGAGCCCCTGGCCTTCGTTGCGTTGCCTGCTAATCTCCCGCGAGCAAAGAAGCCGCCGTCACTGAAGCGGCGACGTGGGAGGAAAGCATGAGATCCAATCGCTTGTGGGGCGCGGCGCCGGTCGCACTCCTGGTCGCCATGTCGGCAGCCGCGGCCCAGACGGCCGGCGGCGAGCAGAAGGTGGAGCAGACCTCGTCGGCCACCTGCACCAACCCGAGCCCGAGCCACGCGGCTCTGTCCGGCATGGTGATCGGCTTCAGCCAATCCGAGAACGAGCAGAACCCGTTTCGCGCCGCCGAGACGCAGTCGGTGCGCGACGCTGCGCAATCAGCCGGGGCGAAGCTCCTCTACACCAACGCGAACGACAACCAGGCCAAGCAGGTGGCCGATGTCGAGAGCATGATCGCGCAGGGCGCGCAGGCGCTGGTGATCGCACCGCTGAACGCGACCGGCCTGCAGCCGGCGCTCGAGCAGGCGGCCGCCAAGCACATCCCCGTGGTCACGATCGACCGCGTGACGGCCGGCACGGCGTGCGCGCCGATCATTACCAACATGGGCTCGAACTTCCTCGTGCAGGGGCAGCGCGCGGGCGACATCCTCGCGCAGATCACGGGAGGCCACGGCAAGATCATCGAGATCCAGGGCGCCTACGGCAACCTGGTCGAGAGCGAGCGGACCGACGGGTTCGCGCAGAGCATCGCCAAGCATCCCGGTCTGAAGCTGGTGGCGGCCCAGACCGGCAACTGGTCGGCGACCGACGCGCAGCGCGTGACCGAGCAGCTGCTGCTGGCCCATCACGACCTCACCGCGCTGTACAGCCATGCTGACGTCATGACGCAGGGCGCGATGACGGCGCTGAAGCAGGGCGGCAAGCGGCCGGGCAAGAACGTGGTGATCGTGTCGATCGACGGCACCAAGTCGCTGGTGCAGGCGATCGCCGACGGGAGTGCGAACGCCGATGTCGAGACCAACCCGCGCTTCGGTCCGCAGGCGTTCGGCGCGTTGAAGAACTGGTTCGCGGGCACGGCGGTGCCGCAGAAGATCATCATGAAGGACGCGCTCTACTCGAAGGCCAACGCCGCCGACGCGGTGAAGTCCGGCGCGCCCTACTGAGGTGACTTCCGACGCCGGTTCGCTTCTGGACGCGCGCGACATCACCAAGACGTTCGGGGTGGTGCGCGCGCTGAAGGGCGTGTCGTTCTCGGTCCGGGCCGGCGAGGTGCATGGGCTGCTGGGCGAGAACGGCGCGGGGAAGTCCACGCTGATCAAGGTGCTGACGGGCCTGCACGAGCCGGATGGGGGCGAGATCAGGCTGTCCGGCTCGCCGGTGCGGTTCGGCTCGCCGCGCGAGGCGCGGCTCGCCGGGGTCGCCGCGGTGTATCAGGAGATCAACCTGATCCCCGAGCGGAGCGTGGCCGAGAACGTGTTTCTCGGCCGCGAACCCAAACGCGGCGGGATCCTGATCGACCGCCGCCGGATGGCGCGCGACGCGGGCGCGATCCTCCAGCGCACCGGCCTGCCGATCGACCCGCGGGCGCGGCTCGGCAGCCTCGGGCTCGGGCTGCAGCAGATGGTGTCGATCGCGCGCACGGTCTCGCTCGGCGCGCGCGTGGTGATCCTGGACGAGCCGACCTCGGCGCTCACCGCAGGCGAGGTGGAGATCCTGTTCGGCGCGGTGCGACGCCTGCGCGACGAGGGGATCGGGCTGGTGTTCGTCAGCCATCGGCTTTCGGAATGCTACGCGCTGTGCGACCGGCTGACGGTGCTGCGCGACGGACAGAACGTCCGCACCGCGACGGTGGGCGAGCTGCCGCGGGCGGAGCTCGTCTCGGCCATGCTCGGTCGCAGCGAGGCCGAGCCGCGCGCCCGCAGCACGTCGCGCGCGGCAAGGGCGGCCGGGCGCCCGGCCGAGGCTCTCACGGTGCGCGAGCTCTCCTGGCGAACCCGGGTGCGCGGCGTCTCGCTCGCGATCCGAGCGGGCGAGATCGTGGGGCTCGCGGGCCTGCTCGGCGCCGGGCGGACCGAGACGATGAAGGCGGTGTTCGGCGCGGAACGACCCGATGCGGGCGAGGTCTCGGTGGCCGGGCAGAGGCTCGAGGGCGCGACCCCGCGCCGCTCGATCGCGGCGGGCCTGGGCTTCCTGTCCGAGGATCGCCGCACGGAGGGGATTTTCCCGCTGCTGCCCGTCCGCGAGAACATGACGGCGGCGGTCCTGCCGCTTCTGTCGCGCGCCGCCTTCATCGACCGGGCGCGGGAGGACGCGCTCGTGAAGCGCTACATCGCCGAGCTCGGCGTGCGCACCGCGGGACCCGGCCAGCGGATCGGGCAGCTTTCCGGCGGCAACCAGCAGAAGGTGCTGATCGCGCGCACGCTGGCGGCCGAACCCCGCGCGATCATGCTCGACGATCCGACGCGGGGGATCGACGTGGGAGCCAAGGAGGAGGTGCACCGGCTGGTCCGCCGCCTGGCCGACGAGGGCCTCGGCGTGCTGGTGACCTCGTCCGAGCTCGAGGAGCTGATCGAGCTGTGCGACCGGCTGGTGGTTCTGAGCGAGGGCGCGGTGGTGGGCGAGGTCGATCCCGCCGCACCCGATGCGCTCGAGCGCCTGGCGATGCTGTCGGGTGGTGTGGCGGGGGTGGAGGCATGAGCGCCGAGGCGGCGCCCGCGCGCACGGTCTTCGCGGGGCGCAGCACGGGCCAGCTCCTGCGCGAGGGCAGCGTCTATATCGCCTTCATCGTGCTGGTCGCGGCCAATCTCGCGGCGACCGGCGGCTTCGCCAGTCTGTTCGTGGTGCGCAGCCTGCTGTTCGAGGCCGCACCCGTGATCCTGATCGCGCTGGGGCAGAGCCTGGCGATCGGAACGCGCGGCATCGACCTGTCGGTCGGCTCGGTGATGGCGCTCGCCTCGGCCGCGATCGGGATCTCCCTCGGCGCGGGCCCGCTCGTGGCGTGCGCGGCCGGCATCGCGGCGGGCCTCGCCGCCGGGCTGGTGAACGGGTTGCTGGTGGCGGTGGTGGGCATCGACCCGCTGATCTCGAGCCTGGCGCTGCTGGTCGCGTGCCGCGGGCTCGGCCGCGCGCTGCTGGGGGGTGCCCGCGTCGACCTGCCGGACGACAGCGTGTTCGACACGATCGGGCAGTCGGCGATCGCCTTCATCCCGGTGGTGGCGATCCTGGCGCTGATCGCGGCGGCCCTCGTCTATGTGCTCGTGCAGCGCACGACGTTCGGCCGGCGGGTGCTGTTCGTGGGCGCCAGTCGCCGCGCGTCGGCGCTGGCCGGGCTGCCCGTGAATGCCACGCTGTTCGCGGTCTATGGCGCGAGCGGGCTGCTGGCCGGGATCGCGGGAGTGTTCGCCTCCGCGCGCCTGGGGGCGGCCGACGCCAACTACATCGGCGTGGGGTTCGAGCTCGACACGATCGCGGCGGCGGTGATCGGCGGGACGCCGTTGGCCGGCGGGAAAATCTCGATCGTGGGGACCGTGCTCGGCGTGCTGCTGCTGCGGGTGCTGGATGCGACCTTCATCATGAACGATGTGAATGCGACCTGGTCGGAGATCATCAAGGCGGTGTTCATCATCGGCGCCCTGGCGTTCCAGCGGGGTCGGGCATGAGCGGGGCCCTGGCAGGCGTCGAGCGGCGCGACCGGTTCATCTCGCTCGTGCAGTCGCGGGTGGCGACCGCGGTGCTGGTGGTGGCGGGGATCGCGGCCTCGGTGGCGTTTCCGCATTTCGGCAGCGCCGGCAACGTGGCCGACATCCTGGTGGCGTCCAGCTTCCTCGGCATCGTGGCGCTCGGGCAGTGCTTCGTGATCGTGATGGGCGGGTTCGACCTCGCGGTCGGGTCGATCGTGGGACTGGGCACGGTACTCGCGGCCTACGCGATGCCTTACGGTCCGGTGGCAGCCCTCGCTGCGCCGATCGTGGTGGGCGCGCTGATCGGGCTGGTGGACGGGCTGCTGATCGCGCGCGCGGGCATGGCGCCCTTCATCGTCACGCTGGCGGCCCTGCTGGCGGTGCGCGCGGCGGCCGTGCTGCTCGCGGGCGAGAGCATGGTGCTCGATCATCCCGGGCTGTTCTCGGCGATTCCGAACGGCGCGATCGGGGGCGTGCCGAACCTGATCATCATCGAGATCGTGCTCGCACTCGGGGCCGGGCTGCTGCTCAACGGGACGTCGTTCGGCAACGCGGTGTTCGCGATCGGCGGCAACGAGGAGGCCGCGCGCATGCTCGGCATCCGGGTCGAGCGCACCAAGATCTTCGCCTACGTGCTGAGCGGGTCGCTGGCGGGACTGGCCGGGGCGCTGCTCGCGGGGCACCTGGATAGCGGGATCTCGGCGGCGGGCACCGGCTACGAGCTGCAGTCGATCGCGGCCTGCGTGATCGGAGGCGTGCTGCTGACCGGAGGTGTGGGCACGCTGCTGGGCACGCTGTCGGGGGTGCTGCTGCTGGGGGTGATCGAGAACGTGATCAACCAGATCGGGACGCTGAATGCGGCCTGGCAGGATTTTGCGAGCGGGTTGTTTCTGTTGGCGGCCGTCGTGCTGCAGACGGCGCTGGGGCGGAGACGACGCAAGTAAGGCCAGGGGCGCTGCCCCTGGACCCCGTTAAGGGCGGAGCCCTTAAAACCCCGGACTTGGGGCTCCTTACAAGCGGCAAACTTGGGGTGCATTGGCGAAGTCGATGGTTCCCGGCTTCGCCTGATGTGCCCAACAATCAGGGTTCCAAGGGACGACTGTCCCTTGGCGGGTCCAGGGCAGAG
>CAXTVZ010000222.1:0-5852 GCA_964247685.1 uncultured Acetobacteraceae bacterium
TCAAGTCGAGGGGATCCAAGGGGCTAGCCCCTTGGCGGGTCCAGGGCAGAGCCCTGGCCTTCTTCCTACTCTCAGGTCCAGTAAAGCAACCGCGCCGCCGGCAGGTGACGCGCGAGCGAGGCTTCCAGCGTCGCGCGCATCCGCCGCATCTCGTCGGCGGGAAACACGAACTTCGTCGAGCCGAACTTCGTCATCTTCCGCGCCCGCACCTCCTCGTCCATCTCGAGGTCGCTGCCCGGATACCACCCCGTCAGCACCTCGCGCGAACCAGGCGTGAAGCGGTGGGTGATCAGCTCCGCGGTGAGGTCGGGCGACGCCACCCCCGCGAGCGCCTCGGCCACCGCCGCGAACAGCCGGTCGTATTCACCCTCCCAGTCCGGCAGGCGCAGGATTGGGGCGACCGTCAGACCGACCGGATACCCCGCGCGCGCCACGCGGCCGAGGGCGGCCAGCCGGTCGCCCACCCGCGGCGCACCGCCCTCGTGACGCATGGCCGACAGCGCGTTGACCGAGAACCGGATCCGCGTGCGCCCGGCATGCGGCAGCGCCAGGAGCGGGTCGACCGCGTCGAACTTGGTCGTGAAGCGGAGCTGCACCGGCGCGTCCCACCGCCCGAACCAGGTGATCGCCCGCGCCAGATGCCCCGTCAGGTGCTCGAGTGCGAGCGGGTCAGTGTAGCAGGAGCACTCGAAGGTCGTGCCTTCGCTCGCGCGCGCCTTCGACCGCGACGTGACCTGGCCCGCACCCAGCCCCGCCGCGAGCCCGCCCAGGATCTCGCCGATATTGACGTAGGCGCGCACGATCGGCGGCCCCTTCAGCGACCCCGCGAGATAGCAATAGGAACAATGCGCGGGACAGCCCTCGGCCAGGTCGAAGCGCCAGTCGGCCGAGGGCGGAATCGGCTGCAGCCTGCGGCGGCTGGCACTGGCCACCACGAGCGCCAGCGTCGTCTTGGCGTCGCGATAGGCCTCGGGAAGCCCGCTCAGACGGTCGGCCGGCAGCTCGACCAGGCGGGCGCCCAGGGCGGTGGCGCGCTCGGCGATCGCACGTCCCTCCGGGTCGGCAAGCGCGGACTGGGTCGCGAGGACCTGACGGGGGATCCAGGGGCGGTGCACGGGACAGAATTGGGACCGTCCGTTGCGATCGCCAGGGGCCTAGCCATAGCGGCGCGAGGTCACAAAGCAGATCGGGGCTCTGCCCCGAACCCCGCCAGGAGCCAGGGGCCCCTGGACCCCCATCGATTACCCCGGGCCGTCTGCCTCTGCTATCGGGCGACTTCCATCTGGTGCGTCCGCTTCGGCGTGCTGTCCGCCGTATCGGTGAGCTCGATCGGGTAATCCCCCGTGAAGCAGGCATCGCAGAATCCCGGATTGTCCGGGTTGCGCCCCGGCTTCCCCAGTGCCCGATACAGCCCGTCGAGCGAGATGAAGGCCAGGCTGTCCGCCCCAATCAGCCGCGCCATCTCGTCCACCGAATGGCGGGCCGCGAGCAGCTTGCCGCGCTCGGGCGTATCGATCCCGTAGAAGCAGCTATGCGTGGTCGGCGGCGAGGAGATCCGCATATGCACTTCGGCGGCGCCCGCCCCGCGCACCATCTCCACGATCTTCCGACTCGTCGTGCCGCGCACGATGCTGTCGTCCACCAGCACCACCCGCTTGCCTTCCAGCACCGTCCGGTTGGCCGAGTGCTTCAGCTTCACGCCGAGATGGCGGATCTGGTCGGTGGGCTCGATGAAGGTGCGGCCGACGTAGTGATTGCGGATGATGCCGAGCTCGAACGGGATGCCGCTCTCGGAGGCGAACCCCATCGCCGACGGCACGCCCGAATCCGGCACGGGCACCACCACGTCGGCCGCGACCGCGCTCTCGCGGGCGAGCTCGCCGCCGATCCGCTTGCGCGCGTCATAGACCGCGCGCCCGTCAAGCACGCTGTCGGGACGCGCGAAGTAGATGTGCTCGAACACGCAGAACCGGCCGCCCGTGTTCGAGCCGAACGGCTTGATCGAGCGGATCCCCTGGTTGTCGATCACCACAATCTCGCCGGGATCGACATCGCGCACGAAGTCGGCGTCGACGATGTCGAGCGCGCAGGTCTCCGACGCCAGCACCCAGCTTCCCGCGCCGTCATTGCCACCGCGAATGCGCCCGAGGATCAGCGGACGCACGCCGAGCGGGTCGCGCACGCCGAGCATCGCCTCCGACGACAGCGCCACCAGCGAATACGCACCCACCACCTGCTTAAGCGCATCGATCAGCCGGTCCACCACGGTGGAGTAGAGGCTGATCGCGATCAGGTGGACGAACACCTCGCTATCGGTGGTCGACTGGAACAGGCAGCCTCTACGCACCAGCGCGCGCCGCAACCCCAGCGCGTTGGTGAGGTTGCCGTTATGCGCCACCCCGAACCCGCCGAACTCGAAATCGGCGAACAGCGGCTGGACGTTGCGCAGCACCGTATCGCCGGTGGTCGCATATCGATTGTGGCCGATCGCCGCGTGTCCCGGCAGGGACGCGATCACCCGCGCGTCGCCGAAGATGTCGCCCACCAGGCCCAGGCCCTTGTTGTGGTGGAAGCGCTGCCCGTCGAAGGACAGGATCCCCGTGGCCTCCTGCCCGCGATGCTGCAGCGCGTGCAGGCCGAGGGCCGTGAGTGCCGCCGCATCCGCGTTGCCCCAGATCCCGAACACGCCGCATTCCTCGTGCGGGTGGTCGTCGTCCTCGCCGTCCCGGGGGCCGGAGAAGGGCACCGTCGTGAGTGCATCGAGATCTGTCATCATCACTCACCCTGCCGGTATGCGACGCTCTGGCCGGGCATGACGGCGAAGCCGACGCCCGGTGCCTCGATATGCGGCCTCAGATGCTCCGGCACCAGGGACACGACCCATGCAGCGCCCTGAAAGGCCAGCGGCGTGGCCCGCGCGCTGCGCACCATGCCCGGCCATTCGCCCACCGGCAGCAGAAGATTGCCCAGAATATAGGCTGCCACCACGATCACCACGCCGCGCGCCATCCCGAACAGCACCCCGAGCGCCCGGTCGATCCCGCCCAGCAGGCTCGCCTGCACCAGGCCGCCGACCACGTTGGCGACGATCGAGAACACGATCACCAGCACGAGGAAGCCCGCGGCGTAGGCGCCGATATCGGCAATGGCGGTGTTCTCGATCAGCCGCCGTGCCGTGGGATCGATCACGGGGAAGAGCTCCACGCAGAGTGTGCCCGCGCCGATCCAGGCGGCGAGACTGAGCACCTCGCGCACGAAGCCGCGCGCCAGCCCGAAAGCCGCCGAGAGCGCGAGCACCACCAGTGCTGCGATGTCGATGGGGTTCATGGACCGCCTTGTTTCCGGATGGGCTCCATATCGTCCTCGGGGGTCGGGATTGGAAGGGCCGCTCGCCCTCAGCGGGTTTTCGCAGGTTCCTCGCGAAGAAATGGTGAAACGAGGTCGAACAGGTGGCCGGTCTCACTGAGCGACAGGCCGTCGGGCGCGGCGAGCTGGCGTCCGCCGCGCGCGACCCGGCGCGGCAGCACGGCGCGGGCGAAGCCGAGCTTTTGCGCCTCCCGCAGCCTGGCCTCGGCCTGCGCCACCTGCCGCACCTCGCCCGAGAGCCCGACCTCGCCGAAATAGACCGTGTCCGGGTCGGTCGGCCGGTCGGCGCTGGCCGATGCCAGGGCGGCGGCGATCGCGAGGTCGGCCGCGGGCTCGGTCACCCGCAGGCCGCCGGCCATGTTGAGGTGGATGTCGAACTGGGACAGCCGCAGCCCGCAGCGCGCCTCGAGCACGGCGACCAGCATCGCCAGCCGCGCCGGATCCGCCCCCACCACCGCCCGGCGCGGCGACCCGCCCGTGTTCGGACTCAGCAGCGCCTGCACCTCGAGCAGCACCGGGCGCGTGCCCTCGATGCCCGCGAACACCGCACTCCCCGAGACGTTGCCGCGCCGCTCGGCCAGGAACAGCGCCGACGGGTTGGCGACCTCGGCGAGCCCCGTGCCGGTCATCTCGAACACGCCGATCTCGTCGGTGGCGCCGTAGCGGTTCTTGGTCGCGCGCAGGATGCGGAACTGGTGGCCGCGCTCGCCTTCGAACTGCAGCACCGCGTCCACCATGTGCTCGAGCACGCGGGGCCCGGCGAGCGAGCCCTCCTTGGTGACGTGGCCGACCAGGATCATCGCGAAGCCCTGGCTTTTCGCGAGCCGGATCAGCTCGAACCCGGCCGAGCGCACCTGGGAGACCGAGCCCGGCGCGCTCTCGATGCCGTCCAGCCACATGGTCTGGATCGAGTCGATCACCACCAGCGCCGCATCCCGCTCGCGTTCCACGGCGGCCGCGATGTCGCGCACGTCGATCGAGGCCGCAAGCGAGAGCGCCGGCGCCGTGAGCCCCAGCCTGCGCGCGCGCAGGCGCAGCTGGTCGATCGCCTCCTCGCCCGAGATGTAGAGAACCCGCCGCCCCAGTGCTGCGAGCCCGGCCGCCGCCTGCAGCAGCAGCGTCGACTTGCCGATCCCCGGATCACCTCCCAGCAGCACCGCCGAGGCCGGCACCAGCCCGCCGCCCAGCACGCGGTCGAGCTCGCCGATCCCGGTGGGGGTGCGCGGGGGCGGCGCGCCCTCGCCCTCGAGGGCTGCGAAGGCGAGCGGCGGCCGCTTGGCCTGGTTGCCGGTGGCCTTTTTCGCCGCGAAGGCGGGTCCGGAGGGCGCGGCCTCCTCGACCACCGTGTTCCACTCGCCGCAGGCCTCGCAGCGCCCGGCCCATTTCGGCGTCGCGTTGCCGCAGTTCTGGCAGACGAAGCGGGATGCAGCCCGGGCCATCAGGAACGCCTCATGGCAGCGGCTTGGCCAGCATCGACGCCTGCGTGCGGTCGCCCGAGGGCTCGATGTCGACCATCAGCTCGAGCCGCGTTTGCGGCCCCGTCAGCCGGTAGGCCTGCGCCGCGCCGGCCGGCGCCACCCCCAGCGCGGAGACCACGATGCCGCTTCTCGTCATGGCGGCGGCGAGCGAGGCGAGCAGCGCGCCCGGATCGACGTCCTCGGCGATCGTGCCGCACAGCCCGTTATCGAACGAGAGCACCGCCATGTGCTGTGCCGGGAGGGCGATCGGGAACACCATGCCCGGCCAGACCAGCAGTGCGCGAGCGCGGGCGGCCGGCATCGGTGCGACGTGGCGTTCGGCCAATGCGGCGCGCAGGCCGCCGACATCGCCGGCATGGGGAAGGCAGGTGCCGGCGAACAGTTCGACCAGGGCGCCGGATGCGGCGCGGCGTTGCGCGCCGGGCATGTCGCCACCCGTCGCGGCCACCGCGGCGGTCGTCCACGTCGCGAGGCCGAACGCCAGCAGGTGGAGCGCCGCCCTCAGCGGCGGAGCTCCATCTGGATCGGCCCCTCGCGTCGTCCATGGGTGAACTGGTCGACCAGTGGATTGCCGCTGTGCAGAAGGTCCGGCGCCGGCCCCTCCCACACGATACGTCCGTGGAACAGCATCGCCGCCCGGTCGCCGATGCGGGCCGCACTCGCCATGTCGTGGGTGATCGCGATCGCGGTCGAGCCGAGCGTGCGCACGGTGTCCACGATCAGCCCGTCGATCACCGCGCCCATGATCGGGTCGAGCCCGGTGGTGGGCTCGTCGAACAGCACGATGTCGGGGTTGGCTGCCACCGCGCGGGCGAGTGCGACCCGCTTCTGCATGCCGCCCGAGAGCTCGGCAGGCGAGAGCGAGGCCACGTCGGCCCCGAGCCCGACCAGGCCGAGCAGCCGCACCGCCTCCGCGCGCGCGGCCGGGCGCCCGATGCGCGTCCCGCCGCGCTGTCCGGCCAGCAGCCCGAAGGCCACGTTCTCCCAGACCGGCAGGCTGTCGAACAG
>CAXTVZ010000223.1:0-5840 GCA_964247685.1 uncultured Acetobacteraceae bacterium
TGAGCGACGCGGTGATGGGCGACATCATCCGCCTGCAGCTCGACCGGATCGGCCGTCGCATGCGCGAGCGTCACGACGTGGCATTCCGCTACGACGACGCGGTGGTGAAACTGGTCGCCGACCGCTGCAACGAACCGGAAAGCGGCGGCCGCATGATCGACGCGATTTTGACCAACACGATGCTGCCCGAGATCAGCGCGCTGTTCCTCGCGCGCATGCTCGAGGGGCAGGCCGTGCGCGCGGTCGATGTGGGCGTGGAGGAGGCGGGGTTCTCGTATCGGCTGTCATAGAAGGAAGGCCAGGGCTCTGCCCTGGACCCGCCAAGGGGCGAGCCCCTTGGATCCCCTGGGGTTTGGGACGGAGCCCCAATGAGACTCCGGTGTTCCGAACACGAAAGCGGGCGTTCTGTCCTTCGGCCCGGCGTGCCTGCGCCCGCCACCTAACAAACGGGTTCTAAGGGCCAGCCCTTAGCGGGGTCCAGGGGCAGAGCCCCTGGCCTTCCCACCTGATCAAGCCGCAGCCGGCAGGCTCCGCGACAACGCCGCCAGCGTCTGCCGCGCCGTCTTGCCGATCGCGACCGGCGTGAACGGGTTCGCGTCCACATCGGCCACGAACGTCTCGCCATCGAGGAACGCCTCGTACTCGGCGATGATCGCGCGCGCCTCGGCCACCAGCGCATTGCGCGCGGCCGCTTCGGTCGCGGCCACCGCCTCGCCGATCTTCGCCGACAGCCGCTCGTCGAGCCGTGCGAGCACCGACGTCGCGCGCGACTGGAACGCCCGATCAATCTCGGCCGCCACCGCCTGGCCCTCGTAGGCGCTCGCGATCTCCGCGCGCAGCTTGCCGAGATCGGCGCCGATGCGACCGCGTGTCGCGATCCAGATGCGGCGCGACTTGTCGAGCTCGGCTGCCACCGCGTCCGCGGGCGGGGCACCGTTGCCGGCCGCGCCATTGCTCGCGGTGGCCGCCCCAGCCCGGGCCGGCGCCGCGGCGGCGGCCGCAATGGCGTCCCGCAGCTGCGCGAGATCGGTCTCGGCCAGCGCCGCATCCTGCGCCCGCAGCGCGCCCGTGGTCGCGGCCACCAGCGGCACCAGCGCCTGCTGCGCACCAGCGCCGCCGGGAAGTGCCTTGATCTGCTCGAACAGTCTCGCGAGCTCGGCCTTCATCGCCGCGAAATCCGGCGGTGCGGCGGCCGGCGCGGCATCCCCGAACTCGGCCACGTCGTCCTCGTCCGCGGGATCGAGCTCGTCGGCCACCTCGACGCCGCCTTCGTACAGGATCGCGGTCTTGAACTGCGGCGAGCGGAAGGCCTTCAGCATCAGCCGGACCTTCTTGGCCAGGCCCGGGAGCTTCTTGCCCTCGAGATGCAGGCGGATCCGCTCCGGCTTGTCCGGATCCACGCTCGCAAAGCCGAACGTGACCAGCCGCTGCTCCACATTGAGGTCGGTCGCCGCGTGCGTCGCGAGCGCGCGCCCCGCCTGGGCGGGATGCAGGATCAGCCGGTGCGCGATCGCGGACTTGCCCGGCACGAAGCCGAAATTCATCCCGCGCTTGTCGGGCTCGAGGCCCTGGTCCGCGCCGCGGCGCTCGAGCTTCTGCAAGCCCCGGCGCAGTTTCGCGATGTAGAGCTTCGGGTCCGCCAGCGCGCCCGCCTCGTCCTCGACCAGCGCCTCGGCGCGCTTGCGCTCGCCCGCGAAGTCCATCTTGCCGAGGCTCTGGGCGGTGGCCTCCATGTCGGGGTTCTTCTTGTCCTTGGCGGCCTCCGCCACCGCGGCCTTCGCACAGGTCTCGACATTGTCGAGTGCCGAGAACGCGTTCTTGCGCGCCTCCTCGTCGGTATCGCGCTCGAGCCGCGCCACCGCGTTCTCGTAGGCCTTGAGTGCGAGTTCCAGCTTGCCGGCGCTCTGCAACGCGGGCTGCTTCTTGGCGTCCTTGGGCTGGCTGCCCTTCCACCAGGCCTGGTTGAACTCGGCCTTCTCGCCTTTCTTCACGACGCCACTCTCCCGATGCAGGACCGCATCAATTTCGCCCACGCCGCCGCCGTCGTAAAGCGCGATCGCGGCGCGCTACGCGATCGCGCGCGCGAGCCGCGCCGCATCGCAGCCGTCCGCGCAGGGCGAGAGCGACGCGGTGATCCCGAGCGTCGCCGAAAGCGACGCGGCGAGCCCGACGGCCACCGCCCCCACGCCGATCGCCGGCAGTGCTGCGATCGGCGGCGGCGTCCAGGCGAGCCCTGCCACCGCCAGCGGGTTGAGCGAGGCCGCGATCGCCACCACGTCGGGCGTGATCGCGAGCGTGGGGCAGGGCACTAGGCCCGCGAGGGCGTCGGCGAGTGCTGCCAACGCCGCCGCGGGCAGGCTCGAGATCCGCAGCGACAGGCGCTCGACCAGGACGACCGTCCCTGCCGCCAGCGGATCGATGCCGAGGCTCGCGCGTAGCGTCGCGACCGCATTCAGCGTCGCCGAAAGCTGCACCATGGCAGGGGCTGCCGTCGGCAGCCGGATCGCCAGCAGTGCCCGGAACGAGGCGGCCAGGCTCGCGGTGAAATCGACCGCCGGGTCGAGCCCCAGCAGCAGCAGCGCGGCGATCAGCGGCAGCAGCGCCTCGATCCGCCGCAGGAAGCCGCGCCAGACCGGATCGATGCGATAGAGTGCGATGTCGAGCACCGGCGCCGCGAGCGCGAGCTCGATCCGGTCGAGTGCCAGCGCGAGTGCTGCGAGCCCCTGCAGCGTGGCGCTCGCGGACGCATCGAGCGAGGCCGCAAGCGTCGCGGACGCCGAGGCCGACGCGCCGAGTGCCGCCGCCGCCGCCACGCGCGCCGACAGCGTCGCGCACAGCCGCGCGAAGGGCAGGCTCGCCGCCGGATCGAGAAGGTCGAGCCCGAACACCGCCTGGGCCTGCGCGCGAAGATTGGCGAGGCCGACCAGCGTCGCCATTGCCGTGGGCGGCATCGGCAGCACCGGAAGTGCGAGCTCCAGCCAGGCAGGATCGGGGTTCCAGGGCGCGGCCGGCAGCCCGAGTGCCGCGAGCGCCGCGGCGAGTGCGGTGACGCGCAGCGTCGCCGGTGTCGCGAGCAGGCACGCCGCCGGCATCGCGGCCGCGATGCCGGCGTCAGCCGTGAGCGCGGCGCTGACCGACACCGAGGTGGCACTCGAGATCGCGGCGTTCAGCTGCGCCGTCAGGGCGGCGAGTGCTGCGACATCGTGCCGGCAGAAGCAGCCCATCCGTGCATTCTCCTCGCGACGTCCGGCACCTGGCCAGGTCCGACCGAAACGATATTCCACGCTTGCGCAACGACCGCGACGGTCGCTCTATCACGTCGTTCCGCACCGCGCGCGTAAAGGGAAGAGCAGGATGGAATACACCGTCAATTTCGGGCGCCTCGGCCGCCCGTCCGCACCGCCGACGCGCGGCACGAAATTCCGCCTCGCGCTCCTCGGCGACTTCTCCGGCCGCGCCAACGCCGGCCGGATGGAGACAGGGCCCGCACTCGCCGCGCGCCGGCCGCTCCGCGTCGACGTGGACAATCTCGACGACGTGCTCGCCCGCCTGCGCCCCGTGCTGCGGGTCGCATTGGGCGACGCGGGCGAGCAGGTCGCAGTCCCGATCAGCAGCATGGACGATTTCCATCCCGACCAGCTGGTCGAGAACGTGCCCCTGTTCGAGCAGCTGATCGCATTGCGCCGCAATCTCGGCAGCCGCACCGGCTTCGACCGCGCGGCAGCCGAGGTGCTCGCCTGGAGCGGCGCCGACCCGCTTCCGCCCGCCTCCCGCGAGGCGCGCGGCAGCCGCGTCGCCACCGACCGGCGGCTGTCCGAGTTCGCCGAGCTGCTCGGGCGTTCGGGCGACCGCGCCCCCGTCCTGGCCGACGAGGACGACGACGAGGCGAGTGCGGCGCTGATCCGCAGGCTGGTCGGCCCCTTCATCGTGCCCGCGCGCGACCGCCGGCAGGACCAGCTGATCGCGCAGGTCGACGAGGCGCTGTCGGCCGCCATGCGCCGCGTGCTGCACGACCCCGATTTCCAGGCGATGGAGGCGGTGTGGCGCGGCGTGGAGCTGCTCGTGCGCCGCATCGAGACCGGCGCCCGCACCGAGATCGTGCTCTACGACGTCTCCGCCGAGGAGCTCGCCGCCGACCTCGCCGCGACCGACGCGCTCACCGAAACCGGCCTGTTCGGCATGCTCGCGGAGCAGCCCGCACTCGATGCGCAGGCGGGCGCGTTCGCCGCCGTGATCGGCCTCTACGGCTTCGAGGCCACGCCCCCGCATGCCGAGCTGCTCGGCCGCATCGCCCAGCTCGCGGCCGCCGCCGGTGCCCCGTTCATCGCCGGCATCGGCCCCGACGCGCTGCGCACTCCGCTCGACCGGCAGCACAGGCTGGTGGCCGAAAGCTGGTCCGCACTCTGCGAACTCCCGCACGCCGCCTATCTGGGCCTCGCCACCCCCCGCTTCCTGCTGCGCCTGCCCTACGGCAAGCGCACCGACCCGATCGACGCCTTCAGCTTCGAGGAGTTCAGCCGTCAGGAGGGCCTCGGCGGCATGCTCTGGTCGCACCAGGCCGTGCTCCCCGCGCTGCTGCTCGCGCAGAGCTGGCTGCGCGAGGGTGCGAAGATGCAGCCCGGCAGCGTGCTGACCGTCGGCGACATGCCCTATTTCATCCGCGTGGATGCGGACGGCGACCAGGTCGCTCTCCCCTGCACCGAGCGTCTCTACGGCGAGCGCGAGGCGGCCGCACTCGCGCCGTGGCACGTCATGCCGATCTTCTCGCTCCGCGGCCGCCCCGAGATCCGCCTCGGCGGCTTCACCGCAATCGCCGGCGGCAAGCTCGCGGGCTTCTGGGCGCCGGTTGCGATCCCGGCCGCCGCCGACCCCGCCCCGCCGCCACCCGCCGAGGCCGCAGCACCCGAACCCGCACCCGAACCGAGCCTGCCCGACCCCGAGCCCGCCTTGCCCGAACCGGCCGCCAGCGCCGCCGCAGCGCCGGAGGACGACCTCGACGCCCTGCTCGCCTCGCTCAACCCACCCGCCGCCGAACAGGCCGACCCGAATGCCACGGAGTCCGAACTCGACGCGCTCCTGGCGTCGTTGGGGGCGTGAAGAAGGCAAGGGGCTCTGCCCCTTGACCCCGCCAGAGGCTGGGCCTCTGGACTGCCTGGTATTTGGAAACGCTCGTGTGTCTCGCCTCCGCTGCGCCAAGACTGCCGCTTCGTGCCCCGAAGCGGTAATCGCCCGGGCGTCCCGAGTTCCCTGGAAGCGGACATACCTTGCTGGTCCCTCAGTGCCAGAGTTCGGACTGACCTCTCTCGATTGGGCGAGTTCGTGCCCGAGAGCGACTCGTTCGACGCCCTTTACGACGAATGAGTGGCTCTCCTAGAGCGCCGGCGCAGCGAAGCGGAGGGCAGCCTTGGCTATTTTCGCCGTGGCAAGCAGAAGCTGAAAAACGGTAGCCTCTACGACGCGACACAAATGCTTGGCAGGGCTGAAACAAGGCTCATCAAGGTCGAGTAAACAGACGAGTTGATCGAGACGCTGATTGCGATCGGCCCAGCCTACAGTCAGGCAGGCTTGAAGTGGGCAGCTCGAGCAAAGGCGCTTGTGTCGGCGGCTCGTCTGCTGTCATCCTTCCCCAAGATGGATGTCTCGACCCCCGTGTTTCGGTCTCACTTAAGTTTTTGGTGTGGCTTGAGCTTGAACTCGGTCGGGTGCCGCAGGTGTTGGGCGTCAACGCGCTCTATCGAATGGTTGTCACCGCCACCGAGCAGCCGGAGCTGATTGCAGCGAAGGTGCCGGAGGACGTTGAAATGCAGGATGCGATGCTTGGCATGTTGCTGATGCGCTGC
>CAXTVZ010000224.1:0-2455 GCA_964247685.1 uncultured Acetobacteraceae bacterium
TCAGGTGGTGATCGCCGCCATCGATGTCGACGCACGCTGCGCCACCGCCGCGTCGTAGAGCGCCCGTTCGTCGTGCTTGTGCCGCACCGAGAAGCGGATCGCACTTGCGCCGCACGCACAAAGGAGCGCTGCGATGCCGAGCACCTCGAAGCAGAAGGCGGGCTTGCCGGTGAAGCGCAGCAGCAGGCCGGCCGCGACGCCGCCAATGTTGCCGCCCGCGCCGATGATGCCGCACACGCCGCCCAGCACCTTGCGGTCGATGAACGGGACCAGCGCGTAGAGCGAGCCGCACGCCATGTGCGTGAACAGGCCGAACACCAGCATCATCGACACCGCGGCGGCCACCGTGCCCGCCTGGCTGAAGCCGATCAGGAACACGCCCTCGCCCAGCATGAGCCCGATCAGCAGCATGGTGCGGCCGTCCAAACCCCGGGCGCGCGCGACCTTGTCCGACAGCAGGCCGCCGAGCGCACGCGCGAACAAGGCGAGGAGGCCGAAGGCGCCCACGGCGAAGCCGGCATCGGCGAGCGAGAGGCGGTAGCGGTTGAAGTAGTAGGTGGCGGCGATCGAGTGGACGAACAGCTCGACCCCGAACGACGCGCCGTAGCAGGCGGCGAGCAGCCAGACGCGATAGTTGCGGCCGGCCTCCCGCATGACCGCGAGGCCGCTCTTCTTGCCGACCTGTGTCGACAGGCCGGCCCGGCGCAGATCGGAGAAATTACCCTCGGGCGAGTCCTGCGTGTATCGCCAGTAGGCGGCCGCAGTGATCAGCATCACCACCGCCGGCACCACCTGCGCGTATCGCCAGGACATGCCCTTGCTGAACCCCCAGGCCAGGACCAGCGCGAACACCATCGGCATGACGCTCTGCGTGACGCCGCCGCCCGCATTGCCCCAGCCGCCCACGGTCGCGTTGGCGGTGCCGACGACGTTGGGGGCGAACATCACCGAGGTATGGAACTGGGTGATCACGAAGCTCGCGCCGATGATGCCGATCAGCAGCCGGAACATCAGGAACGAGGCGTAGTCCCAGGCGAAGGCGATGCCGATCACCGGGATGGCGCCGAGCGTCAGCAGCATCGTGTAGGCGAGGCGCGGTCCGTATCTGTCGCAGAACGGCCCGATGACGAAACGGGCGAGCACGGTCGCGAACACGCCGGCGATGCCGATCGAGTAGACTTCGTCGTTGGTGAGATGCAGGTCGCCTTTGACGATCGGCATCAGCGGAGCGGTCGCGAACCAGGCGAAGAAGCAGACGAAGAAGGCGATCCAGGCCATGTGGAAGGCCCGCATCTGGGGGGTGCGAAAGCTGAACAGATCGATGCGAGTGGCTTTGGTGGTGAGCATGGAACCTCCTGCGCCTTCGGATGGCCGAGCTTCCTCGGTGGGCGATCAGCCGGTCGTGGTGGCTTGGATCACGAGCGATGTCGGCGACGGGCGGGGGCGGAGGGTTGAAGGGAGCCGTTGGTCGCGGCAGGCGACGCGTCGCCTGTATCGAGCAAGTAGGGATGGAACATCTCTTCTGACTCCGGGGTGCACAGAGGCGGGCTCTCGCACGCAGACACTTCCTGCCCCGAAGTCGTGGAAGTTTGGTGCACAGCATCTGTAGCGCACCGAACGCACGTTGTTGTCGCGGCCGTATCGGGACTGCACGTCCTGTGCCAGCTGCGGGTCATCGGGTGCAGGTTCGCACGGTTGACGCGCCAAGCAGTTCAGGCTCGACGGCCTCGCGCGTGATCCTGCGATATCGTCAGCGGCGGCGTTGCACTGCTTCCGAGATCGGCACACAGCCGCGAGCGTCTGGTATCTCGGTTCTCACGAAGCAAACTGCTATCGAGTATTGCATTCCATGATGAAGGATCAGGCACCCGCCGATGGATGCTGTCTAAAGCGGGAGCAACGCGCCTGCCCTATTCTTCGGCCGAGGCGGACAGCGGCAACGCAGGGGTATTGCTTTCCTGTGCGAGGCTTCGCGCCATCAGGTCATCACGCATGCCTGTTAGGGAGCCAGGCAGTGCCGGCTGTCCCGACTAGCTGACCCGGGCGCGCAGAGAGCTGATGCCTGCGCCTCAGCCCCTGCGCCCTTGGTCTTATTAGTCGCGCCTCGGTGACGGCAAGCACAAGGAAGATGATGAGGAAGAGGACGACGAGGAAGTTCGCGATCCCTGCGGCCGCCGCTGAAACGCCGCCGAACACGAACAGGCCTGCGACGACAAGGAGATGACGAAGAAATTTGCGCCCGTTACAGCATGAGCCCTCGCTCGTGTTTACGATGGCCGCGGAGCGCGATGAGGACCGGCGCGGTTGCGACTGATGCTGTGGTGGCGCAGGTCGACGTCGAGCCTGTGGCCTGCGGGCAATGCCTCGTTTCCCGTGTCGAGGCGGACCGGTACTGGCGCCCGAACGGCGCCAGTACCCTGGTCACATCTCAGATGCGTCCGAGAAGCAATCCGAC
>CAXTVZ010000224.1:2555-5813 GCA_964247685.1 uncultured Acetobacteraceae bacterium
CGAACGGCGCCAGTACCCTGGTCACATCTCAGATGCGTCCGAGAAGCAATCCGACCAGCAAACCGATCCCTGCGGCGGCCGCGATGGTCGTCATCGGGCGGTCGGCAGCCAGGTCGCGAACGGTATCGAGCGCCTCGCCGTAGCTCGACTGAACGTCGCCGATGAACTCGTTCGCCTGTCCTTGCGCCTGCGTGTCGCTGTCGCCGAAAACGCTGCCGGCGGTCTCCTGGACCTTGCCGGTGACGTTCTTGATCGTGCCTTCGACGCGGTTTTCATCAACCATGAAGTGCTCCTTTCGAGCGCTGGGTCCGAGTGGTACGGCCTCAACGCAGGTTGTGGGCGCGGGATGCGTTTCTCGTTGCGGGAACGACGATGCGGTTCCGGGCGCTGTTGCGGCAGCCCCCATCACCAGGACGCGGCCCGACCCATGAAACTGTTCAACTGCCAGAGCTGCGGCACGATGCTGTTCTTCGAGA
The DNA here is from genome assembly GCA_964247685.1 of uncultured Acetobacteraceae bacterium. Classification (GTDB taxonomy): domain Bacteria; phylum Pseudomonadota; class Alphaproteobacteria; order Acetobacterales; family Acetobacteraceae; genus CAXTPV01. The sequence continues at coordinate 3,032 of CAXTVZ010000224.1, forward strand.
ACCGTCGCTGCGAGGCCTGCGGTCACGCGCTCGGCTACCTGCCGGACCTGGCGGAGATCACCGCACTCGAGCCGGACGGAGATGCGTTCAAGGCGCTCGCGGAGCCCGAACGCCGCTACCGGCTTTGCGCCAACGCGCAACACGACGTGTGCAATTGGCTGGTCGAGGCGGATGCCGCCGACCCGTTCTGCGCCGCCTGCTGCCACAACCGCACCATCCCGGACATCAGCAACCCGGCCAGCCTCGAGCGCTGGCGTAAGCTCGAATTCGCCAAGCACCGGCTGTTCTATTCGCTGATCCGGCTCGGCATCCCGCTGCCGAACCGGGCGCAGGATCCGGAGGAAGGCCTGGTGTTCGACTTCCTTGAGGAGTTGCCCGGCCAGAAGGTGCTGACCGGGCACGACAACGGCATCATCACCATCGCCGCCAAGGAAGCGGATGACGGCGTGCGCGAGGAGCTCCGCCAGCAGATGCACGAGAGCTACCGCACGCTGCTCGGCCATTTCCGGCACGAGGTCGGACATTGGATCTGGGACCGGCTGGTGCGCGACGGCGGCCATCTCGAGGAATCCCGCGCCCTGTTTGGAGACGATACGCTCGACTACCAGGCGGCGCTGAACCGGCACTACGCGGAAGGGCCGCCGGCGGACTGGTGCGACCACTCCATTTCGGCCTACGCGACCACACACCCCTGGGAGGACTTTGCCGAGACCTGGGCGCACTACCTGCACATCATGGACACGCTGGAGACGGGGAGCGCGTTCGGGATCTCGGTGCATCCGGTGGCTGGCCCGACCGGCGATCTGTCGACCGACGTGAAGCTTGATCCCTATCAGACCGCGGATTTCGACCGGTTGATCGACGGATGGCTGCCGCTGGTGTTCGCGGTGAACAGCCTGAACCGGAGCATGGGGCTGTCGGACTTGTACCCGTTCGTGATCAGCGACGAGGTGCGGCGGAAGCTTGGCTTCATGCATATGATCGCCCGCGGCTCGCACTGACGTAAGAAGGCAAGGGGCTCTGCCCCTTGACCCCGCCAGGAGGGAAGGCCCTCCTGGACCTGCCTACCGTAGAGGGGGTCTGGGGTTAAGACCCCAGCGGGTCCAGGGCAGAGCCCTGGGTCTTCTTGCGCGATTCGCCGCACGTGAAAAGGGCGTGCCGGCCTCGCGGTCGACACGCCCTTGTTCCACGCTCGCAGCATGCTCAGTCGTAGTCGTTCGGGCTCTCGTTGTCGTCACGCACCTCGAGCTTCGGGCCGCTATCAAGACCCTTCGCCGACGGGTCACGATCCACCAGCTCGATTACCGCCATGTCAGCGGCGTCGCCGTAGCGGACGCCCGCCTTAAGCACGCGCGTGTAGCCGCCGGCGCGGGTCTTGTAGCGATCAGCGATCGTGGAGAAGAGTTTTCCGACGATGACGTCGTCGCGAAGCTGCGCGTAGGCCTGGCGGCGCGCATGCAGGCCGCCGCGCTTGCCGAGCGTGATCAGGCGCTCGGCATAGGGGCGGAGCTCCTTGGCCTTGGGCAGGGTGGTGGTTATCTGCTCGTGCTTGATGAGCGCCACCGCCATGTTGCGAAACATGGCGAGGCGGTGGGACGAGGTGACGCCGAGCTTACGGCCGGCAATTCCGTGACGCATTTACGTGGTTCCTGATCAGAACGGCTCGTCGAGACGCTTGGCGAGTTCCTCGATGTTCTCGGGCGGCCAGGTCGGCACGTTCATCCCGAGGCTGAGGCCCATGTTGGTGAGGACCTCCTTGATCTCGTTGAGCGACTTGCGGCCGAAATTCGGCGTGCGGAGCATCTCCTGCTCGGTCTTCTGAACGAGGTCGCCGATATAGACGATGTTGTCGTTCTTCAGGCAGTTCGCCGAGCGGACCGAGAGCTCGAGCTCGTCGACCTTGCGGAGCAGGTTGCGGTTGAACGGCAGGTCGTCCTGCGGCTCTTCCGCGCGAACCGGGCGGGGCTCGTCGAAGTTGATGAAGAGCTGGAGCTGATCCTGGAGGATGCGGGCCGCAAGTGCGACCGCGTCCTCTGGGGTGACGGCGCCGTTGGTTTCCACCGTGAGCAGCAGCTTGTCGTAGTCGGTGACCTGACCCACGCGGGTCGGCTCGACCTTGTAGGAGACGCGGCGAACCGGCGAGTAGATCGCATCGACCGGGATCAGCCCGATCGTCGCATCCTCGGGGCGGTTGGCGGCGGCGGGGACATAGCCCTTGCCGAGCTGGGCGGTGAGCTCCATGCCGAGCTTCACGCCCTCGTCGAGCGTGCAGATCACGAGATCGGGATTCATCACCTCGATGTCGTGGCCGGTCTGGATCTGGCGGGCGGTGACCTCACCGGGGCCCGTGGCCTGCAGCACCATGCGCTTGGGGCCTTCGCCGTGCATGCGAAGGGCGAGCTGCTTGATGTTCAGCACGATGTCGGTGACGTCCTCGCGGACGCCGGGGATCGAGCTGAACTCGTGCAGCACGCCGTCGATCTGCACCGAGATCACGGCGGCACCCTGCAGCGAAGAGAGCAGGATGCGACGGATCGCGTTGCCGAGCGTCATGCCGAAGCCGCGCTCGAGCGGCTCTGCCACGATCGTGGCGGTGCGGGACGGCTCGGCGCCGGGCTCGACTTCGAGCTTCTCCGGCTTGATCAGGCTTTGCCAGTTTCTCTGGAGCGCCATGTCGGGACCCCCTTTCTCAACTGCGAATGACCGGACGCGCAACGCGCCCGGCCCCATACTTCGAAACGCTTGCGGCGGATCAGACCCGGCGGCGCTTGCGCGGACGGCA
>CAXTVZ010000225.1:0-5801 GCA_964247685.1 uncultured Acetobacteraceae bacterium
CGGGATAGAAATTGGCCACCGCAACACCCGTCTCCGCGGTCGCCGCATGCAGCTCTGCCTCCGCCCGCCTGATGTCGGGCCGGCGTCGCACGAGATCCCCCGGCAGCCCGACCGGCACCGTCACCGGCGTCACCGGGATCGGCCGCACCGGCCGCAACTCCGCCTCCAGCGCTCGCGGCGGCTCCGCCAGCAGCAGCCCAATCGCGTTGATCATCGCCGCTTCCTGCGTCGCGTAGGCGGGCAGGGTGGCCGCGACCGTTGCGGTCTCCGCATCGGCCTGCGCGACGTCGAGCACGGTCGCGACACCGTTGGCACGCTGGTTGCGCACCAGGTCGTCGCTGTGCTGGATCAGCGCCAGGTTCCGCCGCGTGATTGCCTCGCGCGCCTGGATGCCGCGCAACTGCATGTAGTCCGACGCGAGATCCGAGATCGCCGACAGCGCGACCTCGTTGCGCTCCTCGAACGCCGCCTCGGTGTTGGCCCGCTCCGCCTCGACCTGCCGCCGCACGCGCCCGAACAGGTCGAGCTCCCACGACGGCGACAGCGTGTTGTCGTAAAGGTCATACTGCAGCGGCGCGCCAGGCTCCGGCGTCACCAGCTCCAGGAAGCCGTTCGGGCTCTGCCGGTTCAGCGTGTATCGCGGCGTGTAGTCGACATGCGGCAGCCCCTGCGACGCCGCAACCTTCACCTGCGCGCGCCCCTGCTGGATGCGCTCGGCCGCTTCCTGCAGATCGAGATTCTGGCTCGCCAATCGTCCGACCAGCGTGTCGAGCTCGCCGTCGCCGAACCGCTGCCACCATCGCGGATCCACCGCGCCCGCCACCGTGACGCTGGGCACGTCCGTACGCTGCGCCCCCCATTGTCCGGGCGCCGGCACCTTCGGCTCGCGGAAATCGGGACCGACCGTGCAGGATGCGGTGGCCAACGCCGCCATGGCCGCGGCGGCACGAAGAATGCGCCTCATCTCACGGCGCCGTCGCGGGCGCATCCAGGACGCGCGCGTTCGAGTTCATCTGCGCGCCGCGCACATCGGCCAGATGCGTGTGGATCGTGGTTTCCACCGACAGCCCCGCACGCAGCAGCTTGGCCAGCGGCTGCCCCGGCGACACCAGGATCTTTACCGGCAGCCGCTGCACGATCTTGGTGAAGTTGCCGGTCGCATTGTTCGCCGGCACGGTCGCGAAGATCGAGCCCGTCGCCGGCGGGATGCCCTGCACCACGCCGTCGAGGTCGAAACCGTAAGCGTCGACATGGACGCGCACGTGCTGGCCCGGCAGCACGTTCTTGAGCGCGAGCTCGCGGTAGTTCGCGAGGATGTAGAGCCGGTCCAGCGGGATCACCGTCATCAACGTGCTGCCGGCCGACACCGTGTCGCCCACCTGCACGCTCCGCTCGGTCACCATGCCGTCCAGCGGCGCCGGCACACGCGTGTAGGACAGATCGAGCTGCGCCTGGTGCAGCCGTGCCTCGTCGCTGCCGATCGTCGCGCGCGCCGCCTGCGCCTGCGCGCGCAGCACGTCGAGCTGATGTCGCGCGGCGTCGGCCGACGCGCGCTCGCCTTGCCGCTGCGCCTCGAGCTGGGCGAGCTGGGCGTCGGCCGCCTGGCGGTTCTGCACCGTGCCGGCGCCGGTGCTCGCAAGATTGCGGTAGCGCTGGGCGTTCGCCCGCGCGAGCTCCAGCTGCGCGTCGATCGAGGACACCTGCTGGTCCTGCTGCGAGATCAGCGAAGGCTGGCGGCCGACATTGGCGAGCTGATCCTGCAGCTGCGCCTGGTCGCGCGCGAGCCCGGCCTGCGCACTCTCCACCGCCGTGCGTTGGTCGCGATCGTCGAGCTGCACGAGGATCTCGCTCGCATGCACCATGTCGTTGTCGTCGGCGTGGACGGCGGTCACCTGCCCGGAGATGCGCGGCGAGATCTCCGCGTAATGGACCTCCACGTAGGCGTCGTCGGTCCAGACGTCGGAATTCGGGATCAGCTCGATCGCCAGCACGATGCCCACAAACACCAGCAGCGCCAGGATCGCCACGACGAACGGCCAGCGCGGCGCGCGCTTGGGCTTCTCCTTGGCCTTCTCCTCGCGCTTCTTATCGTCGGGAGTCTTCTCGTCGTCGGCCATGCTTGGTCCGTTGCCTCAGCTTTTCGCAAAGACGATGCGCGGCGGGTAGGTGCGGACCGGCAGCAGCGCCAGCACCACCAGCAATCCGGCCGTGAGCACGGCCATGATGAAGAAGGCGTCGCTGATCGTCAGGATCACGACCTGCGCCTGCGCCGCGGCGCCCACGCCCGGCGCCGACGCCCCGGGCAGAAGGAACCGCTCCTGACCCAGCTGGTCGGAGATGCGGCTCGAATGCAGGTCGCCGCGCCACCGGAAGATCAGCTGCACCAGCCAGGTACCGGTGGCCGAGCTCACCGCGCGCGGCGTGTTGAACAGCCCCGACACGAACGGGCCTTCCTGCGGCACCACGCTGTTGGTCGCCATCATCAGGATCGGCATCACCACGAACGCCTCGCCCACCGCGTTCATGATCTCCCAGGTGTAGAACTCACCGGTCTCCCAATCGATCGTCACGAACGAGTTGCCGAACGCGGCCGCCAGCAGGCAGGCGAGCCCCGCGGCCATCACCCAGCGGCTGTCGACCCACTCGATGTTCAGCACCACCGCCGCCAGCGGCAGAAGCACGAGCTGCGGCACCGCGATCCCGAGCGAGATCATGTAGATCTGCAGCGGCCGGAATCCCTGCACCTCGCTCAGATACTGCGACGGGATCGTCGACGTGCCGAGATTGACGATCAGGAACGTGAAGAATGCGATCAGCGCGAAAGCGAGATTGCGCCGCTTGAGCAGCCTGAGCTGGAAGAACGGCAGCGGGTGCAGCCACTCATTGGCTACGAAGGCCGGAATGGCGACGACGCTGATCGTCGCCAGCACGCAGATCGTGGGCGAGTTGAACCAGTCGAACCGGTCGCCCTGCTGCAGCATGGTGGTGAGCGCGCCGAACCCCACCACCAGCAGCACGAAGCCGCGCCAGTTGAAGACCCGCAAGCGGTCGAGCTGCAGCGGATCGCGCGGCATGCCCCACCACACCAGCGAGGCCGCGATCACGGCCAGAGGCACCGCCTCGTAGAAGGCGAACTGCCAGCCCAAGCGTCCGTCGCCGGCTTCCGCCCAAAGTGCTGCGAGCGCCGAAGCGAGATTGGGAAAGAACGTGGCCGTGGTGGCGTAGGCCGCGAGCCCGAACAGCCGGATCGGCGGCGGCAGCGCCCGCAACGCGGTGGTCATCAGCAGCGGGATCGCGAGCCCCCCGCACAATCCCTGCACCAGCCGAAGCCCGTACAGCAGGGTGAGATTGGTGGTGCACGGGATCAGCACGGTCGACGTCACCGTCAGCGCGATCACGAACAGCGCCCAGCGCCGCATCGAGAACGTCACCGCGAACCACGGCGAGATCGCCATGCCGAACACCTCGCCGGTCAGATAGAGACTGCCGAACCAGGTGCCGGCGTCATGGGTGAAGCCGAGCCCGCCGCCAATGTCGTTCAGCAGCAATGACGAGACCGCCTCGTTCAACTCGGTCGACAGCGCCGCGACGATCACGCCCGCCAGGGCGACGAGGAGCTTGATGTCCAATTTTCAGCCCCCTTGCTGTCGGCCCCGGATACATAGCATGCTGTGTATGGGGGATGGGACGATGCCAGGCAATACCCATCACGGCCGGCGCACGGCCAGCAACATCGCACTGGCAGCACGGATCCTGACGGCCGCGCTCGCAGAGCGGCTGCGTCCGATCGGCCTGGCGCCTGCGCAATTTCTCGTCCTGCAGGAGCTGTGGGGTGCGTGCGCGCCGACCGGCACCCCGATGACGCAGCGCGATCTCATCGAGCGCGTGGGCGTCGAGCAGGCGACCATGGCGGCAACGCTGAAGCGGATGGAGCGCGACGGGCTGATCACACGCCACCCCCACGCGCAGGATCACCGCGCCCAGATCATCCGGCTCACGGCGAGGGCTGCCGCACTCGAGGGGCCGGCGGTGGCGATTGCCACCGCGCTCGACCGCGACGCCATGGCGGTGCTCCAGCCGGGCGAGCGGGCGACGCTCGGCGGACTGCTGGTGCGGCTGCTCGACGAGCTGCGCGAGGGTTGAGCGTCGCCGGGGCATGAAGATTGCGTGGCGCCCGGGGATGAAACGAAGCGAGCTTCCGATGTCCGCCGCCGCTTTCGACATCCCCGATGCCGACCCGCGCCTCTACAACCCCGACCTCGCCCCGATCCCCCGCGAGCGCCGCGACTGGAGCTGGGTGAACATGGCCACCGTCTGGATGGGCATGGTCCACAACGTGGTTGCCTACGAGGCGGCGGGCGGACTGATGGAGCTCGGCTTCTCCGCGTGGCAGGCGCTGCTGGCGACCGCGATTGCCGACGCCGTGCTGTTCGTGGCCATGACGCTCGGCGCCCGTCCCGGCGTCGCGTATGGCCTGCCGTTCTGCGTGCTGATCCGCGCCGCCTTCGGCCCGCGCGGCGCGCAGATCCCGGTGGTGCTGCGCGGCTTCGTCGCGATGTTCTGGTACTCGGTGCAGATCTACGCAGGCGCGGACGCGATCGACGCCGTGCTTTCCGGCCTGGTCCCCGGCTGGACCGCCCCCGGCTGGATCCCGATGTCGGCCAACGTCGCCGGCCTCTCGCTCCACCTGGCACTCGCGCTCGCTTTGTTCTTCGCCATCCACGCCATCATCGTCGGCCATGGCGTCCACCGCATTCGCAATTTCGAGCTCGTCGCCGGCCCGCTGGTGATCGTCGTGGGCGCGATCGCCACCGTCTGGGGCCTCCGCGTCCTGCACGGCCTCGGCCCGCTGTTTCGCATGCCCTCGCATCTTTCCGGACCCCACCCATGGCTCACCTTCGCGGTGGGCGTCACCGGCATGATCGGCGTCTGGTCGAGCTTCGCGGTCAACATCCCCGACCTCGCCCGCTTCTGCCGCTCCGAGCGCGACCAGTTCATCGGCCAGCTGGTCGGTCTGCCGGTCACTCAGCTCGTGTTCACCATGATGAGCGTGATCACCACCTCGGCCTCGGTCGCGATGTTCGGCCACGCGATCTGGGACCCGATGCAGCTGCTTCTGGCCCTGCACCAGCGGGTGCTGCTCGTGCTCGGGGGCGCCACCGTGGTGCTCGCGACGCTCTCGGTGAACGTGGCCGCCAACATCATGCCGGCCGCCTACGACTTCCTGAACATCGCACCCCGCCTGCTCCGCTTCCCGACCGCCGCGATGGCGGTGATGGTGGGCGGACTGCTGCTGATGCCCTGGCTGTGGTTTCGCGATGCCGCCGGCATCTTTCGCATCCTGGGCGGGCTCGCGGCGCTGCTCGGGCCGGTCACCGGCATCCTGCTGGCCGACCACTATCTCGTGCGCCGCGGCGCGCTCGACACGGCGGCACTCTACCGCTTCGACGGGATCTACGCGGGACGCGGTGGCTGGAACCCGGCCGGGCTCGGTGCCTTCGCGGCGGGTTCCATCGCAGCGCTCGTGGGCCTGGTCGTGCCCGCACTCGCGGTGCTGTATGACTTTTCCTGGTTCATCGGTATCGCGGTCGCGGGAAGTGTGTATGTGCGGCTGGCGGCCACCGAGCGCGTAGAAGTAAGGGGCTCTGCCCCTTAGACCCCGCCAGGAGGGAAGGCCCTCCTGGACCTGCCTTCAGTTAAGGGGTCTGGGGTCAAGACCCCAGCGGGGTCCAGGGGCAGAGCCCCAGGCCTTAACTCCCGCCGTTACGACTACAAACCGCGCCCTCACCCTCGGTATGGCA
>CAXTVZ010000226.1:0-5798 GCA_964247685.1 uncultured Acetobacteraceae bacterium
AGTCGGGAAGGAGTTCGGCCAGCGCGCGCGGCTCGATCACCGCGCCCGACAGGATGTGGGCGCCGACCTCGCTGCCCTTTTCCACGACGCAGACGGTGGTCTCGGGGGAGAGCTGCTTCAGCCGGATCGACGCTGCGAGACCCGCAGGGCCCGCGCCCACGATCACGACGTCGAACTCCATGGACTCGCGAGCGGACATGGTTGCCTTTCTGGTCAGCCGGCAGGAGGAAGCACGCGTGTGGGTGTCCCGCAAGACAGGGGGCTGCCCTTGCACCCCAACGGGATCTTTACAACAGGCAGGTCCAGGAGGGCCTTCCCTCCTGGCGGGGTTTAAGGGGCAGAGCCCCTTACTTCGATTTCGGTCAGACCCGCCGTCAGCACTCGCTGCAAAGCCGGCAGTGCCAGCCCGATGCACCCTTCGGTCGGCCCATCGCCCGGTGGCGCCACATGCAGGAAGATTGCCGATCCCCGCCCGCGGACCACCGGCGCGTCGTTCCAGCCCAGCACCACGACCACATCATACAGCCCGTCCTCACGCCACAGCCGTTCGGCGCGCGCGCCATGGGGAAGATGGACCATGCGGTTGTAGGCGGGGTCGTTCGGGTCGTCGCACCAGCCGTCGGCGAGCGAGATCGGCTCGCGCGGACGCAACCCCGACACCGGCGGCGCCACCCGATCGGCGCGGAACAGGAGGCGCCGGAACGGCAGGATGCCGGCGGGTGTGGCGCCGTCCCCCTCGACCTTGGTGGGAGCGATGCCCGCCACGCCCAGCGCGCACGGAAAGCGCTCGCCGCCGAGCTCGAGCCAGCCGAAATGCGCCGCACCTTCCCGCGCCTGGACCAAGGCGCGTGTGGTCATCGCCATCATCGGCAGATGATCGATTCTTGAGACACGTCGCTTTCCCGTTCCCACTTGCAGAGTGACTGGGCTCACGACATTGTGCCCGCGAGCTTGTTCCGCAACCCACGGTTCGGGGGTGCCGCACGCGTTCGCGTCTTGACATGCGTGGTGTCACGCAACGAGGCGGACGTTCTGTCGTTCATGCCCGGTCAGAGAGTTACGGCCGGCGAACGACCGCCGGGCTTGTGCGGGAGTAGACATGGCGGGTGAACGGCCGATCCTGATCGTCGATGACGACGAGGCGCTGCGTGCGACTTTGGTCGAGCAGCTCGAGGTCGATGGCGAATTCCAGCCGCAGCAGGCGGGGCTGATCGCCGACGCCCAACGACTGGTCGACGGCAATGGTGCGCGCTTCGACGGGCTGATCCTCGATGTCGGGCTGCCCGACGGCGACGGGCGCGACTTCTGCGCGAGCTTGCGTAAGCGCGGGTTGCGCATGCCGATCATCATGCTGACCGGCTCCGACGAGGAGGCCGACGTGGTGCGCGGGCTCGACGCCGGGGCCAACGACTACGTGGCCAAGCCCTTCCGGATCGCCGAGCTGCTGGCGCGCCTGCGGGCGCAGATGCGCATCTTCGAGAACAGCGAGGACGCGGTCTTCACGATCGGTCCCTATACCTTCCGGCCCTCGGCCAAGCTGCTGCAGGAGGTGGCGCGCAACCGCCGCATCCGGCTGACCGAGAAGGAAGCGGCGATCCTGAAATACCTCTACCGGGCCGGCACCCGGCCGGTGGCGCGCCAGGTGCTGCTCAACGAGGTGTGGGGCTACAATGCGGCCGTCACCACGCACACGCTCGAGACGCATATCTACCGGCTGCGGCAGAAGATCGAGCCGGATCCGACGAATGCGTGCCTGCTGGTGACGGAAGGGGGCGGCTACCGGCTCGACCCGACCGGTCATGGCGGGCATCGCAGCGGGGATGGTGCGGCGGCCTGAGCCGCCGTCAGTCGAACTCCACCATCACCGGCACGTGGTCGGAGGTCTGGGTCCAGTCGCGGGCCTCCTTCAACACCTCATGGCGGCGAAGCGCCGGCACCAGGTCGGGGCTCACCCACACATGGTCGAGCCGGCGGCCGCGATCGGAGGCCCGCCAGTCGCGGTTCCGATAGGACCACCAGGTGAAGAGTTTTTCCTCCGCCGGCACGAAGTGGCGCACCGCGTCGTGGAAGCCGGTGGCCAGCCAGGCGTCGAGCCGCGTGGTCTCGGGCGGCGTGTGGCTGACGATGCCCAGCAGCTGCTTGTGGCTCCAGACGTCGTTCGGCAGGGGCGCGATGTTGAGGTCGCCCACCAGCACGGTGCGCCGGTTCACGCCGGTGGTGCGGAAATACGCGGTCGCCTCGTCGACGAAGGCGAGCTTGTGCGCAAATTTCGGGTTCACCGCCGGATCGGGGATGTCGCCGCCGGCCGGCACGTAGAAATCGTGCACCTCGACCGGGCCGCCCGGCGCGTCGATCACGGCCTTGAGGTGGCGGCAGTCGCCGCGGCCGCACCAGTCGGGCGCGGTGTGGTCCACCGCGAGCGGGAAGCGTGAGAGGATGGCCACCCCGTTGTAGCCCTTCATCCCGCGACGGCCGACATACGGGTAGCCGAGCGCGGCGGGGCCGGCCTCCGGGAAGAGCTCGTCCGGGACCTTGGTCTCCTGCAGGCAGATCACGTCGGGGTCCAGCGCGGTCCGCAGGTGCTCGAGAAGCCCGATCCGCAGGCGGAGCGAGTTGATGTTCCAGGTGGCGATGCGCATGGGGCGAGCGAGGTCGCCCATTCCGGCGACCCTGGCAAGCGCATGCACTTCGCCCCATCATCTCGGGTGACATGACCGATCTTCACAGCGAGCTGCTGACGCTCGACAGCCACATCGACATCCCCTGGCCCGACACGCCCGATCCGAACGTCGACGGGCCGCGCCGGGTCGATCTTCCGAAGATGCAGCGAGGCGGCCTCTGGGTCGGGTGCTTCGCGGCCTTCATCCCGCAGGCGGCGCGCGACGCGGCGGCCTTCGCGTCGGCGCGTGCGCGTGCGGACGCGATGCTCGACGCGATCGACGCGATGGCGGCGAACGCGCGCATCCCGGCGACGCTGGCGACCACCGCCGACGAGATCCGCGCGGCGCGGGCGGCGGGGAAGCTCGCGATCGTGCGCGCGATCGAGAACGGGCAGGCGCTCGGCGAGGATCTCTCGCTGCTGGAAGGTTTTCGCGCGCGCGGGGTGCGCTACCTGACGGTCGTGCATAACGGCCACAACGCGTTGGCTGATAGCGCCAACCCGCGGGGCGATCTCGGTGATGCGGCGACGCTGCATGGCGGGTTGTCGCCACTCGGCCACGCGGCGGTGCGCGAGATGAACCGGCTCGGCATGCTGGTGGACGTCAGCCACCTGTCGCGCCAGGCGATGATGCAGGCGGTGCAGATCAGTCACGGTCCGGTGGTGGCGACGCATTCCTGTGTGGCGGCGCTGTGCGCGCATCCACGCAACCTCGACGACCTGCAGCTCGACGCGCTGCGCGACACCGAGGGGCTGGTGCAGATCACCGCGATGAGCTCGTTCCTGCGGCCGGGCAAGGCAGCGCACGCGGCGGGAGTCGCCGATTTCGTGGATCACCTCGACTACGTCGTGAAGCGTTGCGGCGTCGCCCATGTGGGGATCAGCTCGGACTTCGACGGCGGCGGCGGGATCAAGGGGTGGCAGAACGCGGCGGAGAGCGGGAACATCACCGCGGAGCTTGTGAAGCGTGGGTACGGGCACGCGGAAATTGCGGCGTTCTGGGGTGGGAATTTTCTGCGGCTGCTCGAAGAAGCAAGGGGCTCTGCCCCTTGAACCCCGCCAGGACAAGCAGTCCTGGACCTGCCAAATAAAGTGGGGTCTGGGGTTAAGACCCCAGCGGGGTCCAGGGGCAGAGCCCCTGGCCTTCTTCAGGTCTCGTCGGCCTCACGATCGCCCTCGACCGGGATATCCCCGTCGATCGCATCATCGTCCTCGAGATCGTCCGTGCTCTCGATCACATCGTCCTCGTCCTCGCTGGTCTCTTCCGCCTCCTCGGCGACATCGGGCTCGGCGTCATCCACCGGGACCACCTTCTTGACGCGCTTCTCCTCGGCGACGTTGCCGCCCGAGCGGCGCAGGCGCGGCTGCTCCACCGGCTGCTCGGTGCCGCATTTCGGGCAGACGGCCGGGTTCTTCGTCAGATCGTAGAACCGCGTGCTGCAGGACACGCAGACGCGCTTCGTGCCGAGTTCCGGTTTGACCATAGGGTGCATGCCTCGCGACGGCTTCGATGTGCCGAGGGCGCCCCGGCATGAAGCGGGCGGCCATGCCACCGGGGGCGAGCGCTGTCAATTTCGGTGCGGCGTGGCGTGTGGTATGCGCCCCGCCTCATGAGCGCCGAAAAACCCGTGATCGCGATCGACGGCCCGGCCGCCTCGGGCAAGGGGACGCTGGCGAAGCGGATCGCGGCCGCACTCGGGCTGCCCTATCTCGACACGGGGCTGCTGTATCGTGCCACCGCCCGGCGCATGCTGGACGAGGGCGGCGCCGGCGAGGCGGCGGCCGCGCTGGCGGCCCGCGCGGTGACCGCGGCCGACCTTGGCCGAAGCGACCTGCGCACCCCCGACGTGGACGCGGCCGCGAGCCTGGTCGCGTCGTATCCCGCGGTCCGGGCGGCCTTGCTCGACACCCAGCGCCACGTGGCCCGCGCGGGCGGCGCCGTGCTCGACGGGCGCGACATCGGCACGGTGGTGTTCCCCGACGCCGACGCCAAGCTGTTCGTGACCGCCGATCCCGCCGAGCGGGCGCGGCGCCGGTTGCTGCAGCGGGGCGAGGCGGCGACGTCCGAGGCGGCTCACGCCGAGCGCGCGGCGCTCGAGGCGCGCGACCGGGCGGATGCCGGCCGCGCCACGGCGCCGCTGGTCCAGGCGCCGGATGCCGTGCTGCTCGACACCACGGCCCTCGACGCGGATGCCGCTCTCGAGCGCGCGCTCGCGATGATCCGGGATCGCCTCGGTACTTGACTCCGGAGGCCGCCAGGGTCTCTAGGTGCCCGCCATCGGGCGGAGCGTAAGCTCACGCCCTGTTTGCGTCAGCAAACCTCTTCCAACCCGGCCCCGTCCGCCACGCGCGCGGGGCACGTCGTGCAGGCCCCCCCCCCCGCTTCATGCATCGGGCGCCGCGCGCACTCCTCAGGTCCGGCCCCGCCGGGCCGAACCGCCAAGGACGACACCCGACACATGGCTAGCGCCGCACTCGCCCAAGACCATTTCCGAGGCGAAGATTTCGCCTCCCTCCTCGACGAGACCCTCGGCCGCGACACCGGCTTCGACGGGTCCGTCGTCACCGGCAAGGTGGTCCGCCTCACCGACGAATTCGCGATCGTCGACGTGGGCCTGAAAAGTGAAGGCCGCGTGGCGCTGAAGGAGTTCGCAGCTCCCGGCATGCGCCCCGAAGTCGCCCCGGGCGACTCCGTGGAGCTCTATGTCGAGCGCTACGAGGACCGCGACGGCATGATCGTGCTGTCGCGCGAAAAGGCCCGCCGCGAGGAGGCCTGGACCAATCTCGAGCGCGCCTTCGAGGGCCAGCAGCGCGTCAACGGCACGATCTACGGCCGGGTGAAGGGTGGCTTCACGGTCGATCTCGGTGGCGCCATGGCGTTCCTGCCGGGCTCCCAGGTCGACATCCGCCCCGTCCGCGACGTGGGCCCGCTGATGGGCACACCGCAGCCGTTCCAGATCCTGAAGATGGACCGCGCGCGCGGCAACATCGTGGTCTCGCGCCGCGCGGTGCTCGAGGAGACGCGCGCCGAACAGCGGAGCGAGCTGATCCAGGGCCTCAAGGAAGGCATGATCCTGGACGGCGTGGTCAAGAACATCACCGATTACGGCGCCTTCGTCGATCTCGGCGGCGTGGACGG
>CAXTVZ010000227.1:0-5772 GCA_964247685.1 uncultured Acetobacteraceae bacterium
CGGAGCGCGGCAGGCTCACATATCCTCCGCGAGAAGCGCGTGCCCGCGGTCGAGCAGATCCTCGGTGATGGCCAGGCCGAAATCGACCGCGCTTAGCGTGTAGCGGCGTGCGAGCCGGCGCGGCTCCTGGGCGACGCGCCACAGCCATTCGAGCCGCATCACGCGGGCGGCGACGGGCGCGCGACGCACCAGGCCGAGCTCCACCTTGAGCGCCTGGCCCACGCAGGCGATCCAGCAGCCGGGCAGCATGTCGCGCGCGCGATCGGCGAAGATCTCGCTCTGCGGTGCCCCCACACACATCACCAGCAGCGTCGTCCCGTGCGCGGCAATGCGGCTGGCGAGTTCGCGGCGCCCGTCCTCGTCGGAGACGAAGCCGTGCGGTGGGATCGCCCAGGCCACGCGATCGGCGACGCCGCGCATGGCGGCCCACCCGGCGAGCGCCGCGGCCGTGGTCTCGTTGTCGACGGCGAAGAACAGGCGCTGGCCGGTGCAATCCGGCGCGATCCGCATCAGCGAGCGCAGCAGATCGCAGCCGGTGACGTGGCGGGCCTCGCGCGAGAACAGCCGCGCATAGGCGTGCACGGGGAAGCCGTCGCACAGGATCATGTCGGCGCGGCGATAGGCCCGGCGGAAGGCCGGGCTGCGGCGCAGGCGCGCGACATGGTCGATGTTCGGCGTCACCACCAGGCGGGCGCGCGCGGTCGGGCGCAGCATCGTCTCGGTGGCGTCGGTCACGTCGCCGGCCGAGGGGCGGAAGCCGAACACAAGGCGGGTGGCGGTGCTGCTCATCGGCCGGCTCCCATGACGGCGAGATAGGAGGCGGCCGCACGCTCGACCGAGAAATCGTCGGCGCGGCGCCGGGACTGTTCGGGCGTGAACCGCGCCCGGAGATGGGGGTCGAGGCATGCCGCCAGCGCCACGTGGTCGCCCGGCGGCGTCAGCACGCCCCAGGCGCCGTGCTCGAGGATTTCGGCCGGGCCGTGCGGGCAGTCGGTCGAGATCACCGGCGTGCCGCAGGCCAGCGCCTCGACGAGCACATTGCCGAAACCCTCGTGCAGCGAGGAGAGCACGAAGGCCGCCGCGCGACGCACATACGGCAGCGGGTTGGCGACGAAGCCCTCGAAGCGCACGTCCGCGGCGATGCCGAGTTGCGCCGCCAGCACCTCGAGCTCGGCCTGGAGCGGACCTTCGCCCAGGATCATCAGCCTGGCGTTGCGCGCGCGCCGGTGCAGCGCGAAGGCGCGCAGCAGGCTCGCATGGTCCTTCTGGCGCACCAGCCGCCCGGCGGTGACGTAGACCGGCGGCGCGCCCGCGGCGAACCAGGGATGGTCGAGGGGGGCTGCCGCCCGCATCGCCAGCGACGGCGTCACCACGGGGTTGGGGATCACGGTGATGCGGTCACGCGGGATGCCGGTGGTGTCGGCGAGGTCGTCGGCGACCCCTTCCGACACCGCGACGATGCCGTATGCGGCGGGTGCGAGTGCGCGCAGCAGGAACGGCAGCGCACGATAGGAACCGCCGCTCTTCGCCTCGTGCGACAGCGCGTTGTGCTGGCACACCACGAGCCGCGTGCGTGATCCCGCCACGATCTTCGCGAGCGAGGCCACCACGTTGTTGTGGCCCATCGACGAGAGCAGCACGTCGGGCTTGTTGTAGCGCAGCCAGGCGGCGAGCTTCGGCAGGTCGTTCGCGGTTCGACGGTTGCCGAAGGTCACGACGTCGATGCAGTCGGGCACGGTGCCGTCGAGGCTGCCGCCGCCGCGGGTCAGCAGCAGGGTCGAGTCCACGCCCCGGTGCTTCAGCGTCTCGAGCAGATGCAGACGCATCCGCTCCACGCCGCCGCCGCTGAGGTCGGGAAGATAGCAGGCGAGGCGCAGCGTGGCCGCGGACGAGCTCGGCGCGGGCTGCGCGCGGAGTGCCGCGCGGCTGTCGATCTTGCTCATGGGGCAACAACCTTTGGGCTGAGAGCGGGCTGGCGGTCGGGCATCACGCGGGCGTAGATCGCGGCGAGACGCTCGGCGTAGGTGTCCAGCGCGAACAGCGCCCGGTGCCGGAGCTGCCCCTGCCGGCCGAGCCAGGTGCGTTCGGCGGGCGAGGCGAGCAGGCGGCCGATCGCGGTGGACAGCGCGTCCGGATCACCGGGGGGCACCAGCAATCCGGTGGTGCCGTCGAGCACGGTCTCGCCGATCTCGCCGACGGGGGTGGAGATCACGGCGACGCCGGCGGCCATCGCTTCCAGGATCACCATCGGCATCGCCTCCTGACGCGCGGGCAGGAGCAGCGCGTCGGCGCGGGCCAGCAGCGCGCGCGCCTCCTCGCCCGGCAGCCAGCCGGGGAGGGCCACGCGCGTGCCGATCCCACGACGCGCCGCCTCGTCGCGCCAGCGGTCGCGATCGCCGTTGCCCACCAGCGTCAGCCGCCAGGAGGCCGCGCGCAGCGCGGGCGAGCCGAGCGCTTCGAGCAGCGTGTCGATGCCCTTGCGCTCGGTCAGCGCGCCGAGGAACACGAGATGCGGCGCGCCGGCGCGGCGAACGGTCTCGGCTGAGGCGGGCACGGCGTTGGGGAGGGTGTGGATGCGCGCGCGACTGCATCCCAGCGCGCGCTCGGCGTGCGCGGCCGCGCGGGGCCCGAGCACCACCACGCCGCTGGCCGCCCGGAACACCGCGCCCACCAGCAGGCGGGCGACCGCGCCGAGCCCGTCATGAAAGTCCTCGAAATCGGCGCCGTGCATGTGCAGGATCGCGGGCTTGCCGAACAGACGCGCGGCCAGCACGAAGCAGGCCTTGCGCGCGACCGAGCCGCGGGTGGCGACATGCACGTGCAGCAGCGACGCCTCGCCGGTCATGCAGGCGATCGCGGTGCGCGCGAACGACGACGCGAAGCGCCACGACATGCGGCCCTTCCGGTCCATGCCGCCGCTGTCGATCACGCGCATCGGCAGGCGGCCGTCCGGACATTGCGCGTTCCACGCCTCGGCCGCGTCGCGGACCATGCGACAGATGCCGCCGGTGGAGCCCGCGCCCCCCGGCGAGACCACGAAGATGCTGCTCATCCGGCCTCTCCACGGATCGGGGCGGCGGCCAGCGTCGCGGCCAGCGCGCGATACATCGGCGTCGGCTGCAGTGCCGCGTCGAACGGCAGGCCGCGGGTCGGCAGCCCGTCGGGGCGCGCGAACGCGCGGTCGGTGTTCTGGTAGGAGCGGCGGGTGGTGAGGCCCCAGGTGAGCACCGCGGTGACGGCGCGCTCGTCGAGCGCGGTCTCGAGCACGCGGGCTGTGAGCGAGGCGATCGCCGCGTCGCGGGCGGCGAGCGGGGCGGGGAGCGTGCGATCGTGCACGTCGAGCTCGGTGATGTGCAGCTCCAGGCCCAGGCCCGCGAGCTCGCGCAGGAAGTCTCTGTAGCTCTCCATGTCGAGCGGCAGCGCGGGGTCGAGATGGGCCTGGATGCCGAACCCGTCGATCGGCACGCCGGCGCGCTTCCAGGTCTCGAGCATGCGCAGATAGGTCGTGCGCTTGTTGTCGAAGCGGCGGCCGCGATATTCGAGCCCGTCCTCGTTGAGGAACAGTTTGGCCGTCGGATCCGCCTCGCGCGCGAGGGAAAAGGCGAGCGGGATCAGGTCGGGGCCGAGCGCTTTCCGCCAGGGGGTCAGCGTCAGCCCCTCGGGGCCGCGGTTCCAGAGCGGGTCGCTCACCTCGTTGGCCACGTCCCAGGCGAGCACGCGACCGCGGTAACGGCCCATCACCGTGGTGATGTGGCGGGCGAGCAGAGCGGCCGCATCGTTCCTCGTGCCGTCTTCGAGGGCCGGGCGCAGCCAGGGCGGCTCGGCCAGGCCCCAGACGATCGTGTGCAGGCGGAGTGCCACGCGATGGGCGGTGGCGTAGTCGACGATGCCGTCCAGTCGCGCGAAATTGAACACGCCGGGCTGCGGCTCGGTCGCATCGAACTTCGCCTCGCGGCCGGGCACCAGGATCGCGCACTCGCTCGCGAAGAAGCGGCGGTATTCGGCGTCCGCGAGCTCGACTCCTTCGAGCTCCGAGCCAAACAGCAGGCCGCGCGAGGCGGCGATGCTCCGCAGCGAGCGGGGACCGGCGGCGGCACGCGCCCTGCGGCCGGCCAGCAGAAGGGGGCCGGCGAGCGGAAGGGCGAGCGACGCGCCGAGCAGGGCGCGTCTCGCCAACATGTCAGAGACGCGCCGCGAGCCAGCGGGGAAGCCGCGAGGCGCCGCCGGCATGGATCGCGCCGAGCAGGCGGCCACCGGCGCGCTCGATCGCCGAGCGGGCCAGGCCCACTTCGGAGGCGCGGGTCTTGTCGGCTTCGGTCACCAGCACGGCCGCGTCGCACATGCGGGCCAGCGGCACGGCGCTCGAACCACCGCGAAGTGCGCCGCAATCGATGACGCAGCAGCCGTAATCGGAGCGGACCTGCTCCATCAGCCGCGTGGTCTCGTCGCCGGCGAGCGCCAGCAGGCGACCGACCGCACCCCAGCTCACCAGCTTCTCGCGGGTGGGCAGCGCCGCCTCGCGGGGGGTGAAACCGTCGCGAAAGGCGCGCATCATGTCCGGGCCGGCCCAGATGCCGTTGCCGGTGGCGTCGAGGTAGAGGAGCTCGGACCGGGTGGCGACCGAGGCGGCGCGGCTATAGGCGGCGGCCACGCCGGCGGTGTCGGTGCCGCGGCCCACGCCCACGAACTGGATGACCAGCGGTCCGCCATCGGCGCGCAGCGCTTCGGCCGCATGGAACAGGTCGAGAAAGGCGGGCGAGATCTCGGGCTCGGCGACGTCCTCGCGCAGCGGGTCGAGGCCGAAGATGGCGGAGGTGTTCGGGCGCTCGAGTTCGAGTTCGGTACCGATCAGGCTCTTGTTCATGGTCGCACTCCGTCTCATTTTCGAGGATGGCACCGGCTTTTTGCTGGTGGGGCCCGGCGCGTTGCAAATTCGATAACGAAACGTTAACAAATTGAGGGGACCTGACGCAAGTTTTCGTGAGCTGCCGGAACTCGTCGAACCGACACCAGACTCTCAAAGACTTTATCGACCCGAACTCGATTTTCTCGTTCGTCAGCGCGTCGTCGCAGCTGTCGAAAGAACGATTAAGATAAAGAACAAAAGGCCGAACCGCGTCTTTACTTGGACGCGAGCGCGCCCTTGACATCGATTCGCGCGAGAAGCGACGAAACGGCGGTCTCGAACATCGCTTGTGTCAGTCGTCCGGTGTTCGTGTTGTAACGCGACACATGGTAGCTGTCGGTGACGACGATGCCATTCGGCAGCACATGCGTCGTGCCATGCGCGAAACGATACAGTGCCGGCCGCGCGCCCCGCGCGCGCAGCACCGCCTCATGCGCGATCACGCCGAGTGCGAGGATACCGCGCAGCGCCGGCATGGCGGCGAACTCGGCCGCGAGGAAGCTGTTGCAGGCGCGGATTTCGGCCGGCAGCGGCTTGTTCTCGGGCGGCACGCAGCGCACGGCGTTGACCACGCGACATCCGATCAGCGTGAAGCCATCATCGGGGCGCGCGTCGTAACGCCCGGTGGCCAGGCCGAACGTCGCCAGCGTCCCATAGAGAAGGATCCCCGCATGGTCGCCGGTGAACGGGCGGCCGGTCCGGTTGGCGCCCCGCAGGCCCGGTGCCAGTCCCACCACCAGCATCGGTGCGGTGCGCGGCCCCCAGCTCGGAACGGGCGCGTTGAACCAGCCGGGCTCCATCGTGCGGTTGGCGGCGCGGAAGGCGGCCAGGCGCGGGCAGATCGGGCAGTCGGGCGAGGGTTCGGC
>CAXTVZ010000228.1:0-5708 GCA_964247685.1 uncultured Acetobacteraceae bacterium
CCAAGGGACGACTGTCCCTTGGCGGGTCCAGGGCAGAGCCCTGGCCTTCTCTCAGGCCTCAGTCAGCCATTGGGGGTTCTGGACCGTACCGTCGAAATGCGTCGAGGTCTTGTAGCGTTCGGTCTTGCCATCGGCCGCATGCGATGCCGTGCGCGCCAGGAGCGCCTCGCGTTCGGCGGGCGTGAGCGGCTTGAAGGTGCGAACGGCGTCGAGCGCCTGTTGCAGGATCTCCATGCTGTCGATGCCGGTGACCTGCACGCTGATCGGCAGGTTCATCGGATATTGCAGCATGCTGATGGGTGGGACAGCCCTGGTCTGATAGATGAAGTTGTCGCCGAACGCCTTCATGCCGAGGATCGCGGTGCCGCGCTGGACGGCCATGGGCACCACGGTTTGCTCGAAGCTGTCGTAATGGGCGTCCATCACGTTCAGCGGCATCTGCACGGTGTCGAAATGGAAGCCGTGCTGGTCGGCAACTGCGAACATGTGAGCGTGGATCGCGGGAGATTTGTGACCGGTGAAGCCGATGTAGCGGATCTTGCCTTCCTCTTTCGCGCGCAGGATCGCTTCGAGCGCGCCGCCCGGCGCGAAGATGCGCTCGGGGTCGTCCATGCGGATGATCTCGTGGAACTGCACCAGGTCGAGATGGTCGGTGCCGAGGCGCTTGAGGCTGGTCTCGAGCTGGCCGCGCGCGGCCTCGGCCGTGCGGCCGTCGAGCTTGGTCATGAGGAAGATGCGGTCGCGGTAGCCGTCGCGGAGTGCCGCGCCGAGACGATGCTCGCTTTCGCCGCCGTTGTAGTCCCAGCAATTGTCGCAGAACGTGATGCCGGCATCGATCGCGGCGCGGGCGACGCGGACCGCTTCGTCGCTGTCCATGCCGCCAGGCTTGGCGAGGTGGAAGCCGCCGAGGCCGACCAGCGAGACGTGCTCGCCGGTCTGGCCGAGCGGGCGATACTTCATGTCGGGATGCTCGGGCAGGCGCGCGGTGACGGGCGGGGTGCCGGCGGCGAGCGCCTGCGGATGGGCGGAGAGCACGGCGCCGCCGGCGAGACCGGCGGCGACGCCCTTCATCAGATCACGACGTTCCATGACGGACGTTCTCCATTTGGCGCTCGACGCGCAGCGCGGCGCAGGCCGCACCGTAGCCGTTGTCGATGTTCACGACGGTGATGCCGGGGGCGCAGCTGGCGAGGATCGCGTTGAGTGCCGTATGGCCGCCGGCGGCGACGCCGTAGCCGACCGAGGTGGGCACGGCGATCACCACGCCCGGAACGAGTCCCGCGACCACGCTGGGCAGGGCCGCGTCCATGCCGGCGGCGACGATCACCACGGCGAGGCGGCGGAGCTCGTCCGCGCGCTCGAGCAGGCGCCACAGTCCGGCGACGCCGACGTCGTTGATCGCCAGCGCGGCCGCGCCGGAGAAGCGGAGCGTGCGAAGCGCCTCGCGGGCGACCGGGATGTCGGAGGTGCCGGCGGTGACGATGCCGATGCGCGCGGCGGCGGTCGGGTCGGGGGGCGGGCCGGAAAAGGCGGTGGCCGAAAGCTCGTCGTAGTCGAGGCGGGTGCGGATTTCGGCGGGCAAGGCGGCGTGGCGGATGGGATCGAGGCGGGTGAGCAGGAGCGGGCGGGCGGCGGCGACGACGATGGCGGCGATCTGCGCCGGCGTCTTGCCCGCGCAGAAGATCGCCTCGGGCAGGCCGATCCGTGCTTCGCGCGCGAGGTCGAGCAGGAAATCGGAACCGCTCATGGCACGGGCGTCTCGACGCGCTCAGGCGGCAGCCGGCGGATGAAGGCGCCCCCGTTGCGATAGGGCGCGAGGCGCGGCAACGTGCCGATCAGCGGACGCAGGGCGGCGTTCAGCGCCGCGCGCTCGCCGCCGGCGCGTTCGAGGGCGTCGGCGTCGAGCTCGATCACCATCCCGTCCGCGCGGATCCGGCAGCGCACGGTCTGTGGTGCGAGAAGACGGCGGACCGCGACCTCCACGTCGTGGACGATGCGAAGGGTCGCGGGATCGATCGGAATGCCGGTCTCGATGCGGCTCGACAGGCAGGGGGATGACGGGAGCGATGCCACGTCGCCGAGGGCGAGACGTGCGGCGAGCGCGCGCAAGGCCTGCTTGCCGATGCCAGCTTCCACGAAGGGGTGGCGAACATCGTGTCGGCGCGCCGCGTCGAGGCCGGGGCGGTATTCGGCGAGGTCGTCGGTGTTGGTGCCGGAGAGCAGGGTGGCGCCGGCGGGGGAAGCCGCCGCGATCGCGCCGTAGAGGTCGGTCTTGCAGAAGAAGCAGCGATCGGTGGGGTTGGCGAGATAGGCGGGATCGGCGAACTCGCCGGCGTCCAGCACATGGAGATCCCAGCCGCGTTCAAGGGCGAGCGCGCGCGTGCGGGCGGTGGCGTCGGACGGGACGGCGGGGGATGTGGCGTGGAACATCCGTGCGGCGCCGGGGCGGTGGTGGTGGGCGAAAGAAGCGAGCGTGAGACTGTCGACGCCGCCGCTGACGGCGATCGCCCACGGGGCGGGCACCGTGTCGAGCACGGCGGCGAGGGCGGCCTCGCTCATGACTTGTCTCCGTCGAGGGCCGCCCGGGCGGCGACGTTCCGCAGGTCCGCGCGGCCGGCGGCGTCGTGCGCGCCGAGATCGTCGCACTCGACCTTGGCGGTGGTGCCGCCGGGGCGCTCGGCGAGCTTGACGCGCACCTCGCCGCGGTCGGTGGCGACCGTCTCGATGCGGCGGCGGAGCGTGCGGGCGTCGACGGCGGCGATGCGCAGGCCGATCGTGGCGGTCTCGCGGAAGCAGGCGTCCGCCGCGGCCTCGGCCTGCGCGGCGTCGGCCAGCACCTGGAGCTGCACGGCGAAGCGGCCCTTCTTGCCGATCGCCGGGATCTGCACGACGTCGTGGATGCCGGGGGTGGCGCGCAGCCGGGCGATGCCGGTGGCGAGGTCCTCGCCGGTCTGGTCGTCGATCTCGAAGGAAATCACGGCGAGACGGCGATGCGGGATGGCGGCGTCGGCTGTGGTCTCCGGCGCGAGGAGGAGCACGCGGAGGCAGTTGGCGATGCCCGGCAGACGGCGGGTGCCGAAGCCGTAGCCGCTGGCCAGCAGCGTGCCGGGGATGGCGGCGCGGGCGGGTGCGAGGTGGCGCAGGATTGCGGCCCCGGTCGGCGTGGTGCGCTCGCCGCCGATCCCGTCCTGCACGGTGGGGAGGCCTTCGAGCAGGAGGGCGGTGGCGGGCGCCGGCACGGGCATGATGCCGTGCGCGGTCTCGACGCGGCCGGCGCCGAGCGGCACGGGAGCGGTGCTGGCGCTGGTGATGTCGAGGCGGGTCAGCAGGGTCGCGGCCGCGACGATGTCGCCGATCGAGTCGACGGCGCCCACCTCGTGGAACGCGACCTCATCGGCGGAGACGCCGTGGATGCGGCCCTCGGCCTCGGCCAGCAGCGTGAAGATCGCTGTCGCACGCTCGGCGATGCGCGGTTCCAAACGTCCGTCGTTCAGCCGGCGGCGGATCCCGTCCCAATGGGCGTGGTCGTGGTGGTCGTGCGCGTGAGGCGCGCCCACCGCGAAGCCGCACCCGTGCAACGCGCCGTCGGAGGCGCGGCGGAGCTCGATCGCGGCGCCCGTGGCCGCGTGCACCGCCTCGGCGACGTCGCGCTCGAGATCGGGCCGGGCGTGAAGCAGGGCGGCGGCGAACATGTCGCCGGCGACCCCGCCCAGCGGATCGAGATGGAGGTGCGTCACGTGGCCACGAGAGGTTGCCGGACGCTCAACGCGCCCAGCCGATCAGGTCGCCCGCCAGGCGCTGGCGCTCGGTGAAGAACAGCCCGTGCGAGGCGCCCTCGTATTCCACCAGCTGCGCGCCGGGGATCATGGTGGCCGCCTTGCGGCTCGCAACGTCGATCGGAACCGTCTGATCGCCGGTGCCGTGAATCAGCAGCGTCGGCACGCGGATGCGCGGCAGGTCGGCGCGGAAATCGGTGGCGGAAAAGGCGCGGGCGCAGTCGAGCGTCGCTTTCGGCGAGGCCTGCAACGCCATCGTCTGCGTCCATTGCAGCACGGACGCCGGCACCGCGGTGCCCATGCCCAGAAAACTGCTGCCGTAGAACATCTTGCCGAAATGCTCGAAGAAGCTCGGCCGGTCGTCGCGGATGCCGCTGATCATGCCGTCGAACACGCTGGCGTCGACGCCGTCGTCGTTGTCGGGGGTTTTCAGCAGCAGCGGCGTCACGGCCGAGACGAGAACAGCCTTGGCGACGCGGGCGTTGCCGCGACCGGCGACGCGGGCCACCTCGCCGCCGCCCATCGAAAACCCGACCAGCACGGCGTTGTGGAGGTCGAGCGTTTCGAGCAGCGTTTCGACGTCGTTGGCGAAGGTGTCGTAGTCGTAGCCGCTCCAGGGCTGGCCCGAATGGCCGAAGCCGCGGCGATCGGGCGCGATCACGCGAAACCCGGCCTCCGCGAGCGGCACGCTCTGGTACTCCCAGTGATCCGACGACAGCGGCCAGCCGTGCAGCAGCACGACCGGACGGCCCGAACCCCAATCCTTGTAGTGCAGCGCGGTGCCGTCATTCGCCTGGAAGAAGGGCATCTTCGTCTCCGAGACTGAAGCGCCCGGAACGGCGCGCGGCGGCTTCAGGTTCCGCCGAAACGCGGTGTCGGCGGCCGCCGCTCCTCGAGCGCGTGGACCATCATGAACTCGC
Source organism: uncultured Acetobacteraceae bacterium (assembly GCA_964247685.1). Classification (GTDB taxonomy): domain Bacteria; phylum Pseudomonadota; class Alphaproteobacteria; order Acetobacterales; family Acetobacteraceae; genus CAXTPV01. Next base: position 4,697 of record CAXTVZ010000228.1, read on the forward strand.
CCAGCGTTTCCGGCGTGAGGAGGCCAAGCAGGCGGCCATCCGCGTCGGTGACGCCGATCGCGGGCAGGCTGCCGGGCCGCATCAGCCGGATCGCCTCGGCGAGGGGCGCGCGGGCGGCGACCAGCGGGATGTCGCCCTGCATCACCTCCATCACCGGCGTGTCGGGACCGCGGTCGCGGAGCGCGCGGATCATCGCGGTGCGCGTGAGCACGCCGCGCAGCCGGCCGCCGCCATCGACCACGGGGAACTCGTGCTGGGAGTTGCGGAGAAGGTGCTGGACCGCATCGTCGACCGAGCTCAGCGGCGACAGCGTCTCGAAGCGCGTGACCATCGCGTCGGCGGCGGTTACCCCGCGCGCGACCTCGCGGATCTGCACGGCGTTGCGTTCCGACGCGGCGCCGAGGAACACGAACATCGCGACGAACAGCAGCAGCGGATGACCCATCAGACCGAGCGCGCCGAGACCGAGTGCGAGGACCTGGCCAACGCCTGCCGCCACCCGCGTCGCCCGCGCGGCTCCCATTCGCCAGGCGAGCAGGGCGCGGAGCACGCGGCCGCCATCCATCGGGAAGGCGGGCAGGAGGTTGAAGAGGGCGAGGAACAGGTTGATCGAGATCAGCGGTGCCAGGAAGCCGCGGCCGAGGTTGTCGGCCGCCAGGGCCTGCACCGAGAGGCCGCGGCCGGCCACGAGGGCGAGCACGCCCGCGATCACCAGGTTCACGGCAGGGCCGGCGAGCGCCACGAGCAGCTCCTGGGCCGGCTTCTCGGGCATGCGCTCGAGGCGGGCGACGCCGCCGATCGGCAGCAGGGTGATGTCCGGCGTGGTGATGCCGAAGCGGCGCGCCATCAGCACGTGGCCGAACTCGTGCAGCACCACGCAGGCGAACAGCATCAGGAGCAGGGCCACGCCCGAGAAGGCGGCGCTGGGGCCACCGCGCGCGTCGTCGGCGAGGCCGATCCAGAGCAGGAACAGCAGGAACGTGATGTGGAGGCGGACGACGGTGCCGCGCCA
>CAXTVZ010000229.1:0-5690 GCA_964247685.1 uncultured Acetobacteraceae bacterium
TTGGCGGGTCCAGGGCAGAGCCCTGGCCTTCACTCAGCCCCGCGCCGCGACCTTCGCGTCCGCCACCACCTGCTGCACCGCCTGTTCCCAGCGCGGCGCCAGCGTGTCGGCCTGGTAGGCGCGCACCTGGCGCAACCCGCGGTCGCTCATCTCGGCCAGGTGACCGGAATCACGCGGCAACGCCGCCACGCGCGCCATCTGCTGGCCCAGCGCCACCTCGTCGTACGGGTCGAAATACGTCGCCGCGTCGCCATACACCCAGCGATGCACGGGAATGTCGGAGGACAGGACCGGCGCGCCACATGCCATCGCCTCGGCGCCCGAGTAGTCGAACCCTTCCGCGCGGCTCGGGGCCACCACGCAATGCGCCATCGAGTAGAGCAGACGCATCTCCAGCAGCGGCACCTTGGTCAGGTGGACGGCGCCCTCGCGCACGAGCGCCTTGAGCTCGTCGATCTCGGCATCGGCGCGCCAGCCCTTGTTCGCCACCACCACCAGTTGGATCGGCTCGCGCGAGATCCGCTTGGCGATCTCGAAGGCGCGGAACAGCTTGAGGTAGTTCTTGCGCGGCTCCAGTGTTGAGACCGCCAGGAAGTAGCGGGGGATTTCTTCGCCCGGCACCTCCCGCGAGGGTCCCATCGGGGTCGCCGAGCGCCGGCGGAAGATCGTGCTCAGCTGCGCGCGCGAGCACGCTTCCGGCACGTAGCCCGACGCCACCACCGCAGGGATCGTGTGCACGCGACGCTCGGCGTGCGGGAACATCCGCAGCAGGTCGGCGCGGACGGGCTCCGAATCGGCGATGAAATACGCCCCGTCTTGCATGTTGCGCTCGAGCATGCGGCCGTGGCTGCGCGCGTGCGGCCAGGGTTCGCCGATCGTGTGCGGGCTCAGCAGCGGTAGCGCATCGTAGTAGCGCACCATCATCGCGGTGCCGGGGGCCACACGATACGGCGAGACCGAGCCCGCGAAGAACACGTCCCAGCCCTCGGTGCGGATGCGGCGCTGGAACGGGCGCGGCAGCAGGCTGAGCGAACGCGCGTATTCGTGGCCGAGCTCGGCCATGATGAATTCCGCGCGGCCGATGATGTCGCGCTCGGACGCCTCCAGCGTGCGGTCGAACATCTTCATCCAGATATAGTCGTCGAACACCGCCGCATCGAGCTCGAGGTCGAGCTTCTCGGTGCGCCCGATCTCGGTCGCCGACAGGTAGTAGCGGAACAGCTTCTTGCGCAGCGACGTCGGCATCGCCCTGAACAGCGGCGAGAAATGGTGCCGCTGCGAGTCCTGGCTGATCACCGCCCGGTTCTGCGCCACGATCCGGTCGAACGGCGTGCGCGCCTTCATGTGGCGCGACGAGTAGTGGATGCCCGACGCGAAGCCGCCGAACCGGCGCAGCCCGAAATTCGAGAACATCGCGAAGAGCGTCCGGACTTCCTGCGGGATGCCGGCGAATCCCTCGTAGCAGGGGCGCAGGTCCATCAGCACCGAGGGGCCTGACGATGTGCTCCGCGCGCCGGCAGGCAGATCCGCGCGCTCGGGGTCCCGGGTCTGGTCGGACCGGGTCTCATTGGATGGAACGGTCAACATTACATGGTTCTATGCCAGCGACCCCCCGCCTCTGCAACCGAGGCCCCTTGCGGCATCCGCCAGGATCCCCAAGGAGGTCACGGACCCGGCGCCGGCGCCACCCGCACCGAGACCAGGCCGATGCCGAAGCGGCGCGGGATGTCGGGGATCGTCACCGTGGGTCCGGCGTCGATCGCCAGCGCGATCACCCGGCCGTCCTCCGCCCGGGCCTCGCCGGGTGCGAGCACGAAGCCGAGGGCCTGGATGTGCTGGCCCAAGGTGGCGGTGGCGACCACGCGTCCGGTCTGCCCACCCGCCCGCACGCGGATCTCCCGGCTCGTGACGCCGGGGGGCGCCTGTAGGGCGAGCGTCACCCGGACCGCGCCGGCCGTGGGTCCCACATGGAGGCGCAGCGCCGGCGAGGGCGTCACGGCCCAGGCGCCCCACGGCTCGACCGCGCCCCAGCCGGAGGCGAGACCGTCGGCGAAGAGCTGTCGCCGCACCGCGGTGATCGTCTCGCCCGGCGGCAGCTTCGTGCCCGGCGGTGTGGGCGCGAGTGCCGCGAGGGCCGCGCCCCCAACCGAGCACAGGGTCAGTGACGCGAGGTCGTCGCAGACCAAGCCGCTTCGCGTCCACAGCGCCGTCTCCGTGGCGCGCCCCGGCCCGTACGCCACCCCGAGCGCGCCGGGCGCGAGATGGGCGGACGCGGCCGCGTCGCGTGCGGGGTCGCAGCGGTTCGCGGCCTCGACGCGCGCGGCATACATCGTGTTGACCGGCAGGTCGTGGCGCGCCGCGAGATAGATCACCCGCATCGCCGCCGGCATGTCGGTGCCGTCGCACTCGATGCGCGGCACCAGCGTCACCGAGCGGACATGCGCCAGGATGTCGTCGAGCGCCGCCTCGGTCGCATCTTCCGGCTGGCCGGCGAAGAACCTCTCCTCGCGGACATGCGTCCGCAGGCCCGAGCTGTCGAACAGCTGCAATGCGGCAGCAGCGACGAGCAGCATGCCGCGCGCGCGCGGCCAGGCGATCGACGCCCCCCGGACGCCGGTGATCAGGAGCACGTAGGCCGCCGGCCAGAACAGGCGCCCAGAGGCACGGAAGCTGTGCCCGCCGGGTGGCACGAAGCGCAGTCGCAGCAGGCTGTGATGGAACAGGTAGACGTGGGTGGTCACCGCGTAGGCGGTCAGCACCACGATCGCGAGCAGCAATCCCGCATGTCGGCGCACGCATGAGCCGAGCCAGGCGCGCCCGCGCGCACGGATCACGGCCGCGAGCAGGAGCAGGAGCAGACCGGCGCCGAGATACTGGTATCCCTCGAACAGTTGGGCGCCCGTGGCGTTGATGGCCTGGATATCCACCTGCGGCGCGAGGCGGGAGAGTGCAGGCCAGACCGGGGCCGCCAGGTTCATGGCGTAGAGGCCGTAATCGCCCGGGACACCGCCCCCGAGATAGCCGAACAGCTTCGCCAGCGCGGCCGTCGCGCCAAGACCCACGAGGACGCACAGTCCCGTGGAGGCGGCCGGACGCCAGGTGCTGCGAACGCTGGCCCGGCGCAGGCGAAGGGCCAGCGTCGTTGGCGCCGCGACCGCGATCGCCGCCACCATGGCCATCAGGTACGGGTGGACGAACAGCGAGAGTGTCACCAGCAGCGACAGCATCGCGATCGGACCTCGTCCCGCCTCAGGCCGCGTCGCGCGCAGATAGAGGCCGAGGGCCAGGAGCAGCAGGAAATGTCCGTCGAGCGCCTCGTGCCCCGCGCGGACGAGGAAGGTCGGCATGGCACTTGCCATCACAGCGACCGCAACACCGGCGGCCAGCCCCCGCTCGCCGGTGCCGCGCAGCGCATACACCGCGGCGATCGGCTGCAGCGCCCAGGCGGCACCCAGCCATGGCCCGATCCCCTCCTGGACCCGCGGCACCATCGGATGCAGCAGCTTCAGCAGCACGGCTTCGAGCGGGATGCTGTCGGTCAGCCCGATATTGACGCCATGCGGCGGGTCGAGGCGGTGCACCGTGAGCAGCGGCCAGTGCCAGGGCTCGGCCAGGAAATAGAGCTGGCCGGCGATGTGCTGGAGGCCATCTGCGCCGGGTGGGATCCCCGGAGGCAGCCGGCCGAGCAGGTCCCGGAGCGGAAAGGCGTCGAGCGCGGCCCAGATCCCGATCGCGGCCGCCAGCAGGTAGCCCGCGTGATCACGCAGCACCGCAGTGGAGAAGCGCGTCCGGACGGGTGATGGCATGGCGGCCTTCCGGAGATCGTGCGGGAGGGGGATGGTCGGCGGCGTTCCTCTAACGGCCGCGCGGCGCTTCGCCAAGGCGGCGCATGGCGCGGTCCGCATCCGGCAGTGGCGCGATTGGCAAACCACCGTCGATCTGCTTACTCCGTCGGCCATCACGCAGGCGGCCCGCGACCCGGACCGCCGTGCCGCCCGGACCGCCGAGACCGTGGCGGGCCGACCGACACATGGAAGCGCCCACATGCCTCAGCCCCTGGCAGACACCGGCATCGGCCGCCGCGTGCGGGCGTCTCCCGCCACGTCGGCGCCGGCCGAGCCGGGCCCGACGACGCGGGCGCGCGGGATGCGGATCCTGTGCCTGCTGGCGTTCCCGGCCGCGGTCGGGCTGGTGCTGCTGCGGGTGCCGCTGTCGCAGAACGCGGACGGGCTGCTCGAGACGATCATGTCGCTGCAGCGCGTGACACTGTTCTACTGGGGCCAGGCGCGCTTCGCCAACATCCTGCCGCTGCTGGCCTCGCCGATCCGGAACCCGGTGGCCAACGCCGATGCGCAGCTGGTCGCCCGCATCGTGCTGGGCCTCGCGGCTCCCTTGTTCGCCTGCGCACTGCTGAGCGCGCGCGAGGAGCGGTTCTCGGTGGCGCGCGCGACCATCCTGTCGGCGCTGCTGTTCCTCGCCTGCGCCCCCTACCGGATCATCCTCGAGGCGCTGACGCAGACCAGCCCGTTCGGGACCTCGTTCACGCTCGCCGGGTTCGCGGTGCTGGCGTTCCGTCGCGCGGTGTCGATGCCGGCCGACGCCGCGCAGGCGAGGTGGTGGTGGCGGATCGCCGGGGTGGCACTGGCGGTCGCGGCCTTTCTCCAGAACGTATCGCTGGCGATCGAGGTCGCGCCGCTCGCCGTCGGGCTCTGCGTGCTGGCGCGTTCGCGGGTGGCGATCGAGTTCGCGCTCGCGAGCGCGCTGGCACTGACCGCCACGATCGCCGCCATGAAGCTCTGCGCCCCGTCCGCCGCCCCGCGGATCGGCGGCTTCGGCCATTCGCTGGTGGGTCTGCGCGTGTATGGAGGCTACCTGGTCGGGCCGGCCGGGCGCTGCTTCTGGATCGCCCTCGCGCTGGCGACCGCGAGCAACGTCCTCGGCCGGCGCGACGCGCGCGCGCGGCTGCGTCTCACCGGCGACGGGGTGCTGGTGGCGACGGTCGGCGCGAGCTTCGTCGCGACCGCGCTGAGCGACTGGGTCGTCATCAACTACGCCCATCCTCGCTACCTCGCACCGGACTACATCCTGGCCGCGAGCCTCGGCGGGCTCGCGATCGAACGCATCGTCCAGACGCTCCGGGTGAGCCGCTTCGCCCGGGAATGCTGTGGCACCGCCGCCGCGGCACTCCTGCTGGAGCTCGCCGCGGTTCATCTCGGCCCCCAGCCGGCCGGCGCGGACGAGATCATGGCGCCGGAGTGGCGCGGGATGTCCGGGACGGTCGCGTCCGCCATTCTGTCGCGGCATCTCGATGGAGTCGCCGGCGCCTACTGGGACGTCTGGCCCGCGATCTTCCGGGTGGAGGGCATGGCGCCGAGCGGCGCGCCCACACCGTTCGGCTTCGCCTATAACGGCGAGGCGCGGCGCCACGCGATCGTCCGCCGGCTGCGCCGCGCGGGACAGCTCCGGGTCGGCTGCATCGACAGGCCCGGCGTGGATTGCGCCGCGGTGACGCGCACCACGATCGATGTTCCGGTCGGGGTGACGGCGGGCGCCGATGCGCCGCTGGTGCTCGAAGGTGGTGCGCGCCTGACGACGCTGGTGGTGACGAAGCTGCCGGATGGGCGGCGGCGCAGGTAGGAAGGCCAGGGCTCTGCCCTGGACCCGCCAAGGGACGGTCGTCCCTTGGAACC
>CAXTVZ010000230.1:0-5687 GCA_964247685.1 uncultured Acetobacteraceae bacterium
AATGTAAAGGGGTCTGGGGCCAAGGCCCCAGCGGGGTCCAGGGGCGGAGCCCCTGGCCTTTGATCATCATCTACAACCCCACCGCCGGCCGCCGCCGCATCGCCTCGCTCTGGCGCGTCATGGACGTTCTCATCGCCAACGGCTTGCGCCCCCAGATCGCCGAAACCCAGTCCAGCGGCCACGCAACCACGCTCGCCCGCGAGGCGGTGGCGTCCGGCGAGCGCCTGGTGGTCGCTGCCGGCGGTGACGGCACCATCGCCGAGGTGGCGGCCGGCCTCCTCGGCACCGACGCGTCGCTCGGCATCATCCCGCTCGGCACCGCCAACGTGCTTGCCCTCGAGCTCGCCTTGCCGCCCGACCCGCGCGCGCTCGCGGCCACCCTCGCCTTCGGCCGCACCCGCCCGCTCTGGCCCGGCATGGCCGAGAACACCCATGGCAGCCGCCTGTTCGTGCAGATGCTCGGCGTGGGCCTCGACGCCCAGGTGGTGCACCGGGTGAACCGGCGGCTGAAGCGCGCCATCGGACGGCAGGCCTACGTGCTGCAGACCCTGCGCGAGATCCCCCGCTACGGCTACCAGCCCATCCCCGTGACGATCGACGGGGTGGCGACCGAGGCGGCCAGCGTCGTGGTGAGCAAGGGCCGGCTCTATGGCGGCCCCTACACGATCGCGCCCGAGGCGCGTGACACCGATCCCGGCTTCTCGGTGGCCCTCTTCCGCCACACCGGCGCGCGCGCAGCCCTCGGCTACGGGGCGGCGCTGGCGCTGGACCGGCTGCCCCAGACCGCGAGTCTCGAGGTGGTGCGCGCCGCCGTGGTCGAGATCGGCGGCGGATACCCCGCCCAGGCGGACGGCGATCCGGCCGGCGTGGCACCGCTGATGGTGCGGGACGCGACCGCACCCCTGCGGGTGATCATCTCCGCCGGGTGAAGTGCCAGTAGAGCGGCCTGCGGCCGGCCTGGCGCGCCTTGGCCTCGTAGCGCGTGGGCGGCCAGCCTTCCGGCCGCATCGTCGCGGGCGGCAGCACTTCGAACGCGTCCTGCTCGGCCATCACGGTGGCGACCCACTCCTGGTAGGTGGGATCGTCGCTCGCGACCCGCCATTCGGCACCCGGCGCCATCACGCGCGCGAGGGCCGCGATATTGGCCGGATGCACGAAGCGCCGCTTGGCGTGGCGCGCCTTGGGCCAGGGGTCGGGAAACATCAGGAACACGCCGGCGAGCGCGCGGTCGGGCAGGGCGGCCACCAGCGTGCGCGCGTCGGCGTCCCACAGGCGGAGATTGGCGGGCGGCGGCGCGGTCTCCTCCGCACCCTCCGGCACCAGGCGCGACAGCAGCGAGCAGATCCCGTTGCTGAACACTTCCGCTGCGATCAATCCGCTGTCCGACCGGGTCGCCGCGATCGCCTCGGCATGCTCGCCGCCGCCGAAGCCGATCTCCAGCAGCAGCTTCTCCGGCCGAGCCGCGAATGCGGCACCCGGATCGGCGGCAAGCTCGATCGGAAAACGCAGGCGCGGCAGTGCGGCCTCGAGCAGACGCAGCTGGCGCGGGCGGAGCTTGTGGCCGCTCTGCCGTCCGTAGAGCCGCGCGGGCTGCGCGCGGGGCTCCTCGTTCAGCGCTCCGCCTTTCTCCCCGCCTTTCTCAACGAGCGAAGGCGCGGCGGAGCTCGTCCACGAGGTCGGTGCGCTCCCAGGTGAAGTCGTCGCGCGCCTCGTCCGGCACGCGGCCGAAATGCCCGTAGGCGCTGCTCTGCGCATAGATCGGCCGGTTCAGCCGCAGCGCGCGCCGGATGCCCCGCGGCGACAGGTCCAGCACCTCGCGCAGCGTGCGCTCGAGGCGGGCCTCGTCCACGTCCTGGCCGGTGCCGTGGAGCTCCACATAGACCGAGAGCGGCTGCGACACGCCGATCGCATACGAGATCTGCAGCGTGCAGCGCGAGGCCAGGCCCGCCGCCACCACGTTCTTCGCCAGATACCGGCACGCATAGGCCGCCGACCGGTCCACCTTGGTCGGGTCCTTGCCCGAGAACGCGCCGCCGCCGTGCGGGGCCGCACCGCCATAGGTGTCGACGATGATCTTGCGGCCGGTGAGCCCGGCGTCGCCGTCCGGGCCGCCGATCACGAAGATGCCCGTGGGGTTCACGTAGAGCTCGTCCGCCGCCGGCATCCAGCCGCGGGGAAGTACGCGCTCGACCACGCCCGCGATCGTGGCCCGCAGCGCCTCCTGGCTGACGCCCTCGTCATGCTGGGTCGAGACCACGACCGAGCTCGCCGCCACCGGCACGCCGTCCTCGTAGCGCAGCGTGACCTGGCTTTTCGCGTCCGGCTGCAGCCCGTGCCCGCCGGCCACCCGCAGCGCGCGGAGCTCGTGCAGGATGCGGTGCGCGTAATGGAGCGGCGCCGGCATCAGGTCGGGCGTCTCGTCGGTCGCGAAGCCGAACATGATGCCCTGGTCGCCCGCGCCCTCGTCCTTATTGCCGGCCGCGTCCACGCCCACCGCGATGTCGGCCGACTGCGCGTGCAGGTGGCACTCGAAGCTCGTCTGGTCGCGCCAGGTGAACCCCCGCTGGTCGTAGCCGATGTCGCGCACCGCCGCGCGCACCCGCTCCTCGAGCCCGGCCAGCACGCTCTCGGGGCCGCGCACCTCGCCCGCCAGCACGATGCGGTTGGTGGTGACGAGCGTTTCGCAGGCGACGCGGGCTTCCGGATCGGCGGTGAGATACGCGTCCAGCACCGTGTCCGAGATCCGGTCGGCCACCTTGTCGGGGTGTCCGTCGGCCACGGATTCGGACGTGAACAGGAAGCTGCCCTTGTCGCGCATGGATCATCCTCTTGTCGCGAGACCCGTACGGAACGAGGGGAGGGGGGATGCCGCCGGGGTCGGTGTGAGTGGCCGAAACATGAGCGTGGGTCAAGCAGACCCACGTTCAGGGATCGGCGAACCCCAGCACATGCGCCATTCCGTAGCGGCCGGGCGGCCGTCCCGCGGTCCAGAGTGCCGCGCGGACCGCGCCCATGGCGAAGACGCGCCGGTCGAACACCCGGTCGCCCAGGATGATCTGCTCCGCGCCCGAGGTGAACAGGAGCGTGTGCTCGCCCACCACTGCGCCGCCGCGCAGTGCGGCAAAGCCGATCGCACCCGGCGGCCGCGCGCCCGTGTCGCCGGCGCGGGAGAGGATGGCGACGTCGTCGAACACCTGACCGCGGCCCGCGGCCACCGCGCGCCCGATCGCCAGCGCCGTGCCTGAAGGCGCGTCACGCTTGGCGCGGTGGTGCATCTCCACGATCTCGGCGTCGTAGTCCGCCGGGTCAAGCGCGCCCGCCAGCCGATTCGCCAGCGCCAGCAACAGGTTCACGCCGGGGGAAAAATTCGGCGCCTGCACCACGGCGATGCGTGCGGCCGCCGCATCAATCGCAAGCTCGGCCGCGTCGTCGAGGCCCGTGGTGCCGATCACCCAGGCGGTGCCCGCCTCCGCCAGCACCGCCGCGTGCAAGACCGTCGCACCCGCCGGCGTGAAGTCGACCACCACGTCGGAGATCGCCGCCAGCGCCGCGATGTCGGCGACGCCCCCCGCCGGCAGTACCGCACCCGGCCGCACCGTGCCGCCCGCGAACTCGGCGCCGGCGCGCGGGATCGCGTCGCGCAGCAGCAGCCCGACACGCCCGTTCATCCCCGCGACACCGATCCGCATGGGGACACGGGTACCCGTCCGCGCCCGCGCGCGTCAAACCCGGGAAACCCTTAAAGAACCGGGGTCTGGGGCCAAGGCCCCAGCGGGTCCGGGGCAGAGCCCTGGTCTTCCTTCCACTCAAACCGGCAGATCGGTCGTGTTCTTCACCTCCTCCATCACCGTATAGGTGTGCGTCTGCCGTATGCCCGGCAGCGACGACAGCGTGCGCCCGAGGAACTCGCGGAACGCGTCCATGTCGCGCACCCGAACCTTGATCAGGTAGTCGAACCCGCCCGCCACCATGTGGCATTCGAGGATCTCGGGGGCGCCCGCGACCGCGCGGGAGAAGCGGTCGAACAGCTCCTCGCTCGTGCTCTCGAGGGTGATCTGCATGAACACCAGCAGGGCGCGACCGACGCGGGCCGGGTTCAGCCGCACCGCGTAGCCCTCGATCACGCCCTCGGCCTGGAGCTTGCGCACCCGCTCATGGGTCGCGGCCGGGCTCAGATGGGCGCGCCGGGCAAGCTCCACGTTGCTGATCCGGCCGTCGCGCTGCAGCAGCCGGAGGATGCGTCGATCGACCTCGTCCATCATCCGCCGAACGTTCAGGCTCATGGCCGCGTTCCGGCCGCGGATCGTTCGGCCAAGCCCCGCGACAAACAGAGCATCTTCGCCTGTGTTGCCGCTACCACTCCGTTTCTCCGCAGGCGGACGCCCTCCATGAGCCAGGACATCATCGACCTGCCGGCGCCGTTCGCCGCCTTCCGGGAGGCGGTGCGGCCGCAGGGTGCGCTGCGCGACGCGATCACCCGCCACACCCGCGCGCCCGAGGCGGACTGCGTCGAGGCGCTGCTCGGGCCCGCGACCTTGTCCGCGGCCGAGCAGGAACACGCGACGGCGCTGGCAACGCGGCTGGTCGAGGCGCTCCGCCGGCGCGGGGGCTGCGGGCTGGTGGACGGGCTGCTCCGCGAATACGACCTGTCCACGCCCGAGGGCGTGGCACTGATGTCGCTCGCCGAGGCGCTGCTGCGCGTGCCCGACGCGGCCACGCGCGACCTGCTGATCCGCGACAAGCTCGCCCACGCCGACTGGCGCGCCCATCTCGGCCGCGTCCGACCGCTGGCCGTCAACGCCGCGACCGCCGGGCTGCTGCTCGCCGGCCCGCTCGCCACCACGCGCCTGGGTGCCCCGCTGGTCCGGGGCGCCGTCGAGCTCGCGATGCGCGGCATGGGCCGGCATTTCGTGGCCGGCGAGCGGATCGGCGACGCCCTGCGCGCGTCCCGGCGTCTGGCCCGGCGCGGCTACCGCCACTCCTACGACATGCTCGGCGAGGCCGCCGTCACCGCCAACGACGCCGACCGCTACTACCGCGACTACGAGCGCGCGATCCACGCGATCGGGGCGGCCGCCGCCGGGCGGGGGCTGCATGGCGGCCCGGGGATCTCGGTGAAGCTCTCGGCCCTGCACCCGCGCTACACACGCGGGCAGCGCGAGCGCGTGATGCGCGAGCTGCTGCCCCGCTTGCTGCGGCTCGCGGCACTCGCCCGCGGCTACAACATTGGCTTCAACATCGACGCCGAGGAGGCCGACCGGCTCGAGCTCTCGCTCGACCTGGTCGAGGCGCTCTGCCTGGCTCCGTCGCTGGCCGGCTGGGACGGCATCGGCTTCGTGGTGCAGGCCTACGGCAAGCGCGCGCCCGCGGTGATCGACTGGCTGACCGATCTCGGCCGGCGGTCGGGCCACCGGCTGATGATCCGCCTGGTGAAGGGCGCCTACTGGGACAGCGAGATCAAGCGCGCCCAGGTGGACGGGTTTTCCGATTTCCCCGTGTTCACCCGCAAGCAGCACACCGACGTGTCGTACCTCGCCTGCGCGCGAAAAATGCTCGCCGCCCCCGACGCGGTGTTCGGCCAGTTCGCCACCCACAACGCCCGCACGGTGGCCTCCATCCACGCGATGGCCGGCCCCGACTTCCATCCCGGCCAGTACGAGTTCCAGTGCCTGCACGGCATGGGCGAG
>CAXTVZ010000231.1:0-5656 GCA_964247685.1 uncultured Acetobacteraceae bacterium
TGCAGGCGCGCGCGGGTGACCATCAGGCAGAGATTGGCGGCGTGCTCGACGAGCTGCAGGCCGGCATAGCCGTCGGCGAACAGATGCAGCTCAATCGTGTGCCGGACACGCGCCTCCGCCCCCGGTCGCAGCCGCAGATAGGTCTTGAAGCCGATCAGATCGGGGGGCGCCTCGGCGCGGGGATGGCCGCGGAGCTCGTGCTTACCGGTGGCGAGGAAGACCGGGGCGGCATCGGGTGCGACGAAGGCCTGGCCACGGTGGATGGCGGCCCCGCTGGCTGCCGCCTGTCGCAGCAGCGCCTCGTCCAGGCGGCGCCGCGTGAGCCCGGCGGCCACGAAGGGAAGGCGGACATCCGCGCGCCACTTGCCGCGGACGAGGCGCAGCCGGTCGATCCGATGCGCGCCAAGGCCTGCGAGGTCGATCCCCAGCCCAGCCAGCTCGCGCTGGGCGCGCGGGCTCAGGAACTCACCGCAGATCTTGTGGGCGGGTGCGGGGGCGCGCTCGAACAGGGTGACACGCAGGCCCGCGCGCGCCAGGTGGCAGGCGGCGGCAGCACCCGCGAGACCGCCGCCGGCGATCGTGACTCGGTTCATTTCAGCCGGCCGACGCAGAGACGCGACGGAACATGCGTGGTGATGGCGGCACCGCGGATCCTCGCGCGCCGGAGCAGCGCGCGCCACTCGTCGGGGCGGAACGAGCGCGCGATCGAGGCGGTGCCGTCGGTCCGCACGATCGGATGCCAGAACGCCACCCGGCACAGGAGGCGGAACCCCCAATAGCTGAAGCGCCGGCGATGCAGGTCGGAGATGAACCAGCCATGCACGCTGCTGGCCTCGGACCAGGCCAGGAAGCGCACCACCTCGTCGTCCGTCAGGTGGTGGGTGAACTGGGAGCTGACGATGAAGTCCGGCTTCGGCGCGGGCCGATCCGCGAACACGTCGCCCGTCCGGTAGCTGATCGGACCGCCGAGCCGCGTCGCCGCTTCCGTGCTGCGCGGGTTGAGGTCGATGCCCTCGAGGCGGACCGGGCGGCCCGCGCGCGCGAAGCGGTGGGCCACCGCGCGCAGCAGGTCGCCACGGCCGCAGGCGACGTCCAGGATCGCGATCGGCCGGCCGGGCGGCACGCGGATCGCCGCGCGCTCGAGCCAGGCCAGCGTGGGCGCGTGCGTGCGGGTGAGACGGTTGACCCGCTCGAGGTCGCGGAGCACGGCCTCGTATTCGGCCACCGGCAGGTCGGGCGCATCCATCCGCTCGGTGAGCACCGCGCGGCGGGAGAGATCCATCACGGGCCCCGGTTCATGGGCGCAGGCGGAACCGGAACGTCTCGGCCACCATGCCGGGGCCGAACGCCATCGCCAAGCCCGGCCCGTCCTCGAAGCTGTCGAGCATGCGGCGCAGCACGAACATCACGGTGGCCGACGACATGTTCCCGTAATCGTGCAGCACGGCGCGGGAATGGGCCAACGCGTCGCGGCCCAGTGCGAGGCCCACCTCGACCGCGTCCAGCACCGAGCGGCCGCCGGCATGGATCGCCCAGTGGCGGATCGCCTGGGTGCCGGCGCCGCGCAGCAGGCCGCCCGCGTCCGAGCGTGCGAGGTCGTCGCGCAGCAGCGAGACGATCCGGCCGGGAACGTGGCCGGAGAGATGCATCAGGAACCCGCCATCGCCGATGTGCCAGGTGATGTGGTCGGCGGTGCCGGGGATCACGGCCGCGCGGAAGTCGTCGATCGCGACACCGTCCGCGTCGGCGGTGACGAGTGCCGCACTCCCACCGTCGGCGAACAGCAGCGCCGAGAGCGCAGGTTCGAGCTCGGCGGTCTCCTGCATGTGCAGCGTGCAGAGCTCCAGATTGACCACCAGCACGCGCGCGGACGGATCGGCCAGCACGGCGTTGCGCGCACAGCGGAGTGCGGGCACCGCCGCCGAGCACCCCATGAACCCCACGATCGTGCGCTCGACATCCGCGCTCAGCCCGAGCGCCGCGGCGAGCTGCAGGTCGAGGCCGGGGGCGGAAAAGCCGGTGCAGGAGGCGACCACGAGATGGGTGATGCGGCCGCACTCGTCCGCGTCGAGCCCGAGGTCGCCCACGGCGGCGAGTGCGAGCGACAACGCGTGCGCCTCGTACTGCGCCATGCGGGCGCCCGTCGAGGGGAACTCGCCGCGTCGGTAGAACCCGCCCACGTCGATCTCGCCGCGCGCGAGGTCGCCGGGAGCGAACACCGAGTAGCGATGGGCGATGCCGGCGCGGTCGGCCATGCGCTCGAACGTCGAGCGGGTCCGCTCGTCGGTCAGCAGGCCCGTGGCGAACTGGCGGAAGTAATCGTGGATCTCGTGGGCGGGAACCGCGGTGCCGATGCGATTGATGCAGGCTGTGGTTATGACGCACGTCCGATCGCGAGAGTGGCGTTCAGCCCGCCGAACGCGAAGGAGTTCGAGAGTGCCACGGCGATCGGCATGTGGCGCGCCGCGTTGGGAACGCAATCCACCGGGCACTCGGGATCGGGGGCGAGGAAGCCGATCGTGGGCGGGATCCGGCCCTCGCGCAATGCGATGATGGTGGCAACCGCCTCGACCGCGCCCGCGGCGTTCAGCGTGTGGCCGACCATCGACTTGGTCGACGTGACGGGCACGCGCGCGAGCCGCTCGCCGAACAGGTCGCCGAGCGCCGCAGACTCGGTCAGGTCGTTGAGCTTCGTGCCGGTTCCATGTGCGTTGACGTAGTCGACGTGGTCGGCGGTGAGGCCGCCCTCGTCGAGCGCCCCCTGCATCGCACGGAGCGCGCCCCCGCGGTCCGGCGCCAGCAGGTCGCCCGCATCCGCCGTCATGCCGAAGCCGAGGATCTCCGCCAGGATCGTGGCGCCGCGGGCCTCTGCCCGGTCCCAGTCCTCCAGGACCAGGATCCCGGCGCCCTCGCCCAGCACCACGCCCGGCCGGTCGCGGGAGAACGGGCGGCAGACATCGGGGCTGAGCACGCGGAGCGCGTCCCAGGCCTTGAGGAAGCCCAGCGTCATCGACGCATCGGAGCCGCCCGCCATCATCACGTCCGCCATGCCGGCGCGGATCATCCCGGCGGCGAGCCCGATCGAATGGTTGGACGAGGCACAGGCCGAGCCCACGCTGAAGGTCGGCCCCTGCAGGCCGAACGTCATGGCGCACCAGCTCGCGGGCGCGTTGGGCATGATGCGCGGCACGGTCATCGGCGTCAGGCGACGAGCGTTTTCGGCGTAGAGCGCGCGGGCCTGCTCGTCGAAGGTCTCGAGCCCCACCGATGCGCCGAGGATGGCGCCGGCGCGCGTGGGCTCCGGACGCGGGTCCGACTGCGCCCAGGCCTGGCGCCCGGCGATCAACGCCATCTGGCAGACCCGGTCGAGCTGGATCAGCTGCCTGCGGTCGAAATGGGCCGAGAAGTCGCCGTGGATCTGCGCCGCGGTGGAGACGGTCAGCCGGTCGCGCGGCAGGAACTCGCCCTGGAGCGGCGTGATGCCGGAGCGCCCCGCGAAGAGCGCCTCGGCAAAGCTCGGGACGTCCGGCGCGGTCGCGCAGACGACGCCGAGGCCGGTGACGGCAACCCGACGGCGCGGGACCCCATTCGGCGCGCGCGAGGTGATCTAGGTCGCTCCCGCGGAGGCGCGGCGCTTCTCGATCAGCGCCAGGATGTGCTGGATGAGATCCTCGACGGTGGCATCCTGGCCCTCGATGCCGGGGGGGATCTCGATGTCGAACCTGGTCTCGATGGCGAAGATCGCCTGGACGAGATCGATCGAGGCGATGTCGAGGTCGGTGAGCTTGGTGTCGGGGGCGAAACGGTTCAGGTCGATGGCCGTCTCGCGCGCGAGGATCGCCACGATCTCGTCGCGCGGCGGAAGGTCGTCCTGTGAGGCGTTGTCCGGCATGTCCGTCTCCGTACAGGGGCGATCTGGTCCAGAGGGCGATCTGGTCAGGGATCAGTCACGTAACAGCGGAGTTTCCAGGCCCGGAGGCCATGCCGTCAATCATACATCACCGACTCGTTGCTCGATTTCGCGACGGCGGCGCGGTTCGCGGGGATGGGCGCGACCGGGCGCCCGTCACGGGCTCAACGTGCCGCGCGCCGGCGCAGGATGAAGTCGACCTTCCGGTCGGGATGCGTGGTGACCGAGCCGAACGGCCGCACGTCACGGTAGCCGGGGGCGAGCTCGACGTGGAAGCGCTGAAGCAGCCGCCCGAGCACCACCACCACCTCGGTGAGCGCGAAGCTCGCGCCGATGCAGACCCGCGGGCCGGCGCCGAACGGCAGGTAGGTGTAGCGCGCCGGCGGCCCCGCGGCGAAACGTTCCGCGTCGAAGCGATCGGGATCGTGCCAGTGCCGCTCGTGGCGGTGCACGACGAAGGGCGAGATCGTGACCAGCGCGCCGGCGGCGACCGCGTGGCCGCCGAGCTCGTCGGCGTCGAGCGCCTCGCGGGTGATCAGGAAGGCCGGCGGGTAGAGGCGGAGCGTCTCGTCCACGTGGCGGCGCAGGCGCACGAGGCTCGGGATGGCCGCCGCCGCTCCCTCGGGCGAGAGATCGAGAGGGGCCGCCTCGGCTGCGAGCTCCTCCTGCCACGCGGGGAAGTGGCCGAACAGGAAGCACGACCAGAACAGCGTCACCGCCGTGGTCTCGTGGCCGGCCAGGATCATGGTGGCGACGTCGTCGCGCAGCGTCGCCGGGTCGAGAGCGGCACCCGTCTCGGCGTCGCGCGCGCAGGCGAGCATGTCGAGCAGGTCGCGCGGTGCCCCCTCCGCACGGCCGGCCACGTCGCGCTCGGCGATCAGCGCGTCGACGAACGCGGTCCATTCGGCGCGGAAGGCGGCGCGCCGGTGGTCGGTGGGGCTGAGCTCGTTTTCGGGGCGGAGCAGGAGGTCGGACGCGGTCGGCTGCGACAGGGTCTCGCGGAAATGCACCAGGAGCCGGCGGAGCTCGGCCCCGCGATGGGCCATCTCGAGCGAGAACATCGAGCGGCCGGCGATGCCCAGAGCCAGCTCCTGCATCACCGGCAGGAGCTCGACCAGGCGTCCGGTGCTGTCCGCCAGAGCCGCCTCGGTGATCGCGGATTCCTGCGCCACGTAGCGCGCGAGCAGGGTCAGCGCGCGCGGCGCCATCGCCGGCGCGATCATGCGGCGCTGCGAGCGCCAGCTCTCGCCCTCGGCGAGGAACAGGCTCTCGCCGAACACCGGCTGCATGATGCGGCGCGTCGCCCGATCGCGCACATAGTTGCCGACATTGGCGACCATCACGCGATGGATCGCCTCGGGGTCGTTCACCAGGACATGCGGGCGGCCGAGAAAACTGCCTTCCAGCACCCCCTCGCGATACGCCGGTGGACCCCAGAGCTCGAGAGGATTGCGACGCAGCGCCATCAACGTGGCGAGGTCACCGGGCTTCTGGGCTGCGAAAGGCGGCCTCGGCAGATGTGTGGTATCGCTCAATCGGCCAGACCTGTTGTAACGCAGGATGATGCGCGCGAAAGCGCAGCGTCAAGGCCGTTCGAGCTGGGCCCTGTGATCCACCGGGATCGGGGAAGTGGGCGGTCGGCGTGAAAAACCTGCGTGAAAGTCTACGTCAATGACAATTTGGCGTTCGTCGAAAGGCCAGGGCTCTGCCCTGGACCCGCCAAGGGACAGTCGTCCCTTGGAACCC
>CAXTVZ010000232.1:0-5618 GCA_964247685.1 uncultured Acetobacteraceae bacterium
ACGATCAGCCAGCCGGCTTCGACGAACAGCCGCTTGCGGTCGGCGTGGGTGGCGAGCGCCGAGCCGTTGCCAGGCAGCGCCAGGCCCAGCGCCTCGGTCAGGCAGTTCATCGAGTTGGCCGTGAACATCCCCGAGCACGAGCCGCAGGTGGGACACGCCGAGCGCTCCATCACCTCGCTCTCGGCATCGGTGACGCGGGCGTCGGCGCCCGCCACCATCGCGGTGATCAGGTCGGCGCGCTCGGTCTTGCCATTGCGGACGATCTTGCCCGCTTCCATCGGGCCGCCGGAGACGAACACGGTGGGGATGTTCAGCCGCATCGCCGCCATCAGCATGCCGGGCGTGATCTTGTCACAATTGGAAATGCAGACGAGCGCGTCGGCGCAGTGGGCCTCGACCATGTACTCGACCGCGTCGGCGATCAGCTCGCGCGAGGGCAGCGAGTAGAGCATCCCCCCATGGCCCATCGCGATGCCGTCATCGACCGCGATCGTGTTGAACTCCTTGGCCACCCCACCGGCGGCATGCACCTCGCCCGCCACCAGCTGGCCGAGATCCTTCAGGTGCACGTGGCCCGGCACGAACTGGGTGAACGAGTTGGCGATCGCCACGATCGGCTTGCCGAAATCCCCGTCCGTCATGCCGGTCGCGCGCCAGAGCGCGCGGGCACCGGCCATGTTGCGGCCATGCGTGCTGGTGCGGGAGCGATAGGCGGGCATAAGCGAGGTCCTCGGAAGCGCCGGTCGTTCCGCAGGACATAGGACGTCGCGCCAGCGGAGGCGAGCGCGATCGCCAGATCGGAGGTCGCGGCAGGCTACTCGGCCGGCTCGAACCGCAGCGTGCCCGCCCGCCGTTGGATGTCGGTGTCGGCGGGATGCCCGACGCCGTCGAAGACCGGCACCTCGGCGAAGTCGAACGGGCTCACCCCGTCGAGACAGGCGACGTTGACGCCGTACTGCGCCGGGTCGGAGCGGCGCTGATGATGCGTGTAGATCCCGCAGACCGAGCAGAAGAAGTGCTGCGCCGCGCCCGTGTTGAACCGGTAGCTCGTCAGGGTCTCCTCGCCGCGGATGAAGGTCACCCCGCCGGTTTGCGCGAACACCACCACGGCGCCGCGCATGCGGCAGTAGGAGCAGGTGCAGCGGAGAATGGTGTCGAAGCCGCGGCTCAGCGTCGCCGCGAAGCGCACGGCGCCGCAATGGCATTGACCCGTGCGCGTCTCTGTTTCGTCGGTCATGGTCCGCCTCCGGGATCGGGATGTTCCGGGTCGAGGATAGCATCGGCACCGTGCTTCGGGTCGCGCTTGACGGGTGGCGCAGAGGCGGGCTCCTTCCGCGGCGATGGCGCGTGTCCGACTGCTCCTTCGCCTCGCCGCCGTCGGCAGCGTTGCCCTGCTCGCCGGTTGTGCCACGGAGGCTCTGCCGGCCTGCGACCCTGGCCTGCCCGCGCCGCTCAGCGTGCAGGTGGTGGATCATGGCTGGCACACCGACCTTGCTTTGCCGGCCGACGGGCTGACGGGCGGGCTCGCGTGGTTCCGCCGGTTTTTCCCGGGGATGCGCGTGCTGCTGGTGGGTTTCGGCAAGCGCACCTTCATGACCTCGCCCGCGCGCGGGTTGGGCGACTACCTGGTGGGGCCGCTGCCGGGTGACGCGGTGCTGCTGGTGGCGGGGCTCTCGGCCGCCCCGGTGCGCGCCTATGACGACGGCGGCACGATCGCCACGATCCCGCTCGCGCCCTCGCAGCGCGACCGGCTGGACCAGTTCGTGTGGGACACGTTCGCGCACGGAGCGGGCGGGGCTCCGGAGCCGATCGGGTCGGCGTTCTTCGCGGGCGGGGTCTTCTTCGCGGCGCGGCCGGGATATTCCGGGCTGAACACCTGCAACACCTGGACGGTGGAGGCGCTGCGGGCGGCGGGACTGCGTGCGTCGCCATTCCTGGTGGTATTTGCGGGGCAGGCTATGGGGCAGGCGGCGCGGCTGGCCGGCGGGGCATGTCGGATATAAGACCAGGGCGCTGCCCTGGACCCGCTGGGGCCTTGGCCCCAGACCCCTTTACTGTGGCTCGTCAGGAGGGCCTTCCCTCCGGAGGGGTGGTGCGCATGGCGGCGCTGGTCTTACGGCGACGTCCCGCCCTCGCTGTTCCCGCCCGGCGGTGTGGTCGTCGGCACCGCCTGTCCGTTCGGCGCGATGATGTAGGTCCGGGATGGCTCCGATCCCCCGCTGCCGCCGCTCGAGGACGAGCAGGCGGCGAGGGCGAGCACCAGGCCGGCGAGGAGAAGCAGGCGGGTCTCAGGCATCGGCGATCTCCACGATCAGCGGCGTGTGGTCGGAAGGCTGGTCCTCGCCGCGCGGGATCCGGTCAACCGTGCAGCTGACCAGGCGTTCCGCGAGCGTCGGCGACAGCAGCGCGTGGTCGATCCTTAGGCCGAGATCGCGTGGCCAGGCGCCGGCCTGGTAGTCCCAGAAGGTCCAGATGCGGTCGTTCGGGTGCAGCGCGCGGACCGCGTCGGTCAGTCCGGTCCAGAGCAGGCCGCGGAAGCGCGTGCGCGTTTCGGGGCGGACCAGCGCGTCGGTCGCCGGCATGGTGCCGGGCGCGAAATCGGCGTCGGTGGGGCAGACATTGTAGTCGCCGGCGAGAACCAGCGGGGTGTCCGACGCGAGCAGGTCGGCGGCATGCGCCCGCAGCGCTTCCATCCAGCGCAGCTTGGCCTCGTAGCCGTCGGCGCCGCCGGAATTGCCATTCGGCAGGTACAGGTTGCCGACCGTGATCCCCGCCGCGCGAACGGACACGAACCTCGCCTGCGCTTTTTCTTCCGCAAGACCGGGCAGCGCCTCGTGCAGGATCTCGAACGGGACGCGGCTCAGCACCGCCACACCGTTGTAGCTCTTCTGGCCGACCACGGCTGCCTCGTAGCCGAGGGCGCGGAACGTCAGGGCGGGAAATTGCGGCGCCTCGCACTTGATCTCCTGGAGCAGCAGGAGGTCGGGTTGCGCGCGCGCGAGGAAGCGCGCGACATGCGCCTCGCGGGCGCGCACCGAGTTCACGTTCCAGGTGGCGATCTTCACGCGAGCGCGCGCGTCAGTCGATCGAGAACGACGTGCCGCAGCCGCAGGACGAGGTCGCGTTCGGGTTGCGCACGGTGAAATGCGCCCCCATCAGCGCATCCGAGAAGTGGAGCTCGGCGCCGGCCAGAAGGTCGAGGCTGGCGGGGTCGACCACCACGCGGGCGCCGTCGCGTTCGATCGTCGCATCTTCCGCGTCGGCGGCGTCGGTGAGCTCGAAACGATACTGGAAGCCCGAGCAGCCGCCGGCGAGCACGGCCACGCGGAGCAGCGCCGGGCCGCCGGGCTGCATGGCCACGATCTCGCCGATCCGGGCGGCCGCTTCCGCGGAGAGGGCGAAGGGTGGTGCGGCGAGGGCGGCGATCTGGTCCATGTCCGATATGTAGCGCAGGCCATGGCCGGCTTGAAGGGTGGCGCCTGGCCGCCCTGTCACGGCACCGGTAGGGATGCGACGCCCTCGGAGGCCGCATCGGCCATCGCGGGACGGTTCGTCGTGCCGAAATCAGCATGCGGGTCGGCATCGTCGGGCCGGATCCGGGCCGCGCGGACCGCGATCGACGGCGCCTCCTCGATGCGCCATCCGCCGGTCCGCACCGTGCCGAGCCCGTTCAGCGCGGCCGGATGGTCGGAATGGTGGCGCAGCGCCTCGAGGAAGCAGCAGGCGGCCTCGGTCCAGCGCGCCTGCGGTACGAGCGCGTGGCCGAGCCCCACGAGCGCGTCCGCCGATGCCGGCGCCGATGCGAGCGCCTGGCGGAACGCGGCCTCCGCCTCGGCGTGGCGGGCGCGCGCCATCGCGATCTGCCCGAGGCTGACCAGGGCGTCGCGATGCCCGGGCGCAAGCGTCAGTGCGGTCCGGCAGGCCGCCTCGGCGGCGGCGAGATCGCCGGTCGCGCGCAGGGCTGCCCCGAGATGGGACCAGGCGGCGGCGTCGTGAGGCGCGAGAGCCGCCGCTTCGCGCAAGCAGATGGCGGCCGCAGCCGGATCGCCGCGCATCAGCAGCGCGGCGCCGAGACCCAGCCGGGCCGCGACGGCCGGGGGATCGAGGTCCAGGGCAGCGCGAAAGCAGCGTTCCGCCTCGTCCGGGCAATCGCGGTCGAGCAGGACGCGGCCGAGATCGATCTGGAAGTCGGCGCGGCCGCTGTCGCGCGCGACCGCGCGGCGCAGGAGGTCGAAGGCCCGGCCCGCCCGGCCGCCGGCCCGCGCGATCACGCCGAGCAGGTGCAGCGCGTCGGCGTGATCGGGCGCCTCCCGGAGGATCCGCCGGCAGAGCGTGGCCGCGGCGTCCGCGCGGCCGGCGCGATACCGCGCCAGGGCGTCGGCGAAGGCCGCGTGGCAGAGGGGCGTGGGTGGCGGAGCGGTCGTGAGGGTCATCGCAGCCGTCGGTCCGGATCCGAACGAACGACGATGCACGGCAGCGCGGCGCAGGCGGGAGGCCCAAGAAAGAGAACGCCCCCGCGCTCGCGGGAGGTCTCGCCGTCTGCTAAGGCTTTCGCCCATGCCACGCGCGCCGTATGCCGTTCAGCCGCCCACGGGAAGCTCGCGACTGTTCCCCGAAGCCGAGGCCCCCACGCGCACGCCGTTCCAGCGCGATCGCGACCGCATCATCCACTCGGCCGCCTTCCGCAAGCTGCAATACAAGACGCAGGTCTTCGTGAACCACGAGGGCGATTTCTTCCGCACCCGGCTGACGCACAGCATCGAGGTGGCCCAGATCGCGCGCTCGATCTCGCGAGAGCTCGAGCTCGACGAGGACCTGACCGAGGCGGTCGCACTCGCCCACGATCTCGGCCACACCCCGTTCGGCCATGCCGGCGAGGACGCGCTCCGTGAGGCGATGCGCCCGTTCGGCGGCTTCGACCACAACACCCAGGCGCTGCGGCTGGTGACCAAGCTCGAGGCGCGTTACGCGGCGTTCGACGGGCTGAACCTCACCTGGGACACGCTCGAGGGCCTGGCCAAGCACAACGGGCCGATCTCCAGCCCGTCTCCGTACATGCGGGAGTATGACCGCGCGCATCCGCTCGAGCTCGACCGCTACGCCTCGGCCGAGGCCCAGGTCGCGGCCATGGCCGACGACATCGCCTACCACAGCCACGATCTCGACGACGCGCTCCGCGCCAAGCTGTTCACGGTGGACGAGCTCGAGGACGTGCCGGTGCTGCGCGAGGCGCTCGCCCAGGCGCGCGCGCTGGGTCCGGATCTCGCCGCCTCGAAGCTTCGCCACGAGCTGATCCGCCGCGTGATTAACGCGCTGATCTCGGCGCTGACGGTCGAGACGCGCCGCCGGCTCGAGCGCCTGGCGCCGCGCCACGCGGACGATGTGCGGGGTGCAGGCCAGGCGGTGGTCGGGTTCGACGAGGAATGGGCGGAAGCGAACCGCGCGATCCGGCGCTTCCTGCACGCGCGGATGTACCGGCACTGGCGGGTCAACCGCATGACCGAAAAGGCGCGCCAGGTGACGGCCTCGCTGTTCGCGATCCTGCACGGGGACCCGCGTCTGCTGCCGCCGGAATGGTCGGCGGAGGCGGGACGCGGCGGGAGCGAGCAGGCGGCGCG
>CAXTVZ010000233.1:0-5564 GCA_964247685.1 uncultured Acetobacteraceae bacterium
CCTGCTGCTGCGGGTAGCCGGCCTGCGGCGGCGGCGCGAACCCGCCGGTGTTGCCGCCCCAGTTGCCCTGTGGCGCCTGCTGAACCTGCTGCGCCTGGTTGGCGACATAGCCGTGCAGCGACTGCAGCAGGCTGGCCACCTGATCCTGTTCGGAGCGGAAGCTCAGCGCCAGCTCGCGCAGGTCGAGCAGCCATTCGCGCGCCTGCTGGTCACCGCCCTGGGACGCGGCCTGCAGCTTGTTGCCGAGGGTCTGCAGCGCCTGCACCGTGGTCTGCGACTGCTGCTGCAGCTGCGCGTACTGGTTGTCGATCGTCTGGACGTCCATGGGTCGTTCTCCTGTGATCGGGTGATCGAGAAAAGCACGGCCCGGCCCCCTCTCGGAAGATGCCCGTCCGTCGCGGATCTCCAGGCTTGTCTCTGGCATGGCGAGCGCGACGAGGACGAGGCCCAGCCCCCGTGATCGCGGCCAGTGAGCCAGGCTGCGAACTGGCCGCCCGAGCGTTCGTCCCGATCACGGGGACCAGGAACGCCCCGCGCCCGCAACATTTCCTCTCAGACGGCCGCCCCCAACGTGGGGTAGTCAGTGTAGCCCTCAGGGCCCTGGCTGTACCAGGTCGACTGCACGTCCTTGTTGAAGGGCGCGCCGTGGCGGATCCGCTCGACCAGGTCGGGGTTTGCGATGAAGGGGCGCCCGAACGCGATCGCGTCGGCGCGGCCGTCGTCGAGCGCTTCCTGGCCGTTGCCGCTGTCATAGTCGCAGTTCAGCACGAGCGGGCCGCCGAAATTCTGCTTGATCACGGGGGCCACAGGCGCCCGCGTCGCGCGGCCGAACGTGCCCTTCGGCCCCGGCTCGCGGAGCTCGAGGAAGGCCAGGTTCAGACCGGCGAGGTCGGCGGCTGCGGCGGCGAACAGCGTGTGCGGGTCGCTGTCGTCCACACCCTGGATCGGCTCGTTGGGCGACAGACGGACGCCGGTCCGTGCCGCGCCGGCGATCGAGGCGACGCGCTCGGCAACCTCGTGCAGCAGGCGGATGCGGTTCTCGACAGGGCCGCCATAGGCGTCGTCGCGCTGGTTGGCGCCGTCGCGCAGGAACTGGTCGATCAGGTAGCCATTGGCCGCATGGATCTCGACGCCGTCGAAGCCGGCCGCCACGGCGTTGCGCGCGGCGTGCGCGTAGTCGTCGAGCAGGCGGCCGATCTCGTCGAGCCGGAGCGCGCGGGCCTGCCCGTAGGGCTTTTTTCCGTCGTAGGTGTGGGCCTGCGCCGGCGCGGTGGTGGCCGACGACGAGACGGGCGCCGCGCCATCGAGGAAGTCGGGATGCACGAGCCGCCCCATGTGCCACAGCTGCACCGCGATGCGTCCGCCGGCCTGGTGCACGGCCTCGACCACCCGCTTCCAGCCTTCAACCTGTGCCGCGTTCCAGATGTCCGGCGCGTAGGGCCAGCCGAGGCCCTCGCGGCTGATCCCCGTGGCTTCCGTGATGATCAGGCCGGCTGCCGCCCGTTGCGTGTAGTACTCGACCATCAACGGCGTCGGCACGTGCTCGCGCGTGGCGCGTCCGCGGGTCAGCGGCGCCATGATGATGCGATTCGGCGCCTCGATCGCGCCGAGCGCGATGGGGTCGAGCAGGGACGGCATGCGGTGATCCTGTCAGCTGGGGCGTGCGACTAGATCGGTGCGCCGGCCCCGGTGTCCAGGAGCCGCACGAGGAAGGCCACCCAGATCGCCAGGCACAGCGGCGGTCCGAACGGCACGGCACTCCCGCGCCCCAGCCGTCGTCCATGCAGGACCACGGCGAGCACCAGGCCGGCGACCGCGGCGCCTGCCAGCACGAGCGGCAGCGAGGCCAGCCCGTCCCAGGCGCCGCCGGCGGCGAGCAATTTCACGTCACCGTAACCGAGCCCGTCGCGGCCACGCAGGCGGCGGTAGGCGAGGGCCACCAGAGCGAGGCCGCCGCCGCCTGCGAGCGCGGCGGCGAGATGGTCGGCGAGGTCGGCGGGTGCGAGTGCGGCGGTGGCCGCGAGACCGGCAAGGAGGAGCGGCAGGGTGAGCACGTCCGGCAGGATCCAGTGCGCCCAGTCGATCGCGGCCAGCGCGAGCAGCACCCAGCCCAGCACGCTGGCGGCGAGCAGCTCGTCCCAGCCGGCCCAGGGCAGGGCGGCCAGCGCCACGGCCGGCACGAGCGTGGCCGCGAGCTCCATCAGGAGGTGGTCGCGGGCGATCGGGGCGCGGCAGTGCCGGCAGGCGCCGCGCTGGACGAGGAAGCTTGCGATCGGCACGAGCTCGCGCGGGCCGAGGGCGGCGCCGCAGCTCTCGCACTGCGAGCGCGGCCGCACGATGCTCTCGCCGCGCGGCAGCCTTCGCGCGAGCACGCCCAGGAAGCTGCCGACGAAAGGTGCTAGGATGACGAGTGCGACGGGTCCCACGGGCTTGCCTCCTAGGCCGGAAGGCGGCACGAGCCAAATCGCCCCGGCTTGACGAGGAGGGGGACGCCCATGAGCCCGTATGACGACCACGTAGGCACGACCGAGCGGCCGGACCGGCTGGAGCAGCTGGCGGAGCTGCTGGTGGGCGACGGCCGCTGCGACGCGCGCACGATCGAGCGCGGCCGCCGCATGGCCGCGGAATCCGGGCAGCGGCTCGATGCGGTGCTGGTGCAGCTCGGGCTGGTCTCCGAGCGCGACATCGCCGCGAGCTACGGCCAGTTGCTCGGCGCGCGCGTGATTGGGGCTGCCGACTACCCGGAGGCGCCGGTGCTGCCCGAGCGGCTGCTGCCGCGCTTCCTCCGCCACGCGCGGGTGCTGCCGCTGGCGGCTCTCCCCGACCGACTCGTGTTGGCCATGGCCGACCCGCTCGACGACTTCGCGCGCGGTGCGGTCGCCGCGGCGACCGGGGCGGCGATCGAAACCGCGGTGGCCCTGCCGATCGAGCTCGAAGCGGCGTTCGAGCGGCTCTACCCCTCGGGCGATGCGCCCGGTGCGGCCGAGCACGGCGAGGGTGGCGCCCCGCTCGAGGAGGACACCGAGCGGCTGAAGGACCTCGCCTCCGAAGCGCCGGTGATCCGGCTGGTGAACAACATCATCGGCCGCGCGGTCGAGACCCAGGCGTCGGACATCCATATCGAGCCGTTCGAGGACGGCCTGCGCATCCGCTACCGCTACGACGGCATCCTCCATGAAGCCGAGACGCCGCCCGCGCGGGTGGGGGCGGCGATCACGTCGCGCATCAAGATCATGGCCAAGCTCGACATCGCCGAGCGCCGCCTTCCCCAGGACGGCCGCATCAAGCTCGCGGTGCGCGGCCAGGAGGTGGATTTCCGCGTCTCCACCATCCCCTCGCTCTGGGGCGAGACGGTGGTGCTGCGCGTGCTCGACCGCTCGGCCGTCGCCTTCGACTACGCGCGGCTCGGCATGAGCAAGCCGATCGTCGCCTCGTTCAACCGCGCGCTCGACCTGCCGAACGGAATCGTGCTGGTGACCGGCCCCACCGGCTCGGGCAAGACCACCACGCTCTACACCGGGCTGCTGGGCCTCAATTCGATCGCGCGAAAAATCGTCACGATCGAGGACCCGATCGAGTTCCAGCTGCGCGGCATCAACCAGGTGCAGGTCAAGCCGCAGATCGGGCTGAACTTCGCCTCGCTGCTCCGCTCGATCCTGCGCCAGGACCCGGACGTGATCATGGTGGGCGAGATCCGCGATCTCGAGACCGCGCAGATCGCGGTGCAGGCGGCACTCACGGGTCATCTCGTCCTTTCGACCGTCCATACGAACTCCGCCGCTGCGACCATCACCCGTCTGCGCGACATGGGGCTCGAGGACTACCTGCTGACCGCCGTGCTGCGCGGCGTGCTGGCGCAGCGGCTGGTGCGGCGCCTGTGCCGCGAGTGCCGCGACCCGTTCGAGGCGCCACCCGACCTCGTGGCCCGGTTCAAGCTGGACGAGCGCGCGGCCCGGCTCGGGCTCGAAGGACCGCCCACGCTGTTCCATCCCGTGGGCTGCCCGCAATGCCGCAACACCGGCTATGCCGGACGCCAGGCGATCGCGGAATTCCTCCACCCCGACGACGAGATCGAGCGGCTGATCTTCGCCCGCGCCGAGCACACCGAGGTCGAGCGCGCGGCCGTCGCCGCGGGCATGCGCACCATGTTCGACGCCGGCATCGACGCGGCGCTGCTCGGCGAGACCACGCTGGAGGAAGTCGCCCGCTCCATCCGCGCCGAGGCCTGATGCGCTTCCGGGTCACCGCGCTCACCGCGACCGGCGAGCTCGCGCGCCAGGTGATCGAGGCTGCGGACGAGCCCGCCGCCGTCGCCGCGTTGCGCCGGCAGAACCAGATCCCGATGCGGATCGAGCCCGAGGGATCAGGGCTTGCCTCGCGGCTGCTGCACTTCGAGTTCGGCGCGGGCGGCGGCCTCTCGCGCGAGCAGACCACCACGATCACCCGCGAGCTCTCGACCATGCTGGGCGCGGGGCAGGATCTCGATCGCTCGCTGCGCTTCCTGCTCGAGATTTCCGCCGGAGCCAAGGTCCAGCGCGTCCTGTCCGACGTGCGCGACCGGGTGCGCGACGGCGCGGCGCTGGCCGTCGCACTGGCCCAGCATCCGCGGAGTTTCTCGCGCCTCTACGTGGGCCTGGTGCGCGCGGGCGAGGCGGGCGGCACGCTCGCACCCACGCTCGAGCGGCTGGCGACGCTGATGGAGGCGCAGCGCTCGCTGCGTGCGACGGTGCGCTCGGCGCTGATCTACCCGACGCTGCTGCTGGTCGCCGCCACGGGCTCGATCGTGCTGCTGCTGACCGCCGTGCTGCCGGAGTTCGTGCCGCTTTTCGAGCAGAACGGCGTGGCGCTGCCGGGACCGACGCAGGCGATGATCGATCTGGGTGCGTTCCTCGGCAGCTACGGGTTGTTCCTGCTCGCCGCGATCGTGCTGGGCGGTTTCGCGATCCGCCAGGCGCTGCGCCGGCCCGGGCCGCGGCTGCAGGCGGACCGGCTGCTGCTGCGTGTGCCCGTCGCCGGTGGGCTGGCGCGCGAGATCATGGCGGCCCAGCTCTGCCGCACGCTGGGCACGCTGGTGCTGAACGGAGTGCCGCTGATCGCGGCCCTCGGCATCGCACGCGACGCGGTCACCAACGGACTCGCCGTGCAGGCGATCGATGCCGCGACCGGGAGTGCGAAGGCCGGACGGGGTCTCGCCGAGCCGCTTGGCGCCGCGGGCGTGTTTCCACAAAGGACAATCTACCTGCTGCGGCTCGGCGAGGAGACCGCGCAGCTCGGCCAGATGGCATTGAGGGCGGCCGAGATCCACGAGGAGCGGACGCGCATCAACATGCAGCGCCTGGTGTCGCTGCTGACGCCGGCGATCACGATCGTCATGGGCGGGGTGATCGCGGGGATCGTGAGCTCGCTGCTGCTCGCGATGCTGAGCCTCAACAACCTCGCGCAATGACGGGAGGGAAAGAGGGCCAGGGGCGTCACGCCGAAGGCGTGCTTCGCACAAGGCCCTGGACGCCGTTAAGGGCGAAGCCCTTAAAACCCCCGACTTCAGGTCCCGGCTCGTCGTCGAC
>CAXTVZ010000234.1:0-5556 GCA_964247685.1 uncultured Acetobacteraceae bacterium
CGCCGGCCCCATCAGCAGCGGCGACGTCGCCAGCATGCTCAGACCGACCGCGCCCAACAGGACCATGCCGGCCGCCACCGCATTGCCCTGCCCACTGGTATAGATATCGCGCCTGGTCTTGGCGTCCGTGTCGAACCGGCCATGCGCCGCCTGGTCGCCCCCCGGTGCCGGTTCGAACAGGTTGCCCTCGTTGCGGGGCGCCGGCGCGTCGCCGAGTTGCGACGAATAGCCGGTCCTCGCCAGCACCTGATCCATCACGCTCGGCGCCAGGCGGGCCGCGATGATGGTGGGCGGCGTCGAGGCGCCGACGAACACGTCGCGCCGCCTGTGCGTCGCCGCGTACACGATGGCGTCGGCCGCGACCTCCGGCTGATACGGACTGGGCGCCTTGGTCTCCTGCCCCGTCTTGTTGCGCGCCCAATCGAATTGCGGCGTGTTGATCGCCGGCAGATGCACCATGGTCAGGTGCACGCGGCTCCCGTCGTGGATCAGTTCGGATCGGAGCGATTCCGTAAAACCACGCAGCGCGAACTTGGCGCCGCAATACGCACCCTGAACGGGGACCGCCCGCCAGGCCAGCACCGAGCTGACCTGGACGATCGTGCCGCGATCCATCAGCCGCAGCGCGGTCATCGTGCCATTCACCGCGCCGAGATAGGTCACCTCCGTCACGCGCTTCAGCTCGGCCGGCTCGATATCGCGCAACGTGCTGTACACGGTGGCCATCGCGTTGTTGACCCACACGTCGACCGGGCCGAGCGCCGCCACGATCGCATCCGCCGCGCGCGACAGCGCGTCCGCGTCGGCCACGTCGGCCACCTCCGTGTGGACGCGGGCACCTGACGCTTCCAGCGCGGCCCGTGCCGCGTCCAGACGTTCGGCGCCGCGCGCGATCAGCCCGACGGCGTAGCCTTCGCGCGCGAATGCCTCGGCAGACGCACGGCCGATGCCGGCGCTTCCGCCGGTGATGACAACAACCTGAGGCATCAACGCGATCCTTGACGGCGTGGAGACGGCCACTCCCACGTGGCGGCGCGGCCCGCCGGCGCAAGGCGCGCCGCGAGCGCCTGCATCGCGTCGCCGGGACGCGATGCCGGCACCGTCACCGCGCGACCAGAACCGGCGTCTGCTGGTGCTGCACCACCTGCCAGACCTCGTGCTCGAGGCGCCGGTAGGTGGTGGTGCAGTGCGCCTCGTAGGGTGTCACGCCGTCGCGTTCGGCGCGCGCCTTGTAGGCGATCACGATCAATCCCTCCTGCGGCCGCGACACCTGACGCTCGGTGAGCTCCACGGCGGTCCAGCGCGGCGTGTCGGAGACGGCCTCGGCCGCCTGGCGCCCGGTCATCACGTAGGGCGGCGTCGGCAGCACCATCAGGCACTCGTCGTCGATCGTGCGGTGATAGTTCTCCGCATCGCCGATCCAGAGGCCCTCCTCGGAACCCCAGATCCGTCCGTCATCCATCGTCCCGGTTCCTTCCCCCGTTGCGGGGATACATCGGCTGAGGCGGGCGATCGTTTGCCGCGGCACTTCTCACGTTTTGCCAAGACGGCGATCGATGCCGGTCGGCACGCTGCTCGTACCCGATCCCCGGCAGTATCGGAACCGACCGGGCCAATAACGGACCGCTCGTTCCAGTATATGGATCCACGCATCACGGCCGCCGACTGATCCCGATCGTCGCACGCCCGGTGGCCTGCTTCACCTCGACCTGCCGCCTCCTCCCCGAGCCACCTCCGTCACATTCGCGCGCGTGCAAATCGAGGGGAAATTGCCCATGGTGGCACATGTCTTCTTCCCCGCATCGTCCTCCCTCGGTGGGGGCGTCGGTTGCCGCATCCGTCCAGGTCGGCGCCTTGCGACTGGCGATCGGGCTGCTGCGGCGGCTGGGACCCGTGCGGTCGTCCAATCTCGGCGGCGGGATCGCGCGGGCGGTCGGACCGCATCTCGGGGTCAGCCGGATCGCCGACCGGAACCTGCGCCAGGCCCTGCCCGAGCTCGACGATGCCGCGCGCGCCCGGATCATCCGCGGGGTCTGGGACAATCTGGGACGGACCGTGGCCGAGTTGCCCCATCTGGCGTCGTTCAAGCGCACGCCGTCCGGGCCCGGCTGGGAGATCACCGGCGAGCAGCATCTCGACGTGGTGCGGGCGGGCGGCGGCCCGGTCGTGTTCTTCTCCGGCCATTTCGGCAATTGGGAGATGGTGCTGCCGATCGCGGCCAGCCTCGGCGTGCGCGTGGCCGGCTTCTATCGCGCGGCCTCGAACGTGCGGGTCGACGCGGTCATCCAGGGCCTGCGCCAGGCCGCACTCGGCACCGGGGTGGCGATGTTCGCCAAGGGTGCCGCCGGCGCGCGGCGCGCGCTGTCGCATCTCGAGCGGGGCGGCTCGTTGGGGCTGCTGGTCGACCAGAAGATGAATGACGGCATCGCGGTGCCGTTCTTCGGGCGCGACGCCATGACCGCCCCGGCGCTGGCCCAGTTCGCGCTGCGCTTCAACATGCCGATCCTGCCGGTGCATGTGGAGCGCCTCGGGCCCGGGCGCTTCCGCATGGTGTGCGAGCCGGCGCTGAGCGTCCCGCCCGCCGGCACGCGGGCCGGCGATGTGCGCGCGATCTCGACCGCGATGAACGCGACGCTGGAACGCTGGATCCGGGCCGAGCCGCAGTCCTGGCTCTGGCTGCACCGGCGTTGGCCGAAGGTGGCGGCGTAGGCCTCAATCTGCGGGATTGTCGCGGAGCAGGCCCAGGGCCGCGAGGCCGGCCAGCGCCAGGCCCACGAAGGAGGGCGGGGCCGGCAGCGGCGGACCGTTGGTCACGTTCTGCATCCAGTTGCGCCACCCGCCCATCATCCGTTTGACACCCCAGGCGTGAAAGCCCACGCCGGCGACCCCCGCCACGGCCACGAGGCGCAGCATCAGCGCGGTCCAGGGTTTGCGCTGGTCAGGCCCGTCGAGCGCGGCCTTGGCGATCAGCGCGGCCGTGAAGGGTGGCAGCGTAACGGGGATGTACATTGCCGGGTTCTGGAACGAGCCGCGGAAATGCAGCAGACCCGCCTCGCCCACCGTGCCGAGCAGGCCCAGCGAGGTGACGCCGGCGACCACCCGGCCCGCTGGCAGTCCGAACACCTTCGGCGTAGTGCCTGGCACGTTGTGGCGCACGCGCTCGGCGGTGGCGCCCAGCATGCCGGAGAGGAAGATCGCCATCGGCGCCCCAATCGGGGCCGCGTAGAACAGGTTGTTCCAGCAGAAACCACCAACGCGCTTGCTGATGTTGTAGATGTGAAAGCCCGTGCCGGTGAGGCCGGTCAGGGCCGACAGGAGATAGACGGCATCGCGCGCCCGGTGCGCACCCGGCCGGTCGTCGGCCACGCCGTGCGCGCTCGCGAGGAGCGACAGCGACGACACCGCGAGCGGCGTCCACATCGCCTTGTTGTAGAAGCCGCCTCGGTAATGCTCGACCGCGCTGTCGAACAGAACCGACGCCGCGAGCATGCCAGCGCCTCGGTTGAGTTGGCGCGCGGCCTCGGTGGTCTCGTTCAGCGTCAGGCGCGGGGCCGCGAGGCGCAGGACCGCATGACGTCGTGTCGCCGCGACGGCGTCGACCTCGCGGCCGAGCCTGTCGAGCGCGGTACGCGCGCGATCGGTGGTCAGGACCACGGGAGGCGCCTAGCGGCCGCGGCCAGGCAGCCAGTTCGCCAGCACCTGGCGCGCCGAATTCACCAGCACGCTTCCCTTTTCGGGATCGCGCGGCACCGAGTTGAGGAACGCGAAGGCCTGCTCCCTCGTGATGTGCGGCGGCAACGGCGGCACGTTGGGGTCGGTGTAGGCCTCGAGCACGACCGGGCGGTCGGAGCTCAGCGCCGCGTCCCAGGCCGGTCCGATCTGCTCGGGACTGTTCACGAAGATGCCGCGCAGGCCCATCAACTCGGCGAACTTATGATACGGCATGTCGGGGATCGATTGCGTGACCATCGTCTTCGGATCGCCCGACTGCGCGCGCTCCTCCCAGGTGACCTGGTTGAGATCGCGGTTGTTGAGCACAAGGCAGATCCAGTTCGGCGTGGTCCATTCACGCCAGTATTTGGCGACGTCGATCAGCACGTTGATGCCGTTCATCTGCATCGCACCGTCGCCCATGGTCGCGATCACGGTCCGGTCTGGATAGGCGAACTTGGCGGCGACCGCATAGGGGGTGCCGGCGCCGAGCGAGGCGAGGCCGCCCGAGAGCGATCCCATCATGCCGCGCCGGAACTTCAGGTCGCGCGCGTACCAGTTGGCGACCGAGCCGGAATCGGCGGTGACGATGCAGCGCTCGGGCAGGCGCTTGTTGAGCTCCCAGAACACACGCTGCGGGTTGATCGGATCGGCGGGCTGCATCGCGCGCGCCTCGACGGTCTCCCACCACGAGGCGACGTTACGCTCGATCTTCGTGCGCCAGGCGCGGTCAGATTTGCGGTGCAGCAGCGGGATCAACGCCTGCAGCGTCAGCTTCGCGTCGCCATGCAGCGGCACGTCGGCCGGATAGCGCAGGCCGAGCATCTCGGGCTCGATGTCGATCTGCACGCAGCGCGCCTGGCCTTCCTTGGGCAGGAACTCGGTCCAGGGGAAGCCGGTGCCGATCATGAAGAGCGTGTCGCACGCCTCCATCATGTCGGAACTCGGCGTGGTGCCGAGCAGGCCGATCGAGCCGGTGACGAAGGGCAGGTCGTCGGGCACGGTCGCCTTGCCGAGCAGCGCCTTGGCGACGCCGGCGCCGAGCAGGTCGGCCGCGGTGATCACCTCGTCGATCGCATCCTTGACGCCGGCGCCGACCAGGATCGCGACCTTCGAACTTTCGTTGAGGATGTTCGCCGCCTTCTGCAGCTCGCCCTCGATCGGGACGATCCGCGGCGCCACATAGCCGACGCTCGAATGCTCGTAGCCGTGCTTGTGCGGGATGGTCTCGACCGCGTCCTGGATCTGCACGTTGTTCGGGAAGATCACGCAGGTGACGCGCTTCTCGGCGATCGCGATGCGGAAGGCGCGGTCGATCTGATGACGCACCGAGGCGGGGTGAACGGCCATCTCGCAATAGGCGCCCGCGACATCCTTGAACAGGTTCTTGAGGTCGAGCTCCTGCTGGTCACCGCCGCCGAGGACCGGCGTGCCGTGCTGCCCGACCAGGGCGACCACCGGCATGTGGTCGAGCCTCGCGTCGTAGAGGCCGTTCAGCAGATGCACCGCGCCGGGGCCGGAGGTCGCCAGGCACACGCCGACCTCGCCGGTGAACTTGGCGTGAGCCGACGCCATGAACGCCGCCATCTCCTCGTGGCGGACCTGGACGAACTTGATGCGGCCGGCGGTGTCGAAATCGTCCATGGCCTTGTCGAGCCCGGCGATGCCGTCGCCCGGATAGCCGAAGATGCGCTTCACGCCCCAGGCTTCGAGACGCTCCATCACGAATTCGCTGGTGTTTTTTGCCATGTCCCCGCCCTGCCGTCTGGAACCGCGTCCTGCGGGGCAACGCGGGGAGAGTGGGGGGCGTTCCGGAGAAGAGATGTGGGGCTCTGCCCCACGCCC
>CAXTVZ010000235.1:0-5518 GCA_964247685.1 uncultured Acetobacteraceae bacterium
GCCAAGCTGCTCACGTTCATCCGGGCATACGGTTACTAGCGGACGAAGAAGGCCAGGGGCTCTGCCCCTGGACCCCGCTGGGGGCAGGCGCCCCCAGACCCGCAACACCTTAAGTCATGCAGGTCCAGGATCGCCTGATCCTGGCGGGGTTTGGGGCAGAGCCCCAACTCTTTCCCTCCAATCCTCCAGCACATCGGCAAGGGTCCGGTCCCAAGCGATCGCAGGGCGCCAGCCGAGCACGCGATGCGCACGTGACGCGTCGCCCGCCGCCCGCGGAATATCGGACGGGCGAAGCCTAGCCTGGTCCGTCTCAACCGTGATCCGCGTCGTCGTCAACGCGAGCAGCGCGTCGAGCACGTCGCCGATCCGGCGCGCCACTCCCGAAGCGATGTTGAGGATCGTGCCCGGCGCGATCCCGTCCGCGCGCGCGATCGCCGCCACGTAGGCCCGCGCCACGTCGCGCACATCGAGGAAGTCGCGTTCGGGATCGAGCGCGCCCACGCGCAGCACCGGCGACTGCAATCCCTGCTCGATCCGTGCGATCTGGCGGGCGAACGCGGCGATCGCGAAGTCCGCACGCTGGCCGGGCCCGGTGTGGTTGAAGGCGCGCAGCCGGATCACCCGCAGACCTTCCGCCGCCATCGCACCGAGGGCGAGGTCGGCGGCCGCCTTGGTCGCGGCATAGGTGTTGAGCGGCGCGAGTGCCGCCTCCTCGTCGAGATGGCGATGCGTCCGGAACGTGGCGCCGTAGGCGTCCGCGCTCGAGACGAACAGGAGATGCCCCTCGCATGCTTCGGCCTGCATGGCGGCGGCCACGTTCAGCGTCCCCTGGAGGTTCACCCGCCAGGCGAGCTCGGGCTCGTTGCGGGCGTCGCCGATCGCACTGATCGCGGCGAGATGGACGCAATGCGTGGGGCGGACGGAGCGCACCAGCGCGAACACCGCTGCACGGTCGGTGACGTCGAGGCGCTGCGTGTGCACCCGCGCCGCCGGCATCTGCGTGCGCAGCGCCGCGAGAAGATGTCCGCCCACGAAGCCCGCAGCCCCCGTCACGAGGATCGAGGCCGGGGCGTCGCTCATCAGGCGGCCTGAAGCTTCGCGCGGGCCAAGTTCAACGCGCTCTCGCGCGATGGCGGGCGAGATCGGCCTCGACCATCTCGGCCGCGAGCGCCTCGAGCGACACCTCCGGCGTCCAGCCGAGCGCGTCACGCGCCTTGCTCGCATCGCCGCGCAGCACATCGACCTCGGCCGGCCGGACCAGGGCGGCCGACGTGCGCACATGCGCCTCCCAGTCGAGCCCCGCATGGGAGAATGCGATGCGGCAGAACTCGCGGATCGACGTCGTGCGGCCGGTCGCGACCACATAGTCGTCGGCGGTCGCGTGCTGCAGCATCAGCCACATGGCGCGGACATAGTCGCGCGCATGGCCCCAGTCGCGCGTCGCATCGAGGTTGCCGAGCGTCAGATGGTCGGCCAGGCCGAGCTTGATGCGGGCCACGCCATCCGTGATCTTGCGTGTCACGAACTCGATGCCGCGCAGCGGGCTCTCGTGGTTGAACAGGATCCCCGACGAGGCATGCAGCCCGAAGGACTCGCGGTAATTCACAGTCATCGCGTGGGCGTAGAGCTTGGCGCAGGCATAAGGCGAACGCGGGTAGAAGGGCGTGCGCTCGTTCTGGATCGGCGCCTGGATCAGGCCGTACATCTCCGACGACGACGCCTGATAGAAACGCGAGCCCGGATGCACGATGCGCACCGCCTCGAGCAGGTTGACCGCGCCCAGCCCCGTCACGGTGCCGGTCAGCAGCGGTTGCTGCCACGATGCGGCGACGAAGCTCTGGGCTGCAAGATTGTAGATCTCGTCCGGCCTGGTGCGCTCCACCACCCTGATCAGCGAGGAGAGATCGGTGAGGTCGCCGTCGATCAGCTCGATACGGTCGAGCACGCCGATCCAGCGCAACCGCTCGCCGATCACGTCCGACGAGGCCGAGCGACGCAGCAGCCCGAACACCGTGTAGCCGCGACCGAGCAGGAGCTCGGCCAGGTAGGCGCCGTCCTGCCCCGTGATCCCGGTGATGAGTGCTGAGGGCATGCGCGACCGACCTGCGATGTGGCCGGATGGTAGCGGCGGACGGATTTGAACCGCCGACCAAGGGATTATGATTCCCCTGCTCTACCGCTGAGCTACGCCGCCATCCGAGCGAGGCCGGTTGCGTATCCAAGCCCCCGGCCCCTGTCAATGTCCGGTTCCCTCGTTTGGCCCGTGTCAACATGTCGGGTGGAACCACGCCGCACACGTGGCATCAAGCGAGAGCGAGCAGCGGGAGCACGCGATTTGTCACCCAGGACGACCTATCTCAGCGTGATCGAGCGTGCGCGCCATGCGCTCGACTGGGCACCGGCGCCGGTCGCCTCCGCCCTGGTTCTCCTGCTGGCCGCCCTCTTCGCGGTCGTGGTCCATCGCGTGGGCACCAACGTGCTGCTGCGCATCCCCGGCACGCGCGGTGGCTTCCGCTCCTTCATCAAGCAGTTGCGCCAGCCGCTGCAGCTGTTCGTCGTGATCGCCTTCGTGATCACCGCCCTGCCCGTCTCTGGCTTCGGCTATCGCACCGTGGACGCGATCGGCCAGGCCGTGCTGGTGCTGTTCATCCTGCTGGTGGGCTTCACCGCCTCGCGCGCGATGTCGATGGCGGCGAACACCTATCTCGGCCGCCTGTCGCTCGACATCGACGACAATCTCACCGCACGCAAGCACTCGACCCAGATCCGCATCCTCAAGCGCGCCTGCGACATCCTGATCCTGCTGGTGACGATCTCGGCGGCGCTGATGACGTTCGGGCCGGTCCGGGAATACGGCGTGAGCCTGTTCGCCTCGGCGGGTGCGGCCTCCCTCGTGGTGGGCCTGGCCGCACGCCCGCTGCTGACCAACCTGATCGCCGGCGTGCAGATCGCCATCACCCAGCCGATCCGCATCGAGGATGCGGTGATCGTGGAAGGCGAATGGGGCTGGGTCGAGGAGATCACCGCGACCTATGTCGTGGTGCGCCTGTGGGACTGGCGGCGGATGATCCTGCCGATCTCGTATTTCCTGGAAAAGCCTTTCCAGAACTGGACGCATTCCTCGGCGTCGCTGATCGGCACGGTGTTCCTGTATGCCGACTACCGCGCGCCGGTGGCCGAGCTGCGTGAGAAACTCGAGGAATTCGCGAAAGCGAGCCCGCTCTGGGACGGCAAGGTCGTCAACATGCAGGTGTCGGACACGACCGAGACGACCATGCAGATCCGGATGCTGGTCTCAGCCCGCAACGCGCCGCAGAGCTGGGACCTGCGCTGCGAGATCCGCGAGAAGATGATCGACCACGTGCAGCGCACGATGCCGGAAATGCTGCCACGCACGCGGATCGACATCCCGCGCGACCCGCTCGCACCCCGGATGCCGACCGGTGCCGCTCAGGCGTCGGCGGCTTCCTCGGCCGCGTTCCGCTCGCCGGTGACGCTCTCCACCGAGGGGACCAGCGGATCGACCTGATCCTCGTCCATCTCCGGCATGTCGCGATTCTCGTGCGTCTGGCGACGACGCTGCTCGTTGCCGTTCGGGTGGCCGCCATTCTGGTTGCCGGCGTTCTGCGCACCCTGAGGCTGGCCGCCTGCAGCGGCACCCTGCCCGCTGGCCTGAGCCGCCTGTGCCATGGCGTTGAGGATGCGGAAGTAATGCTCGGCGTGCTGGAAGTAGCTCTCCGCCATCACGCGGTCGCCGGAGCTCGACGCGTCGCGCCCGAGTTGCAGATATTTCTCGAACAGCTGCTGCGCCGTGCCCCGGATCCGCAGATCGGGACCGGAACTGTCGAACACATGGTTCCGATTGAGCGGAATGTTTCCGCTGTGATGGCGAATGCTGGTGCCGCCGCCACCGCCGCCGCCATTCCCACCGCCGCCGCCGCCCGAGCGATGGTTGCGGCTCCGCATACGTTTCATGTTCATTCGAGTGCCGATGCGCTTTCCTGTTCGCCGCAGATCCGGGCGGTCGGCGCCAACGCCGAACTGCACCGTGCGTGGCCTCGCGCCTTCCAGCGGTCAGCTCCAATTATGTGTCCGATGCCCCTGCCGGGCCGCTGTCCCACGCCCAGGCGCCAATCGGCGAATGGGAGGTCAACGCCCGAGCCTGACCCGGGCGCCGCAAATTCGCGTTGCGACATGGGCGTCCCGCGTGTGCGGACCCTAGCCATTCGGCTGGCTGCTGCCAACAGAATTATGCGGTTCCGGTCCCGCTCGGGGCAAACACCATCGCCCGGGGCGTGCCGCTCAGATCGGACCGGACGCCCACGACTGCAAGCCCCGCCGCCGCGCCGAGCGCCCCGACCGGCCCGGATAGCCCGGCGCCGAGCTCCAGGATGGCCAATCCCCCGGGCGACAGTCGCTCCCCGAGCCCGTGCAGGATCGCGCGATAGCAGTCCAGTCCGTCCGCGCCGCCATCGAGCGCGCTCGCGGGCTCGTGGCGCGCGACCTCGGGCATCAGCCCCGGGATCGCACCCGACTCGATGTAGGGCGGGTTCGAAAAGATGAGATCGAACCGGCCGCCGAGCGACGCCGCCCAGTCGCCGCACACGAACATCGCACGAGCATCGAGTTTCGCCGCCGCCGCATTGGCCGTCGCCAGCCTGCACGCCGCCGCCACCCGGTCGACGCCGATCCCCAACGCCAGCGGAAACTCGGTCAAGGCGGCGAGCAGGATCGCACCGGTGCCGGTGCCGAGATCGAGGATGCGACGCACTGAGCCACGGCCGGGCGCCGCCTCGAGCGCCGCCTCGATCAGCGTCTCGGTGTCGGCGCGCGGGATCAGCGTCGCAGGCGAGACGGCGAGCGCGAGCGTCCAGAACCCGCGCGTGCCGAGCAGGTAGGCGAGCGGCTCCCGCGCTTCCGCGCGCCTGCGGAGAAGTGCCGGAAGCGCAGGCACGGCCACCGCCGCATGCCGCGGCAGGCGCAGAAGGTCGCCCGGCGCCACGCCGAGTGCGTGTGCCACCAACAGACGCGCCTCGCGCGCGGGCGCGTCCACGCCGGCGGCCTCGAGCCGGCGCGTGGCCGAACGCAGGACCGCGTCGAGCCCCTCTTCCCCCGCCAGCACCTTGTTGGCACCTTCCCTGGTCATGCGCATGCGCCGTTCTGCCGCCCTCTTCCTCGCGATCCTGTTCGGGGGCGCTCTCGGCCCGCGGGCGCGGGCCGAGAGCGACGGCCGCTTCGTCGTCACCGACGAACTCGCCCCGGACGAGGTGTCGGAGAACACCGACATCTACGTCGACGGCAAGCTCCTCGCCCACATCCATCTCGACAGCAAGCGACCCTCCGACGCGGTGGCAGGCCACGCCGCCGACCCGGCCGGCGCCCACGACTACGCGCTCTGCGGCGATATCACCGTTCGCAATGCCGCGGGAAGCGTCGAGACGCATGAGGTGAACGCGAGCGGCACGCTGTCGGACATCGACGACCGCCACTTCCAGGCCCTGGGGGCGGCCGACTTCAC
>CAXTVZ010000236.1:0-5487 GCA_964247685.1 uncultured Acetobacteraceae bacterium
TTCGAGGGGCTGCCGATGTCGGTGATCGAGGCGATGCTGACGGGACTGCCGGTGGTGGCGACCGCGATCCGCGGCCCCCGCGAGCAGGTCGTGCCGGGCGAGACGGGGCTGCTCGTGCCGCCGGGCCAGGCCGGACCACTGGCCGACGCGATTGCCCGTCTCGCGACCGACCCCGCGCTGCGCGCCCGGATGGGCGAGGCCGGGCGCGCCCGTGCTGTCGCCCGCTTCGGCGAGGACGCGGTGCTCGACCGCACGATCCGGCTGCTCGGCCTGTGACCGAGCCCTCCGCCTCCGCCCGCGCGATCGAACGGCTCCGCCGCACGCTGCTGGCACTCGCGGCGCTGGCCATCG
Source organism: uncultured Acetobacteraceae bacterium (assembly GCA_964247685.1). GTDB lineage: Bacteria > Pseudomonadota > Alphaproteobacteria > Acetobacterales > Acetobacteraceae > CAXTPV01. Next base: position 352 of record CAXTVZ010000236.1, read on the forward strand.
TGGCAGCACTCGCGAGCAAGCTCGCCGACGACGCGATCCTGGTGTTCGCGGCGGCGCTGGCCGGCACCATCCTGCGCGGTGCGGCCGAGCGCTTCGGTCGCCTGGTCCGCCTGCGGGCAGGCGTGGCGCTCACCGTGATCCTGCTGGGGCTGGTGGTGATCTTCGCGCTGGCGATCTGGCTGCGCGGCCCGGCGCTCGTGAACGAGGGCTACCACCTCTACGGCAACATCATGCGCCAGGAGGCGGCACTTCGCGCCGAGCTCGCGCGCACGCCATGGGGCGCCGAGCTCGTGCGCCGGACGCGGGCGCTGCTCGACAATGCCGGCGCGCATGTCGCCGGGCTGATCTCGGGCTTCGCCTCCGGCACGATCGGGGCGCTGGGCAGCCTGCTGCTGCTGTTCGTCGCGGCGCTGTATTTCGCGGCCTCGCCCGGGCTCTACGTGCGCGGCACGCTGCGCCTGCTGCCGATCGAGCGCCGTGCGCGCGGGGCGGCGATCCTGACGGCACTCGCCCATTCGCTGCGCTGGTGGTTCCTCGGCCAGGCCTGCGACATGCTGGTGGTGGGACTGTTGACCGGAGTCGGCCTCGCGATCCTCGGCGTGCCGCTGGCTGGCACGCTCGGCGTGGTCGCGGGACTGTGCAATTTCGTGCCGTATATCGGGGCGCTGGCGGGTGCGGTGCCGGCGATCCTGATCGCGCTCGGCCAGGGCCCGACGCAGGCACTCTCGGTCGCCGGCCTGTTCCTGGTGGTGCAGACGCTGGAGGGCAACGTGATCGCGCCGGTCGTGCAGCGCCGCACGGTGGAGCTGCCGCCGGTGCTGACGATCTTCTCGCAGACCGTGCTCGGCGCGCTGTTCGGACCGCTCGGCCTGATCCTGGCGACACCGATGACGGCCGCGGCGATGGTGCTGGTGCGCAAGATCTACATCGAGGACGTGCTGGGCGACGGCAGCGAGGCGCCACCCTAGGATGATTGCGCCTGACGGCATCGCGGCCTATCGCACGCCGATGCCGACCGACATCGTTCCCATCCGCCGCGCCCTGCTCTCCGTCAGCGACAAGACCGGCCTGGTCGCGCTTGCCGAGGCGCTGGTGGCAGGGGGAGCGGAGATCCTCTCGACCGGCGGCTCGGCCGCGGTGTTGCGGGCGGCGGGCGTGCCCGTCACCGAGGTGTCGGATCACACCGGCTTTCCCGAGATTCTCGACGGGCGCGTGAAGACGCTGGTCCCCCAGATTCATGGCGGCATTCTGGGGCGCCGCGATCTGCCCGCGCATGTGGCGCAAATGGACGCCCACGGGATCGCGCCGATCGACCTCGTTTGCGTCAACCTCTACCCGTTCGAGGCGACGGTCGCGGCGGGGCGACCCGACGAGGACTGCATCGAGAACATCGACATCGGCGGCCCGGCGCTGATCCGGGCGGCGGCGAAGAACCACGACCATGTCGCGGTCCTCACCTCGCCCGCGCAGTACGAGGCGGTGATCGCCGAAATCCGCGCCGGCGGCACGCGGCTCGCCACGCGCCGGTCGCTCGCGGCCCACGCCTACGCCGCGACGAGCGCCTACGATGCCGCGATCGCCGCCTGGTTCGAGCGTGACGTCGTCGAGTTCCCGGCCATGTTCACGCTCGCCGGCCGGCTCGCCTCAACGCTGCGCTACGGCGAGAACCCGCACCAGCGCGCGGCCTTCTACCGGACCGGCGGCACGGCGCGCCCGGGGGTTGCGACCGCGACCCAGGTGCAGGGCAAGGAATTCTCGTTCAACAACCTGCATGACAGCGACGCCGCCTTCGAGGCCGTGAGCGAGTTCGACGGCCCCACCGTCGTGATCGTCAAGCACGCGAACCCGTGCGGCGTTGCGACGGCTGCGAGCCCGCTCGAGGCCTGGCGCCTGGCGCTGCGCTGCGACCCGGTCTCGGCGTTCGGCGGCATCGTGGCACTCAACCGTCCGCTCGACGGGGAAACGGCGGCGGCGATCGCCGACATCTTCACCGAGGTGATCGTGGCGCCGGACGCAACCGACGAGGCGCGCGCGGCGATCGCCCGCAAGAAGAACCTCCGCCTCCTGCTCACCGGCGCGCTGCCCGACCCCGCGGCGCCTGGCCTCATGCTTCGAACACTCGCCGGCGGCTTCCTGCTGCAGACACGCGATGCCGGGCGCGTGGTCGAGGCCGATCTCCAAGTGGTCACCCAGCGTGCGCCCGACGCGCGCGAGCTCGCGGACCTGATCTTTGCCTTTCGCGTCGCCAAGCACGTGAAGTCGAATGCGATCGTCTATGCGCGCGACGGGGCGACGGTGGGGATCGGCGCCGGGCAGATGAACCGGCGCGACAGTTCGCGCATCGCGGCGGGCAAGGCGGCCGAGGCGGCGGGGACCGAGCCGTCGCTCGCGATCGGCAGCGTGGTGGCGTCGGACGCGTTCTTTCCATTCGCGGACGGGCTGGAGGCGGCGGTCGAGGCGGGGGCGACCGCGGTGATCCAGCCGGGCGGGTCGATCCGTGACGCGGACGTGATTGCCGCGGCGGATCGCGCCGGCATCGCGATGGTGTTCACCGGAATGCGGCATTTCCGGCATTAAGCAAAGGGGCTCTGCCCCTTAGACCCCGCCAGGACCGAGCCGGTCCTGGACCTGGCTATTGTAAAGGGGTCTGGGGTCAAGACCCCAGCGGGGTCCAGGGGCAGCGCCCCTGGCCTTCTTCAGGAGGCGCGCATGAGCAAGGACCCCAAACGCCGAGCGATCGGCAACCACACCCTCCACCCCGACACGCTGATGGTCGGCTACGGCTACGACCCCTCCCTCTCCGAGGGCGCGGTGAAGCCCCCGGTCTTCCTCACCTCCACCTTCGTGTTCCGCTCCGCCGAGGAGGGCCGCGACTTCTTCGACGTCGTCGCCGGCCGCAAGCCGAGGCCGGAGGGCGGCGCCGGTCTCGTCTACGCGCGCTTCAACCACCCCAACAGCGAGATCGTCGAGGACCGCCTCGCCGTGCTCGAAGGCGCCGAGCAGGCGCTCACCTTCAACGCCGGCATGGCCGCGATCGCGACCACGGTGTTCGCGCACGCCCGACCGGGCGATGTGATCCTGCACAGCCAGCCGCTCTACGGCGGCACGGAAACGCTGCTGGTCAAGACGCTGCAGCCCTGGGGCATTCTGTCGGAAGGTTTCGTGGACGGTACGAGCGAGGCGGCGATCGAGGCGGCCGCCGAGCGCGCAGCTGGTCGTGGCCGGGTGGCGCTGATCCTGGTCGAGACGCCGTCGAACCCGGTGAACTCGCTCGTCGATCTCAGGCTGGTGGCGCGCGCCGCCGATCGCCTCCGCGAGCGTCAGGGAACTCGGCCGCCGATCGCGTGCGACAACACGATGCTTGGTCCGGTGTTTCAGTCACCGCTCAAGCACGGTGCCGATCTGTCGATCTACTCGCTCACGAAATACATCGGCGGTCACAGCGATCTTGTGGGGGGCGCCGTGATCGGTGCGGCCGATCTGCTCGCACCCATCCGGCAGATGCGCAGCGCGATCGGCACCAATCTCGAGCCGTACGGAAGCTGGCTCGTGGGTCGTTCGCTCGAGACGCTGTCGCTGCGCATGCGGGCGGCCAGCGCGAACGCGGAACGCATTGCCGATTTCCTCGGCACGCACCGCCACGTCGCTCACGTGCACGCGCTCGGCCATCACATTGCCGATCCCGCGGCGGCCGCGGTCTATGAGCGCCAATGCACGGGGCCGGGCTCCACCTTCGCGTTGACGCTGCGGGGCGGCGAGCGGGAAGCCTTCGCGATGCTCAACGCGCTCACGATCTTCCGCCTCGCCGTCAGCCTCGGCGGCACGGAGAGCCTCGCGAGCCATCCCGCATCGACCACCCATTCGGGCGTGCCTGCCGAGACGCGCGCGCTCGCCGGCGTCACCGCAGGACTGATCCGGCTCAGCATCGGCATCGAGAACGCGGACGATCTGATCGCGGATCTCGACCAGGCGCTCGCCGTGCTGGACTGAAGCAAATCGGGACCAGTAAGTCCCGTTGAGGCTGCACCTGCGACGCGTTCTCACCGTTCTGCGAACGCCTTGATTTCTCGGGCGACACCGGCAAGTCTCACCCGCATGCGACGCTTCGACGACCTGGCTGAAAACGAGATTGTCGCCCTTGCGATCGGCGCGGAGGAGGAGGACGGCCGCATCTACGCCGACTTTGCGCACGGTCTCGCCGCCGACTTCCCCGACAGCGCGGAGGTGTTCGCCGGCATGGCGCTTGAGGAGGACGAGCATCGGCGTCGCCTGATCGATTTCTACGTGCGGAAGTTCGGCAACCACATCCCGCTGGTGCGCCGTCACGACGTGCGCGGCTTCATCCAGCGCCGGCCGATCTGGGTCGCGCGTTCCCTCGGCCTCGAGCTGGTGCGCAAGCGCGCGCAGGAAATGGAGCAGGACGCCGCGCGCTTCTATCGCATGGCCGCCGAACGCTCGACCGACGCCGACATCCGCCGCCTGCTGGGCGATCTCGCGGCCGAGGAGGACAAGCACAGCAACGCGGCCGAGACGCTCGAGCGCACGCATCTGACCGTCGACCGGCGCGCCGCCGAGGACGAGACCGCGCGTCGGAACTTCGTGCTGCAGATCGTCCAGCCCGGCCTGGTCGGGCTGATGGACGGCTCCGTCTCCACGCTGGCTCCGGTGTTCGCCGCCGCCTTCGCGACGCACCAGCCGTTCCAGGCTTTTCAGGTGGGGCTCGCGGCGTCGGTCGGCGCCGGCATCTCGATGGGGTTCGCGGAAGCGCTGGCCGATGACGGCAAGCTGTCGGGCCGAGGCACGCCGCTGCTGCGCGGCATCGTGTGCGGACTGATGACCACCGCCGGCGGCATCGGGCATACGCTGCCGTTCCTGATCCCCGACCTGCGGCTGGCGCTGGTGATCGCGTTCGTGGTGGTGCTGGTGGAGCTGGCGGTGATCACCTGGATCCGCTGGCGCTACATGGACACGGCGCCGCTGCCGGCGGCGGTGCAGATCCTGTTCGGGGGCGGGCTGGTGTTCGCGGCGGGGATCATCATCGGAACCAGTTAAGGCCAGGGGCTCTGCCCCTGGACCCGCATAACAATAGGCAGGTCCAGGAGGGCCTTCCCTCCTGGCGGGGTCAAGGGGCAGAGC
>CAXTVZ010000237.1:0-5486 GCA_964247685.1 uncultured Acetobacteraceae bacterium
GTTTTAAGGGCTCCGCCCTTAACGGGGTCCAGGGGCAGAGCCCCTGGCCTTCCTATTCGTGCCGAAACGTCGCCACCAGCACATCGCGAAACGCGGGCTTCGTCGGATCGATCGGCACCACCGGCGTGACCCCATGAAACACCCGGCGATCATCCACCAGCGCCGCCTCGAGCGGCTCGGCCAGCGTGAAGGCCCCGAGCGGCGCACGGTCGGCCCCGAGGATGGTGGTCTCCCCCTCCGCCACGTTCTCGCGGGCGACGAGCAGCACCATCACCCAGTCCACCCCGTCGCGATGCGCGCCTTCGGGCGTCGGCTGCCCCGCCTCGCCGCCGCGCGCCTCGATGCGAAACTGGTGGAGCTCGACATGCCATGTCGCGGGCCGCTCCGCCGGCGGCGTCGATTGCTCGAACGTCTGCTGCGCGGCCCGGAGCAGCGTGCGCAGCACGGCAGAGTCCGCAACCGCCGGCTCGACCGGCGCGAACCAGCGCTCGATGCCGCCATTCAGCGCGTTGTAGTCGCGGCTCTGATAATGCGGCTGGTGCGGCTTGCGACGGAGGTCCCCGGCGCTCGCCGCGAACACCGCATGGCGCCGCCGGCGATAGCGGCCGCCATCGGCCATGTAGCGATCGGCGCCGAGATCGTTCCAGCTCGCGGCGAACGCCTCCCACCCCGGGGCGGCGTCGCCCAGCACCGCCCGCATCGCGGCCGCCTCGACATGCGCGAAGCCCGCCGCCACGAGTGCGAAAGCCGCGTCAGCTATCATGGCCGAGCGCCGAGGGCGGGGGGCTGTTGGTGACGTTGGTGGGGTTGTCGTCGCGCTGATGGTCGACCGCCTCGAACGGCTCGTGCTTCGGCGTCGCGCGCTGCGAGACGAGCACGTTCTGCGTGGGTGCCGCGAGCCGGATCCCGAGCTCCTGAAAGCGCCGCTTCATCCGCCGGTTAAACTCGCGCTGCACGCCCCAGCGGGCGCTATCGGTGCAGACGATCTGCCCCGCCAGCGTCACCGCCTGGCTGCTCACCGCGTTCACGCCCCAGAGCTGCAGGTCGGACAGCATGCCGGCCTTGAACTCCTCGTCCTCGCGGAGCTCCAGTGCCAGGGCCTTGAGCTCGTTGCCGGCACGATCGGTGTCCTCCTCGGGATCGAGATCCACCGACACGGCCGCGTTGCCCAGCCCCCGATTGCTGTTCGTCACCGTGGTGACCGACGAGAACGGGATCGTGTGCAGCGAGCCGTCGCCCGCGCGCAGCCGGATGGTGCGGATCGACAGATGCTCGACCGACCCGGACAGGCCGGCCAGCGTCACCGCATCGCCCACCTGCATGGCGTTCTCCAGCAGCAGGAAAATTCCGGTGATGAAATCCTGCACGAGCTTCTGCGAGCCGAAACCGATCGCGACACCGACGATGCCCGCACCCCCCAGCAGCGGCGCGATATTGACGCCGATCTCCGAAAGGATCGTCAGCGTCAGCACCGCCAGGATGAAGATCATCAGCATGATCCGCAGCATCGGCAGCAGCGTGCGCACGCGGGCCACGCGCGGGGCGCCGTCCGGGTCGTGCGCAAGCCGGTCGATATGGCGTTCGAGCGCCGCGTTGACCGCCTCCCAAACCAGCACGCTGACCAGCAGTGCCGCCAGGATGCCGATCAGCGCGGTCACCATCCGGTCGCCGAGTGCACCGTGACGGAACCACTGGAACGCCCGCAGCCCCCAGATCTGCAGCAGCGCCACGATCGTCACGAGGCTGACGACGACGGCCACGAACCGGCGCAGCACCGGGTAGTAGCGCTCGCTCCTCGACGCGACCCAGGGGTGGCGGGCGGCCGCGTCCGGGTCGATCCGGAACAATCGCTCGAGCTGGCCAAGCGCCGCGATCGCCAGCAGTCGGGCGGCCACGATCACCACGATCGTCTCGACCGAGAAGTGCCACAGCCGCAGGTAGCCGTTCCGCAACTGCGCCGCCCAGACCAGCCAGAACGCGTAGTCGAAGAAGATCGCGAACACCCACCAATGGTCGGCGAACCGCTTAAGCAGGGCGCGCGCCCCGCCCCGCACCCGGCGCGGCGGCTGCAGACGGCGTGCGGTCTCGTGGCGCACCCGGAAGAACAGGCACGCGAGCAGCGTGTGCTCCGCCAGCACGAGCGTCTTGGTCATGGCGGCGACCGCGTCGGCGCCGAGACCGAGATTGCTCAGCACGTCGATCGCGGCGAAGCCCCAGGCACCCACCAGCGCCATTAGCCGGACCCAGAACTCGATACGATAAGCCACGGGGTCGGAAACGAGAACAAGCCGCAGCGTGGGCTCGGGGGAAGCGAACAGCGTCCGGACCATCGCGATCACCACGCCCGCCACCACGAAGGAGCGGATCGCCGCCCGCACGATCACGAACGACTCGCCCGGGCTGACCACGCCCACCGCCTCGCACAGGAACACGGTCAGCGCGAAGACGGTGACGGGCACGAGGGCGAGCACGAGATGGATGGCCGCGAACGGCACGCGCTTGAGCGCATGGAGCATGCGCACGAAGCCAACCTGGTGGCGGGCCCGCGCGCGGCGTCCGGCGACGATCTCGCTCGGGACGGCGGCGCCGTCGTCGTTGTCGGCGAGGTCCTCGTCCGGCGCGGGCGGCGGCGGGCGCGTGGCCGCCATGCGTCCCAGGGCGCGGATGGGACGGCGGATCGCGACGCTGGCCACCGCCACCGCCGCGAGCGAGAGAGCCAGCACGGCGACCAGGCGGATGAGTGCGCCGATCACCAAGCGGTACTGCTCGGGCGTGCCGGTGATGCCCGCGAACCAGGGGCCGATGTAGCGGAAATCGTGCAGCGCGTGGGCGAACTGCCGCCCCTGGGCCACGAAACCTGCGCCGAGCGTGTCGAGGCCGAGGATGATCTCGGCGCCGAGGCTGTTGGGCGGCAGGGCGGCGGGAACATGCGGACCTGCCGGCGGCGTGGCGCCCACCGCCTTGGCCATGTTGTTGAGGGTCGTGGTGAAGGCCGCGCGCCTGGCCGGATCGTTGAGCACGGACAGGAGCTGCTGCGCCTCCGCCGGCGTGAGTGCCGGGGCGTTCGCGGCCGCGGCAGTCGTGGCGGTGGCCCTGGTGGCGGTGATGGCGGTCGCCGCGGACGCGGCTTGCGGCGCGAGCAGGAGTGCGGTGACAAGAGGCAGCGAACGAAGGGCGGGCGGGATGCTCATGGGGCGCGTGGTGTCACCCCATTGCGGCCGCCTGCCAAGAGGGCGCGCGCTGAAACACACGTCATGATGACGTCGCGGGAAGGACAACACCGATGCGCCTGGCCTTGATCGCCGCCCTTTCACTCGGCCTCGCCGCTCCCGCGGCGTCGGCGGCCGAGGCGCCCCCGCTCGACATCTTCGCGGCCGCCAGCCTCACGGACGCGCTGCACGAGATCGACGCGCTCTGGGTGCAGGCGGGCCATGCGGCGCCAAGGCTCTCGTTCGGCAGCAGCGGCGCGCTGGCCCGCCAGATCCAGTCGGGCGCGCCGGCCGACCTGTTCCTGTCGGCCGACACCAAGTGGATGGACGCGCTCGCGAAGGCCGGCCTCCTCGCGCCGGGCACGCGCGTGACGGTCGCGGCCAACGACCTGGTGCTGGTGGAGCCGGCGGCGAGCGCGCACCCGGTCACGATCGGGCACGGGTTCTCGTTCGCGGGCGTGCTCGGGCCGGACGGACGGCTCGCGGTGGGCATGACCCGATCGGTGCCGGCCGGGATCTACGCGCGGGAAGCGCTGACGTCGCTCGGCGTCTGGGACAGCGTGTCGACCCGCCTGGCCGAGGCCGCGGATGTGCGCGCAGCCCTGCTCGAGGTGGAGCATGGCGCCGCGCCGGCCGGGATCGTCTACCGCTCGGACGCGCATGGCGTGGCGGGCGTGGCGGTCGCGGGCGTGTTCCCGGCGGGGAGCCACACGCCGATCACCTATCCCGGGGCGGTGGTGGCCGGATCCGGCCAGGCGGCGGAGGCACGCGCCTACCTCACCTTGCTGCGGTCGGCGCCGGCGCAGGCGATCCTTCGCAAGGATGATTTCGCGCCCGTCGTCAGGTGATCCTCGCCCCGGAGGAATGGACCGCACTCCGCCTCAGCCTGGCGGTGGGCGCGCGCGCGGTGGCGCTCGACGTCGGGCCGGCACTGGCCGTGGGCTGGCTGCTGAGCCGCGAGTTCCGCGGGCGCGCGCTGCTCGACGCGGCCGTGCTGCTGCCGCTCGTGCTGCCGCCGGTGGTGACGGGCTGGGTGCTGCTGCTCCTGCTGGGGCCGCACGGGCCGGTGGGCGGGCCGCTGCTGCGCCAGCTCGGATGGCATCTCGCGTTCACGACCAATGGTGCCGCGATCGCGGCCGCCACCATGACCTTCCCGCTGATGGTGCGGCTGATCCGGCTCGGCTTCAGCGAGCTCGATAGGGGATTGCTGGACGCGGCGGCCAGCCTGGGCGCCGGGCCGGTCGATCGGCTGGTGAGCGTCGCATTGCCGTTGGTCGCGCCGTTCGTGCTGGCGGCGATCGTGACGGGGTTCGCGGCCTCGCTGGGAGAGTTCGGCGCGGTGATCACCTTCGCGGCCGACATTCCGGGGGTCACCGAGACGCTGCCGATCGCGATCTACGCTGCCCTCCAGGTCCCGGGGGGCGAGGCGGAGGCGGCGCGGCTGTCGATCGTCTCCGCACTTCTCGCCCTCGTCGGGCTGTTCGGGGCGGACCTGGCGAGCCGGCGGTTCCGACGCCGGCTGCATTGAGCGACACGCTCGCCGTCCGCATCGCGTCCGCACGCGGGAGCACGCGGTTCCGGATCGACTTCGCCGCACCGCTGCAGGGGATCACGGCGCTGTTCGGCGCCTCGGGCGCGGGCAAGAGCACGGTGCTCGCGGCGGTGGCCGGGTTCTGGCGTCCGGCCGACGCCCGCATCGCCTACGGACACGACGTGCTGCAGGACGGACGCCGCTTCGTGCCGCCCGAACGGCGCGGGTTCGCGACCGTGTTCCAGGACGCGCGGTTGTTCCCGCACCTGACGGTCGCGAACAATCTTCGCTATGGGGCGCGCCGGGCGACACACGCGGCCGGCCGTCCGGAGGTGGCGCTGGACGAGGCGGTGGCCCTGCTGGGGCTCGAACACCTGCTCGCCCGTCGCCCGGCGACCTTGTCGGGCGGCGAACGCCAGCGCGTGGCGATCGGGCGCGCGCTGCTGGCGCGTCCCCGCATGCTGCTGATGGACGAGCCGCTGGCGGCACTCGACGCCCCGCGGAAGGCGGACATCATCGCCTCCCTGCTGCGACTGCACGGACGGTTCCGCGTGCCGATCCTCTACGTCACCCACGCGACCGAGGAGGTCGCCGCACTCGCCGACACGATCGTGCTGCTCGACGCGGGCCGGGTAGTGGCGAGCGGGCCGGCGGCCGCGATCGCCGCCTCGACGTCACTCCCGCTGGCGGGGCGAAGCGACGCGGCCTCCCTGCTCCGGGGCCGGGTCGCGCGGCACGACCCGGAG
>CAXTVZ010000238.1:0-5483 GCA_964247685.1 uncultured Acetobacteraceae bacterium
CGGCACAGGATCTGGATCGTGCGCTCGATCTCGTGGTCGCGGCCGATCAGCGGGTCGATCTTGCCCGCCACCGCCTTCTTGTTGAGGTTGACGCAGTAGGCCTGCAGCCCGTCCTGGCCCTTGGACGCGCGACCGCGCTCCTCGCGCTCGTTATCGCCGCCGCCCTCGCCATTGCCACTGCCGCCGCCCGGCGGCTGGGCGCTGCCCTGCACGGGGCGCGTCGCCGTGCGGCCCGGCGCCTTGGCGATGCCGTGGCTGATGAAGTTCACCGCGTCGAGCCGGGTCATGTCCTGCAGCTGCAGGAAATAGACGGCGTGCGTCTCGCGCTCGCTGAACATCGCCACCAGCACGTTCGCGCCGGTGACCTCGTCGCGGCCGGAGCTCTGCACGTGGATCGCCGCGCGCTGCACCACGCGCTGGAACGCGGCCGTAGGCTTGGGCTCGCCCGGCCGCTCGGAGGCCAGGCCCGACAGGTCCTTGTCGAGAAATTCGGTCAGGTCGGCGCGGAGCTTTTCGAGGTCGACTCCGCAGGCGCGCAGCACCGTGGCCGCGTCGCTGTCGTCGGCGAGTGCGAGCAGCAGGTGCTCGAGTGTGGCGTATTCGTGGCGTCGGTCGCTGGCGAGCGAGAGCGCACGGTGGAGTGTCTGCTCAAGGTTGCGTGACAGCATAACGAGGTTCCTCCACCTGGTCCCGATCGCTCGCCGAGGCGCCACTCACGGCCGCCCCGAGAGCCCGAGTGTCGCACCCCACCATGGGCATGCAACACCCTCTTCGGCCGAAGTCTCCGGCCAGCCCGATCGGATTTCCAGTGAAATCGGGGTCAAGGGATTGAGATGGGGCGCACAAAATCGTCTGCGAGGGGTGAGGTCCCCGAAGATGCCCGGCGGCGATCCCTGCGCCTCAGTCCTTCTCGATCGTGCATTGCAGCGGGTGCTGGTTCTGGCGCGCGAGGTCCATCACCTGGGTCACCTTGGTCTCGGCCACCTCGTAGGTGAACACGCCGCACACGCCAACGCCGCGGCGATGGACATGCAGCATCACCCGCGTCGCCTCCTCGCGCGACTTCTGGAAGAACCGCTCCAGCACGTGGACGACGAACTCCATCGGCGTGTAGTCGTCGTTCAGCATCAGCACCTTGTACATCGCGGGCTTGCGGGTTTTCGGCCGCGACTTGACGACCACGCCCGTGGTCGTGCCGTCATTGCCGTTCCCGCGCTTGTCATCACCGCTCATCGGGGCAGCATATCGGAACGCCCCCGCCCGATAAAAGGGGTTGATGAATGTCGCAGCCGCGAAGCGCACCGTCGGGAGTCCGCAGATGGCGCCGGTGGTCGGTCCGGTCCCGAATCGAGATCGCGCGACGCTGGAAGAAGAACCTCCAACCCGTTCGCCCGGCTCCATTTTTGAGCCGGCTTCTCGGTCACAATGCTGGATCGGGCGGGAACCTTCTGCTACCTTCCATCCATCCTGGGCGGGGGAGCGGATGAGAAGTCTGACGGCGGCGCGCGCGAAACATGCGCCAGGCAAGCGGCCGCGGACGAAAATCCGCGCGCTCCTCCTCGCCGCAGCCGGGGTGTTCGCCCTCGCGCCGTTGGCGCGTGCGCAATATCGCGGCGACATCAGCTCGATCGTGCTCGACGCCAACACCGGCGCCGTGCTCCAGCAGGACAGCCCCGATCTCGAGCGGTTCCCGGCCAGCCTGACCAAGCTGATGACGCTCTACATGGCCTTCGAGGCCCTGCGCGACCGGCGCGTGACGCTCGACAGCGAGGTGCCGGTCTCCGACCACGCCGCCTCGATGCAGCCGTCCAAGCTCGGCCTGCTGCCCGGCTCGTACCTCACCGTGCAGGAAGCCATTCTCTCGCTGGTCACGAAGTCCGCCAACGATTCGGCTTCGGCGCTCGGCGAGCTGCTCGGCGGCGACGAGGACCGGTTCGGCCAGATGATGACGCTGCGCGCCCGCGCCCTGGGCATGAGCCACACGACCTTCCGCAACGCTTCCGGCCTGCCCGACCCCGACCAGATGACGACCGCCAGCGACCTGGCACTGCTGACGCGCCACCTGATCGCCGATTTCCCCGACCAGTACCACTATTTCAGCGTGCCGTATTTCTGGTTCCACGGCCGGATGATCCCGAACCACGACCCGATGCTGCGCACCTATCCCGGTGCCGACGGGCTCAAGACCGGCTTCACCGACGCCGCCGGCCTGAACCTCGTGACCTCCGCCGTGCGCGGCAATGTCCGCCTGATCGGCGTGGTGCTCGGCGCGCGGACCAGCGGCGAGCGCTCCAACGTCATGACGGCGCTGCTCAACCAGGGCTTCAGCCAGGAAGGCGTGCCCATCCCCGCGCCGATGCCCGCACCGCGCGGCGGCTTCGGTCGCCGCGGCGTGGTCATGGCCGCCGACACGCTCATGATCGGCCCGATCGCGCATGGGCGCCACCATCTCTCCCGCTGGGGCGGCCGTGCCGAGACGCGTGTCGTCACCCGTTCCTTCGGCGGCCGCCACATGTTCCGGATGGAGGCCGCCGTCACCGAAGCGTTCGCGCACGGCGCCGCGCGGATCCGTGCGGTGCATGCGCTGCGCCTGCTCGGCCATCATCGCGGATCGCACCATCTGATCGCGCGCGCCGGTCGGCTGCACGCCGCCAACACGCTCTTCGCCGAAGGCGGCGCCATGGCGTCCGAGCGGGCCTGACGCCGGCCCCATCAACCGGGGCTTTCGTGACGCTGAAGCCCCCGGCCCTTGCCCTGGGGCATCGGCGGACACATCCTTGCCTTCGCGGCAGTCGAGGAAGGCAATGGACGGCGAGGTGGACGGGCGCAGGATCATCATCCATGCGCCTTCGGATTTCGAGGGCATGCGACGGGCAGGACGCCTGGCCGCCGACACCCTCGACATGATCACGCCACACGTCCGCGCCGGCGTCACCACCGACGAGCTCGACGCGCTGATCCACGATTTCACCATCGCGCACGATGCGGTTCCGGCCTGCCTGAACTATCGCGGCTATCCGAAATCCTCCTGCATCTCGATCAACCACGTGGTCTGCCACGGCATCCCTGGCGAGCGGCGCCTGCAGGACGGCGACATCCTCAATATCGACGTGACCTCGATCGTCGACGGCTGGTACGGCGATTCAAGCCGCATGTACACGGTGGGCCCGATCCCGCGTCGCGCCGCGATGCTGATCGACGTCACCTACGAGGCCCTGATGCGCGGCGTCGAGGCCGTGCGCCCCGGTGCCACGCTCGGTGATGTGGGTCACGCGATCCAGACCTTCGTCGAGAGCAAGCGCTTCTCGGTGGTGCGCGATTTCTGCGGCCACGGCATCGGCCGCATCTTCCACGCGCCGCCCAACGTGCTGCATTTCGGCAAGCCCGGCGAAGGCCCGGTTCTCAAGCCGGGCATGTTCCTGACCGTCGAGCCGATGGTGAATGCTGGTCGCCACGAGGTGAAAATCCTCGACGATGGCTGGACCGCGGTGACCCGCGACCGGAGCCTGTCGGCGCAGTTCGAGCACATGGTCGGCGTCACCCAGGAGGGCTGCGAGATCTTCACCGTGTCACAAGCCGGCCTGCACCGTCCGCTTCTCGCCGCCTGACCTGATGCGCATCGCATTCCGGGCGGCGCTTGTCGCGGCCCTGCTCGTGGCGGCCCGGTCCGCCGACGCCGCCTATCCCATGGCCGTCGGCGCGCCAAACGGCATGGTCGTCTCGGCGCAGCACCTGGCCTCGGATGCCGGGGTCGCCGTGCTGCGCCAGGGCGGCAACGCGGTGGACGCCGCGGTCGCCACCGCCTACGCGCTCGCCGTCACCTTCCCCGAGGCGGGCAATCTCGGCGGCGGCGGTTTCCTCACCTTCCGCGCCGCCGACGGCCACACCGTCTTCCTCGATTTCCGCGAAAAGGCGCCGCACGCCGCCACGCACAACATGTACCTCGACGCCCACGGCGACGTGGTGCCCGGCAAATCCACCGACGGCTGGCTCGCGGTAGGCGTCCCTGGCTCGGTCGCCGGCCTCGAGACCGCGCGCCGGATCTGGGGCCATCTCAGCCGCGCCCAGGACATGGAGCCGGCGATCCGCCTGGCGCGCGACGGCTTCGTGGTGAACGACGGCGACCTCGTCATCTTCGACGAGGGGCGCGGCTTCCTCGGCAGGTGGCCGGAACTGCGCTCGCTGCTCTCCCGGCCCGACGGCTCGCCGCTGCTCGCCGGCGACCGCGTGCGCCAGCCGGAGCTCGCCCGCACGCTCGAGATGATCGAACATGGCGGCCCGGACGCGTTCTATCACGGCCCGATCGGCCGCGAGATCGTGCGCGCGAGTGCGAAAGGAGGCGGCATCCTCACCGACGCCGATTTCGACTCCTATCGCACCCGCCTGCTGAAACCCGTCAGCTGCACGTATCGCGGCTACCTGGTCGAAAGCGCGCCCCCGCCGAGCTCCGGCGGCGTGGTGTTGTGCGAGATCCTGAACGTGCTGAACGGCATCGACATGGCGCCGCTGGGCTTCCACTCCGCGGCCGCGGTGCACGACATGGCCGAAGCCATGCGCCACGCCTATCACGACCGCAACACGCTGCTCGGCGACCCCGATTTCGTGCACGCGCCGATCGACGAGCTGCTCAGCCCGGCGCATGCCGACGGGATCCGCGCCGCCATCCTGCCCGACCATGCGACTCCGTCCTCGAGCCTGCCCGCGATCCCGATCGGCCACGAAGGCCACAACACCACGCATCTCGCGGTGGTCGACCGCGACGGCAACGCCGTCTCGCTCACCTACACTCTGAACGACTATTTCGGCGCCAAGGTGATGGGCGGCTCCACCGGCATCATCATGAACGACGAGATGGACGACTTCGCGACCAAGCCGGGCGTGCCCAACATGTTCGGCCTGGTGCAGGGCGAACAGAACGCGATCCAGCCCGGCAAGACGCCGCTGTCGTCGATGTCGCCCACGATCGTGTCGCGGGGCGGCAAGCTGGTGATGGTGATCGGCAGCCCCGGTGGCTCGCGGATCCCCACCATCACGCTCGAGGCGATCCTGAACGTGATCGACGGGCACATGGACATCGCGTCCGCGATCGACGCGCCGCGCATCCACGAGCAGTGGCTGCCCGACGTGATCGAGGCCGAGACCATGGCGCTCTCGCCCGACACGCGGCGCGCGCTGGAGGCGATGGGCTACACGATCAAGGATCGCACGAGCTGGGGGTCGGCTGCGGGGATCCTGGTGGGGAGCCCGGCGCTCGGGGCGACGCCGCCGATCGGGGAGCACTTGTTCGGGGCTGAGGATGCGCGCGCGCCGGCGGGAGCGGCTGTGGGCCAGTAAGGCCAGGGGCTCTGCCCCTGGACCCCGCTGGGGTCTTGACCCCAGACCCCTTTACATGTGGCAGGTCCAGGAGGGCCTTCCCTCCTGGCGGGGTTTGGGGCAGAGCCCCAATCTTCAGCTCCGCCGACGCGCAAACACCACGTCGAGAA
>CAXTVZ010000239.1:0-5458 GCA_964247685.1 uncultured Acetobacteraceae bacterium
CCTCCGGGTCTGCGCCAGGAGAGCGGGCATGAAGAAAAGCGTGGACGCGAGGGTGCAGGCCAGGCTCAGCAGCAGCAGCCGGCCCATGCTGGCGGTGCCGGGATGGCCCGACAGGGCGAGCGAGCCGAACGCGGTGCCGGTGGTCAGCGCGGAGAACAGGATCGCGCGGGCCGACGCCGAGGCGAGCGGCCGGTCTTCGCCGGCGCGCCAGTTCATCACGAAGTAGATGTTGAACGAGACGCCGACGCCGAGCAGCAGCGGCAGGGCGATGATGTTGGCGAAGTTGAAGCGGAGGCCAAGCAGCACCGAGAACAACGCGGTGAGCAGCGCGGACAGCAGCAGCGGCGCCAGCACGAGCAGCAGGTCGGTCACGCGCCGCAGCGTCACCGTCAGGATCACGGCGATCGCGGCCAGCGCGCACAGGGCCGCGATCCGGAAGCTGCTGGTGATCGTGTCCGCGCTCGCGACGATCGTCACCGCGGAGCCCGAGGCCTCCGGGGCGATGGCGCGGACCTCCGCCACGAAGCGATGCAGGCCGGCCGATCCCAGGGCCGATCCCTGGGCCGATCGTTTGGGCGCGATGGCGAGATGCGCGCGTCCGTCCGGCGTCAGCCAGTCGCGCGCGATGGCGGGCGGCAGGTCGGCGAGCGTGACGGGTTTCGCCTGCAGCGCGCGGCGCAGACGCGCGAGCTGCATGGGGAGGAACTCGGTGAGCGCCTGGTCGGTGCGGCGCAGATTGGCGTCCGCGGTCGCGGCAAGGGCGGCGACGTCGCGTGCAAGGGCGGCGAACAGCGCGTCGTGCGGACGCGCGCGCTCGGCGTCACGCAGCGTCGCGGCAAGGGCGGCCAGGCTCGCGCGCAAGGCGGCCGCGTCGGGTGGGGCGGCGGTGGCGGTCCGGTCCAGCACCGGCAACAGCACGGCGGCGGCATCCGCGATCATCGCGAGTTTGGCCGCCTGGTCGTCCGGCACGAAGCTCGCGGCGGTGACCGTGCTGTCGACGAGCGGCAAGCGGTCGAGGCGATGGGCAAGCGCCTGCGCCTGTGCCAGCGACGGTAGCAGCATCTCCATCGTGTAGGGATTGGTGTGCGGATCGTCCGACAGGGCGGCCAGCGTGTGCATCGCCTCGGTGTTCGGGTTCTTGGTGTGCAGCGGGTCGGAATCGAAGGTCAGGCGCGGCAGCGACGCGAGCGATGCCACCGCCAGGATCGCGAACACCGCGAGCACGGCCCGCCGCCGCCGCGCGAGGAACCCGTCAACCGGTGCGAGCCTCGCGTAGCCGACCTCGCGGTCGCCGCCGCGCGCGCCGAACAGCACCAGCAGTGCGGGTAGCACCGCGAGCGTGCACGCGAACGCGATCAGCATGCCGATGCCGGCGATCAGGCCGAGCTCGGCGACACCGTTGAAGCTGGTGGGCGTGAAGGCGAGGAAGCCCGCAGCGGTGGCCGCCGCCGCGACCAGGATCTGCGTGCCAGTGCGACGCCCGGTCGTGGCCAGCGCCGCCGGCATGTCGGGGTCGTGCACCGCCTCGGCGCGGAACCGCACGCTGAACTGGATCGCGAAATCCACCGCGATGCCGACGAACAGGATCGCGAAGGCGACCGAGACGAGGTTGAGCGTCCCCACCGCCAGCGCCGCGAAGGCCGAGGTGAGATCGAGCCCGAGGAGGAGGACCAGCAGGATCGGCACGATCACGCGCCACGACCGCACGGCGAGGAACAGCCAGAGTGCGACCAGCAGAAGGCTGCCGATCAGGCCGCGGACCGCGCCTTTGGCGACCGAGGCGAACTCCTCGTCGTCAAGCACCACCGAGCCGGTGACACGCACGCGCGCGGCGCCGTCCGCCACGAACGGCAGCGTCCGAGCGGCGGCGCGCAACGCCGCGGTGGCGGCCAGCCCCGGCTCCAGCGCGCCGTAATCGAGCACGGGCTTGGCGAGCACGAAATGGAACCGGCTGCCGAGGTCGACCAGCGCCCCCGCCAGCAACCGCTCCCAGGACAGCGGCACCGGGTGCCCGGCCGCGGCCTGGTGCAACGCCGCCTCGAACTGCGCGAGCGCCGTGCGGTAGGGGCCGAGGTCGACGTCGCCGTGGACCGCACCCTTCGCGATCAGCCCCAGTGCCGCGTCGAGACCGCGCAGGCTCGGATCGGCCGCCAGCGTGCCGATGAACGGCTCGGCGTCGACCGTGGTGTCGAGCAGATGTCCGAGTGCGGCGGTGTCGAGAAAGAGCAACGCGTTGCGCTCGAGATAGGGCGAGGCGTCGGGCTGGCGGACGGCCGTGAAATGGGCGTGGTCGGCGCGCAGGCGAGCGGTGAGCGCCGCCGCGGTCGCCTCCGCCTCCTCGGGGGCGCGCGCGTCGATCACGGCCACGATCAGGTCCTCGTTCTGCGGGAACGCGGCTTTCAGAACTTCCTGGCGCTGCTTCCAGGGCAGCGAGCGCGAGAACAGCCCGTCCGTGTCGGTGGTGACGCCGAGCCGCGCATGCGCGGCAAACACGCCGGCCGCACCCGCCAGGAGCGCGAGCAGAGCGGCGAGCACCGCGTGCCGCGCCGACCACGCGACCACGCCTTCCATCATGCTGCGTGCCGTCATCGGGGCGCGCGCGTCGTCAGGCGGAGCCGGGCGCCTCGGCGCGGCGCAGGCGGACCAGGGTGATCGCCAGGATCGTCGCGGTGACGACCGCGGCGGGGACGAGGATCACGGACAGCCAGCCGAGCCAGGCCGCGGGCGCGAGCAGGTAGAGCCCGTCATCCGGGTCGAACCCCATCCAGCCCGAATAGGCGCGGAAACCCGCGCCCCGCTGGCGCTCGAGCAGCTCGGCGCACCAGCCGCAGAGTGCCAGGGCGGCGGCGGTGAACAGGCCGAGCGGGATCGCGGCACCCCCGAGCCAGGAGTGGCGCAGGCCGATGCCGATCGCCACGAAGAACACGGCGGTGATCGTGTTGTCGACGTAGTAGTCGTAGAGGTGGCCGCGCGGGCTCATCATGTTGCCGACACGTGCGAGCTCGCCGTCGGCGCGGTCCATGAAGCAGGACAGAAGCCACAGCACGCCGCCCCAGAGATCGTCTCCGGCCGCGAACGCGATGCAGGCGGCGATCCCGGTCAGCATCCGCACGGTGGTCAGGTGGTTGGGCGTGACGCCGGTGCCCACCAGCGGACGGACCGCGACGCGGGCGAGCCGGTGCGTCCAGGAGGAGCCGAGCGCGGGACCGTCGCTCATCGCGTCGGTCCGAGCACGAGGCCGGAAGAGCGCGCCACCTCGGGCCGGCGCGCGAGCAGCTGCCAGACCAGCAGGCTCGGCGCGCCGAGCACGATCTCGCGGATCCGCTTGAGCAGCGACAGCGCGATCGCCGCGTCCGCCGGGATCCCGTAGAGGCTGCAGACCAGCACGTAGCCGCCTTCCTGCACGCCGATCGCCCCCGGCACGGCGAAGCCTGCGGATTTCAGCGCCTGGCCGATGCTCTCGATCACGGTGCAGGCGACGAGCGGCGTGGCATGTCCGAGCAGACGCAGCGCGATCCACACTTCAATCCCGCCGAGCGCCCAGGAGATCGCGTGCCACGTGGCCGACCGCAGCACGGACGCATGACGGCGCCAGCGGACCGCGAGCGCCGCATGCAGCCCGTCGAGCTCGGAGGTGCCCTGCCAGCCGAAGCGCGCGGCGAGATGGCCGAGGGCGCGCTCGACCACGTGCGCGCCGCCGCCGAGCTGTGCGGCGAGGAAGCCCGCCGCCAGCAGCACCGCCACCAGCAGCCCCGCCTCGACCGCGTGCACGAGCGAGGCGCGCGCATCGTGCGGGCCCGCAAGCGACACGCCCAGCAGCGCCAGCCCCAGAAGCACGAAGGCGATCTGCATCAGCATTTCCACCGTCAGGTCGCAGATCACGCCGGCGGCCGCGTCCGCGAGCCTGACGCCGCGCCGGCGCAGCAGACCGGCCGCCACGAACTCGCCGCCGATCTGCCCGCTCGGCAGCAGGTTGTTCACGCCCTCGCGCACCAGGCGAAGCAGCGTGTAGGTGGTGAGACCTGGTTGCGTCGGGCCCGGCTGGCTCAGGCCGGGCTCCGGCCCCGCGATCGCGCGCCAGGCAGCGGCCGAGGCGGCGAGCTGCACGAGGTGGAACAGCACGAGGGCGGCGATGCCGGCCACGCCCACCCGCCCGAGCGCGCCCAGCACCTCGGCAATCCCGCTGCGCGCGATCAGCCAGGCCGCCAGGGCGGCTCCCAACGCGGTCGCGAACCAGGAGGCGCGCTTCATCGAAGAATCCTTTCGCCCGAGCGATCGTGACGGGTTGCGGGGATGGGTGTAGCCAGCCTCTTCCGCTCCCGGAAGGGAGGACGCCGCAGGAAAGGCCTCGTCGATGAAGCTGCTGACCCCGGGTCCGCTCACCACGAGCGCCCGCACCCGCGCAGCGCTCGACCGGGACTGGGGCTCGCGGCACGCCGATTTCGTGGCCTTGAGCGAGCGCGTCCGGCGCCGGCTGGCGGGGCTCGCCTGCGCGGGGGCGACCCACGACGCGATCCCGGTGCAGGGCAGCGGCACCTTCGCGGTAGAGGCGGCGATCACCACGCTGGTGCCCCGTTGCGGGCGTCTGCTGGTCGCCTCGAATGGGGCCTACGGCCAGCGCATCGCCACGATCGCCCGGATCGCGGGCCGGGAGGTGGCGATGCTCGAGGTTCCGGAGGAGCAGCCGATCACGCCCGAGGCGGTGGGCGCCGCGATCGAACGCGACGGCGCCATCACCGATGTCGCGGTGGTGCATTGCGAGACCTCGAGCGGGATGCTGAACCCGCTCGGCGCGATCGCGCGCGTGGTGGCGCAGCGCGGGCGGCGGCTGCATGTCGACGCGATGAGCGCGTTCGGCGCGATCCCGATCGACGCCGCCGCGATCCCGTTCGCCTCGCTCGCCGCCTCCGCCAACAAGGGGCTCGAGGGCGTGCCGGGCCTGGCCTTCGTGCTGGCGGAGCGGACGCATCTTGCGGCGAGTGCGGGGGTCGCCTCGACGCTGAGCCTCGACCTGCATGCGCAGTGGCGTGGGCTCGCCAGCGACGGCCAGTGGCGCTTCACCCCGCCGGTCCAGGTGGTGGCCGCACTGGACGCCGCGCTCGACCAGCTCGCCGAGGAGGGCGGGGTCGCGGCACGGCACGCGCGCTACAGCGCCAATCGCGAGGTGCTGGTGGGCGGCATGCGTGCGCTCGGCTACGAGACGCTGCTACCCGACGCGTGGCAGTCGCCGGTGATCGTGACGTTTCGAGCCTCCGAGGGATTCGAGTTCGGACGGCTCTATCGCGGGCTCGCCGCACGGGGCTTCGTCATCTATCCGGGCAAGCTGGCGGCCGCGCCGAGCTTCCGGATCGGGTGCATCGGCCAGGTGTTTCCGGACGATATGCGCGAGGTGGTCGCGGCGGTCGCTTCGGTGGGAGGCGAGGAAGGCCAGGGCTCTGCCCTGGACCCGCCAAGGGAC
>CAXTVZ010000240.1:0-5449 GCA_964247685.1 uncultured Acetobacteraceae bacterium
GGTTTTAAGGGCTCCGCCCTTAACGGGGTCCAGGGGCAGAGCCCCTGGCCTTCTGATCGGAGTTCTCAAACAACTCTTGGATGCCGGGTCCGATCTCCCCCAGATCAGCGCGCCAGCTTTGCCGCCGGCGGGTTGATCGGACCTTTCTGGGCGCCAACCCACTCCCGCCACAGCAGGATCAGCACCGCCATGATCGCCGGGCCGACGAACAGCCCGACCAGCCCGAACCCTTCCACCCCGCCCAGGATCCCGAGCAGCACCCACAGGAACGGCAGCCGCGTGGAACCGCCGATCAGCACTGGCCGCACGAAGTGGTCGGCCGCGAAGCTGACCACGAAGCCCACCACCAGGATCACGATGGCGCCGACCACCTTGCCCAGCGCCAGCAGCGCCAGGGCCGCGATGCAGAACGCGATCGCCGCCCCGAACGGCACCATCGCCAGCAGCGCGGTCAGCAGCCCGAACAGCGTCGGGTGCGGCACCCCCAACCCCCAGTAGAGCAGCCCCAGGATCACGCCCTCGCCGAGCCCCACCAGCACCAATCCGGCCACCGTGCCGTGCACCGACGCGATCACCTGCCGCCCGACATCCTCGCCCGCCGGCCCGAGCAGCCGGCGGCTGCCGACCCGCAACTGCCCGGTCACGTCATCGGCTCCCCGAAGCAGGAAGAACAACGTCAGCAGCATGAAGCCCAGCAGAACCAGCCGATGCAGCGCCTCCGCACCCACCTCCCGGCTCACGCGCACCGTGCCGGCGCCCATGGCATGGCTGGTGAGTTGCGACACCTGTCCGGCGCTGCCGAGCTTCTGGTTCCAGAATGTCGTCAGCTGTGCGCCATGCGGCAGCTTCTGCAGGATGTCTGGCGCCGGGATGCCCGACTGCCGAGCCTGCTGCGCCCATTGCTCCAGCGAATGTGCATCGCTCGCCAGCGGCACAGCCACCATCAGCAGCGGCACGACGAACACGAGAACGACACCGCCCACGAACAGCATCGGCAGCCCCTCGTGCCGGTGCCGAGGCCAGCGTCGTGCGGCACGCTGGAAGAGCGGCCACAATCCGATGGCGAACACCACGGCCCAGGCCAGCGCCGGCAGGAACCCCTTGAGCGTGAACAGCCCGGCGACCACCAGCACCAGAAGTGCGAGCAGGCCCGATCGGACCTGCGAACGCGACATCTCGACCTCGCCGTCGAGGGTGAACGTCCCTGGCTTCTCGATCCGCACCTGCTCTTTCGCCACTTCCGCTCCCTCGCATTCGGTGAGCGATGGTGTAGTGAACCCCTGTGCCGCTGGCTATCGCCGGCGACCGTCCGGGCACGCCTGTGGTCGGGTCGAAGACGGTCCCCCGGCGTCTTCAGCTGCCAACGTGACCAAGGACGGGGCTCTCGTCCGCGAGACCGGATGCGCCGAGCGCCCGGCTTGATCCGGGTCGGAGACATGGAGGTCATGCAGCATCCCGGCGACGATATGCTCACCACCTGAGCCGATGATGTCCCGCCACGGTGGTCATTCGGGCGGCGCAGAAGTCCGAAAGGTTGAGGCTGCAGGTTCTCGATACCGTCGGTCACGCCGGCCGCGAGCTTGGCGCACCGGCGAAACGCAAGGCGCAGGCGAGCTGATGGATGCAGCGCTGAATGTGGCCCCAGGGTCCGGCCTCGGCCGTGCGGTGCCGTTCGCGATCAGAGCCTCAGATGATCTCGAGCTCGTCGCGGTGCTGCAGCTCGGGAAACCGCCCCGTCGGCAAGGTCTGATACCAGAACGCGACGGACGCGATGTCGTCCTGCAGCGGCAGGTATCGCCGGTCCGCCCGTTCCGTCCGCCAACCGAGCGCCTGGATCGTGACTCGGAGATTTTCGCGGAAGCGGATCGGATCCGTAATGTGCCAGCGATACATGCCGAAGCGCTGCTGGGATTGATACACACCGTCCGGCCGGATGACCTGCGGCAGACCCGAGTATGGCGTCGTGAAGGCTTCGTAGGCGCGCGGCAGTGTCGGATCGGCCGTTCCGCAATCGAAGTTGTAGGCGCCGCAGAAGTAATCCTCCGTGCCGGTGCCGCAGATCGTGGGAAAGGCTCCATCGCCGTCGAGGAAGAATTTGATCTCCCCCTCGCCCCACCAGCCGCCATTGTTGACGCCCCAGGCCATGTAGGTGCCCGCGAATTGCCCCCGTCCCTCGACGCCGTCGAGGATCGTGTGGTCCTGCTTGAAGCCGAGCGGGTTTGAGCGGCGGAACTGCGCATGAAAATAGGCGGCGTCCGCCGGCACCTCGGTGAGTGCGTAATTTACCTGGTAGTAGACGATCGCGTGGTCTGTGGGCGATCGGTTCTCGAGCGTCAGCCGGGCGCGGCTGCGAAACGGCATCTCCCAGTAGCTGTTGAACGCGCGCCCCGGATTGACGCACACCGCGAGCGACGAGACCTGCGCATAGCTGTTCCAGCCGCAGGCGAAGAAATCGCCCACCGGAACTTCGACCGAGGCCTGCGCCTGGTCGTCCCAATGGATCCGAAGGATCAGGTCGCGCCACTGCACGTTCGCGGTGGTCATCCAGATCTGTTGGATCGCGCCCTGC
Organism: uncultured Acetobacteraceae bacterium; assembly: GCA_964247685.1. Taxonomy (GTDB): domain Bacteria; phylum Pseudomonadota; class Alphaproteobacteria; order Acetobacterales; family Acetobacteraceae; genus CAXTPV01. The sequence continues at coordinate 2,570 of CAXTVZ010000240.1, forward strand.
CCTTCGATGTCGGCCAGCGTGAAGCTGGCGCCCGCCTCGATCCGCACCGAGGGCGAGATCTTCCAGCCTTGTCCGAGCCCGCGCGCGTGGATGGCGCCGGTGCCTTCGGTGGCCATGCCGCCGCGGCCGCGCTCGCCGGTAAAATTCTCCGGCGAGATCGAGCGTGTCTCCGCCGGCGACAGCCGGAACAGGTTGCCGAGCGTGCAGCCCAGTCCCGAGAACGTGTCGGCCATCGCGATCCCTCCCGATTGCTATTTCAGTCCGGTCGTCTTGACCGACTCGATGATCTGTCTCTGGAAGATCAGGAAGAGGACGGTGGTCGGCAACGTCACCACCGCGGACGCCGCGATCACGTAGTTCCAGGCTCCCGAATACTGTCCCTGGAGGTTCACGATCGCGACCTGCACCACCCAGAGACTGGTGCTGCTGGTGATGGTGAGCGGCCAGAGAAAGGCGTTCCAGTTCGCGAGAAAGAAGAGGATGGCGAGCGCCGACAGAACCGGCCGGCTCAGCGGCAGGATCAGGCTGACATAGATGCGCCAGTATCCGGCGCCGTCCAGCAGTGCCGCCTCTTCAAGCTCGCGCGGCACGGACAGGTAGAACTGCCGCAGCAGAAAGATGCCGAACGCGTTGAAGATCGCGGGGATGATCAGGCCGCCGTAACTGTTCAGCAGCCCGAGCGTCCTGGCGATGATGAACAGCGGCACGATGATCACCGGCAGCGAGACCAGAAAGGTCGCGAACATCGCCAGGAACAGCGTCTCCCGGCCGGGAAAGCGAAGACGGGCCAGCGCGTAGCCTGCCATCGAGTGCAGCCAGAGTGCGACGAGCGTCACGGTTGCCGACACGAAGAACGTGTTCGCCAGGAAGCGAAGGAAATTGACCTGCGTGAACACGTAGACGAAGTTCGCAATCGTCAGGTCGCCGAGATCCGGCGCGAGCGAGAACGTTTCCGATGACGGGCGGAAGGCGGCGACGAACATCCACAGGATCGGTGCGACCGTGAGCAGGCCGAGCAGCAGCCCGACCGCGTTCCAGGCCTGCGCCGCCGCCCGCGTGCCCGGTGCGTGGCGCGCCTCATGCATTCTCGAACCGCCCGCCCCGGGTCAGCGCGAACAGCGCGAGCGTCAGCGCCATCAAGAGCAGAACGAGCGTCGTCGCCATCGCGCTCGCGTAGCCGAACTCGCCGAACTGGAAGGCCTGCTGGTAGATGTAGTAGATTGCGAGTGCTGTGGAGTTGTCCGGGCCGCCTTTGGTCATCACGTAGATCAGGTCGAAGGCCTGGCCGCCCGCGACCGCGGCGACGATCGAGACCAGGACGACGAACAGGCTGGTGGGCTTGAGCAGCGGCAGCGTGATGAAGCGCAGCGCGTCGAGCGGGCCGGCGCCGTCCATCTCGGCGGCCTCGTAGTATTCGCGCGGAATGTCCTGCAGGCCGCCAAGAAAGATCAGCATGTAGAAACCCATCAGGAACCACACGCTCACCACCACGACGGTGGCCAGCGCGAATGCCGGGTTGCCGAGCCAGGAGGCGCCGGACAGGCCCACGAGGCCGAGCAGCCGGTCGACGACTCCGACCTTGTCGATCAGCAGCACCTGCCAGACGATCGCCACCACCACGAGACTCACCATCTGCGGCATGAAGAACATGACCCGCAGCACGCCGGACAGGCGCGAGCGCCGCTGCACGAGAAGGGCCAGGCCGAGCCCGGTTGCGTAGAGCGAGGGCACGAGGAGAACCACGTAAAGCAACGTCGTCCGCAGGCTCTCGAGGAAGAGCCGGTCGTGCAGCATCCGGCGGTAATTGGCGAGGCCCACGAACCGGTAGCCGCCGAAGCCGCTGACGGAGAACAGGCCGAGCAGAAGCGACACCGCCATAGGCAGGCCCGCGAAGATCGCCAGGCCGAGCAGGTCGGGAAGGACGAACAGCAGCCCGGCCGCGCTCTCCCGCTGCCGAACAGTCCATCGGCGGGCCGATGGCCGCATCAGATGATGCTCGCCCCGTTATAGGTCGAGAGGAAATCGTCGATCGATTGCGAGGCCTGATGCGCCTGCGTTGCCGGGTCCTTGCCGCCAAGCTGGCAGGCCTGAATGGCGTCGGAGATCGCCTTGTAGACCGGCGGCGGAACGCGCGGCTCCGCGCGGGTGGTGGGATAGATCTCCGTGCGGAAGGTCTTGAGCGGCTCCGTGTCGTAGGCCGCCGCCGCGGCGGCGAAGGCCGAGGTCCGCGGCGGCATGTCGCTCTTGGCGACCGTGCACCAGTCCGCGACGTGCCGGATCGAGGACGGGTCCGGCGAGGCGAGCGCCCAGGCGCAGAAACGCGCGGCTCCTTGCGGGTTCTTGCCGCGCGCGTTCACCGCAAAGGCCCACCCGCCGCCCACCGTGATGGTCTTGCCGCCGGGCGGGATCGGCAGCGGAAAGATGCCGTAGCGGAAATGCGGAGCGTTGGCGCGCAACGCGCTGATCCCCCAGCTGCCGCAATTCTGCATGGCGCAGAAGCCGGAGGCGAGGTTCGGCACGATGTCGAACGCGCCGCCGCCCATCGTCTTGCGCGGCGCCGCTCCGGTCTTGACGAGGTCGCGCCAGAACCCGAGCGCCTTGATCGCGGCATCCGAGGCGAAGCGGCTTTTGTTGTCGGGGCCCACGATCTCGCCGCGCCCCTGCCACAGAAACGGATACCAGGTGAAGTTCTGATAGTAGCCCGGCGTGGTGTCGAACAGGATGCCGTAGCGGTTCGAAGTGGTGAGCTTGCGACCGATCTCCAGCAGCGCATCCCAGGTCTTGGGAACGTCGCCGGGTCCGAGCCCGGCTTTCTCGAACGCGTCCAGGCTGTAGTAGATGGCGAGCGGCTCGACCTCCATCGGGATCGCCAGGATCTTG
>CAXTVZ010000241.1:0-5419 GCA_964247685.1 uncultured Acetobacteraceae bacterium
CTGGGGCTTTGCCCCAGACCCCACCAGGATCGTGTCGATCCTGGACCTCCAGTTGTTGGGTCCAGGGGCTAGCTCCTGGCGGGGTCCAGGGGCAGAGCCCCTGGCCTTCTACTCCTCGATCGACGTCCACTCCCGCCCGTCGCGCCGCAACAGCTCATCCGCCCCCGCAGGCCCCGTGGTCCCCGCCGCGTAGAACTCCGGCGGATCCTTGCTCTCGCCCCATGCCGTGAGCGCCGGGTCCACCACCGCCCAGGCCGCATCGATGTTGTCGGCCCGCTGGAACAGCGTCGCATCGCCGATCAGGCAGTCGTAGAGCAGCGTCTCGTAGCCCACGTTCGGCTCGAGCTGGAACGCGTCCTCGTAGCGGAAGCAGAGGTCCACGCCCGCGAGGTCCATCTTCGGGCCCGGGACCTTGGCCGAGATGCCCAGCGTGATGCCCTGCTTGGGCTGGATGTTGATCGCCAGGTTGTTGGGCGCGAGCTTGTCCACCGGCGTGTCGCGGAAGATCGCGTAGGGCGCCTGGCGGAAGTGCACCACCACCTCGGTGCGCCGCCCCGACATGCACTTGCCGGTGCGGAGGTAGAAAGGCACCCCCGACCAGCGCCAGCTATCCGCCTCGAGCTTCATCGCGACATAGGTCTCGGTGTTGCTCTCCGGCGAGACGCCGGGGCTCTGCCGGTACCCGGCCACGTCCTGCCCGTTGACCTTGCCTGCCGTGTACTGCCCGCGGACGACGTTCTCGGGCTTCACCGGGCGGAGGCTCTCGAAGAACTCCTCCTTCATGGTGCGGATGCTCTCCGCGTTGAACGAGTTCGGCGTCTCCATCCCCACCATCGACAGCAGGGTGAACAGGTGGTTCGGGATCATGTCCCGCAGCGCGCCGGTGGGCTCGTAGAAGGCGCCGCGCTGCTCCACGCCCACGGTCTCGGCGGCGGTGACCTGGATGTGGTCGATGTTCTCGCGCCGCCAGAGCGGCTCGAAGATGCCGTTGCCGAAGCGCAGGGCCAGGATGTTCTGGACCGTCTCCTTGCCCAGGAAATGGTCGATCCGGTAGATCTGGCTCTCGTCGGCCTGCGCCAGCAGCTTGGCGTTGAGCTGCTTGGAGCTCGCGAGGTCGGAGCCGAACGGCTTCTCCACGATCAGCCGGCGGAACACGCCGTCGGACTGCTTCAGCAGCCCCGCCTTGCCAATCTGCTCGGCCACCACCGAGAAGAACCGGGCGGCCACCGCGCAGTAGAACAGCGCGTTGCCGTGGATCTCGCCCGCGAGCTTGCCGATGTCCTCGTCCTTGGTGAAGTCGGCCTGGAAGTAGGTCGTCCGGCTCGCGAGCCAGCCCCAAGTCTCCTCGTTGATCTGCGGCGTGTAGAACTCCGCGTTCGGGTCCTTGGTGAAGTCCTGCATGGTCCCGCGGAGCTCGGTGCGCCAACTGTCGTCGGAGCCCTCCACGCGGTCGACGCCGATCAGCCGGAAATCATCCGGCAGGAGATGCGAGCCCACCAGATTGTAGAGCGAGGGGATCAGCAGCCGCTTGGTCAGGTCGCCATGCGCGCCGAAGATCACCAGCGTGCAGGCGGGCGCCTTTTCGGCCGCGACGGGCGGGATCTTGCCGTCCGCACTGCTCGGCTTCATCGTGGCACTCATCGCCCTCGTCCTTCATCGGTTCGTGGGAAGGACGCGGCGGCCCGGGCGCGGTTGCAACTGGAACCGTTACGAACTGCGGAGGATAACTCTTGCAGGGTCGGCCTCCCGGCGCCTAACCCAACGCCTCCTGGGTTGTGGCGGAGAGAGTGTGATGGGCTACAGGGTCGCGGTTGTGGGCGCCACCGGGGCGGTCGGGCGCGAGATCCTGAAGACGCTCGCCGAGCGGCGCTTCCCGGCCGACGAGGTGGCCGCCCTGGCCTCGCCCCGCTCGACCGGCCAGCAGGTGTCCTACGGCGAGGACAAGGTGCTGCGCATCCAGAACCTGGAGACGTTCGACTTCGCGGGCTGGGACCTCGGCCTGTTCTCGCCCGGCGGCGCCGTCTCGGCGGTGTACGCGCCCAAGGCGGCCAAGGCCGGCTGCATCGTGATCGACAACACCTCGCATTTCCGGATGGAGCACGACGTGCCGCTGGTGGTGCCCGAGGTGAATGGGGAGAAGCTGCGGAACATCCGGCGCGGCATCGTCGCCAACCCGAACTGCTCGACCATCCAGATGCTGGTGGCGCTCAAGCCGTTGCACGATCTGTGGCGCGTGCGTCGGATCGTGGTCGCGACCTACCAGTCGGTCTCCGGCGCCGGCAAGGAGGGGATGGACGAGCTGTTCTCCCAGACCAAGGGCTCGTTCGTGAACGACGCCCCGCGGGTGGAGCAGTTCACCAAGCAGATCGCCTTCAACGTGATCCCGCACATCGACAGCTTCATGGAGGACGGCGCCACCCGCGAGGAGTGGAAGATGGCGGTCGAGACGCGGAAGATCCTCGATCCCGACATCCAGGTGCTGGCCACCTGCGTGCGCGTGCCGGTGTTCATCGGCCATGCCGAGGCGATCGCGGTGGAGTTCGAGCGCCCGGTGGATCTCGAGGCCGCACGCCAGGCGCTGCGCGACGCCCCGGGGGTGGTGCTGCACGACACCCGCGAGGATGGCGGCTACGCGACGCCGCTCGAGTGCTCGGGCGAGGACGCGACCTATGTCAGCCGGCTGCGGGTGGACCCGACGGTGCCGAACGGGCTGGCCTTCTGGTGCGTGGCCGACAACCTGCGCAAGGGGGCGGCGCTGAACGCGGTGCAGATCGCCGAGGAGCTGGTCGCGATGGGGAGGCTGCGGGCGGCGGCTTGAGGGGCGAGAGCCTGGCAGCAGGCATCGATCAGTAACCGCGATCGATGGCGCCTCGCGCGAGGGCGTCGCACGCCGCGCGCGGATGAGGATGGTCCTCGAGGCAGAGAGCGCGGCTGTTGATCCGGATCCTGTCGTTGTCCGGAACACGCGGCAGCGCCGCCATGAGCCGAGTGGCGCAGTGCCCGTGATCACGCCTGTCCATGTCGACGGCGGTCCCGGTGAGAACAACGCCTGGGGACAGTTGGTCAGGGTCGGATGCGAGATTGATGCGGGACATGATCCTCGCAGCCATCACGCAGGTCGGGCCATACAGCGCCTTGTGACGCAGGAGAAGTTGTTCCAAGCGGCGACGCGCGATCCGTGGCTGATCATTGTCGTCAACGGCTCCGAACCTTATATTCACTATGCTGTCATCGCTGATCTGCAGGACGCGATCGATCACGACAATAGCCCGGCAAGCCGACGTTCGGCAGCGCGCCGTTTTGACGCGCGAAGCGGCCGCGGCAATGCCATCGACGGTCGCGGGCGGTTGTTGGAAGTCGAAACCGGGGGTGGGTTGCGCCAGCCCTGAGCAGGGCGCCAGCCCAATCAGGAGACACAATAGTGTGGTGAGGCCTACCGACGCTCTGATCATCTGCAGGACTTAAAGTCTCTTCTGCGGATTGACCCACGGTGCCGGACGGGCTGGCCTTCTGGTGCGTGGCGGACAACCTGCGCAAGGAAGCAGCGCTGAACGCGGTGCAGATCGCCGAGGAGCTGGTGGCGATGGGGCGGCTGCGGCACGCGGCTTGAGGCTTATCATTGATTGTTGCACGCGCCCGCGTGTGGCGCCGCAACATTGACCCGGTCCTGACAGGGGACTAACCCATCGGTCATTCGGATGACCGGCAGGCGGGACCCCCATGGCTGACACGCGCGACTCGCTGTTCATCGGACAGACGAGCGCGGGCGGTCCCGTTCGCCGCCCGATGTCGCCGCATCTGCAGATCTACAAGCCGCAGATCACCTCGGTGCTCTCGATCTGCAATCGCCTGTCGGGCATCGCGATCTCGGTCGGCACGCTGATGATGGTGTGGTGGCTGGTAGCCGCCAGCGAAGGGCCCAAGGCCTTTGCTCATGTGCAGTGGTTCGCGAGCTCGATCCTGGGCATCGCGGTGCTGGTCGGCTGGACGCTGGCTCTGACCTACCACCTGTTCGGCGGCCTGCGGCACTTGGTCTGGGACGTGGGTCTGGCCACCGACCTGCCCACCGTGCACCGCACCGGCTGGGCCGCGATCTGCGCCACGGTCGTGTTCACCCTCGCGATCGTCATCGTCGGCTTCGCGATCTGGCTCTGACGTCTCGCCTTCCCTGAACGCCGCCGCTGCGGAGACCGCGCCCATGTCCAAGAGCCACGCCCCCGTCATGCGCTCCACTCTGGGGCAGGTCCGGGGGCTCGGCGCGGGCGGCTCCGGGGTCGTCGAGCACTGGCGCGCCGAGCGGATCACCGCGATCGCCCTGGTGCCGCTCACGATCTGGTTCGTCGTGTCCGTGCTCCACCTGCTGGGGGCCGATCAGCCGCATGTCGCCCACTGGGTGAGCCACCCGGTGAACACCGTCCTGCTGCTCGCGCTGATCGCAATGACGTTCCATCACATGCAGCTCGGTTTGCAGGTGATCATTGGTGACTACATTCACTCCAGGCCGCTGGAGCTCGCGGCCACGCTGGCGAACAAGGGGATCGTCCTCCTGCTCGCCCTGTTCGCCGTCGTCGCCGTGCTCAAGATGAGCTTCTGAGGACCACCCGCCCATGAACGCCATCACGCTCCCGTCCACCCGCGCCTACACCGTGATCGACCACAGCTACGACGTGGTCATCGTCGGCGCCGGCGGGTCCGGCCTGCGCGCAACCCTGGGCATGGGGGCGGCCGGCCTGCGCACCGCCTGCATCACCAAGGTGTTCCCGACCCGCTCGCACACGGTCGCCGCCCAGGGCGGCATCGGCGCCTCGCTCGGCAACATGGGTCCGGACGACTGGCGCTGGCACATGTACGACACCGTGAAGGGCTCGGACTGGCTCGGCGACCAGGACGCGATCGAATACATGTGCCGCGAGGCGGTGCCGGCGATCTACGAGCTCGAGCATTACGGCGTGCCGTTCAGCCGCACCGAGGACGGCAAGATCTACCAGCGCCCGTTCGGCGGCCATATGAAGGATTACGGCAAGGAGCCGGCGATGCGCGCCTGTGCTGCGGCCGATCGCACCGGCCACGCGATCCTGCACACGCTCTATCAGCAGAGCCTCAAGCACAACGTCGAGTTCTTCGTCGAATACTTCGCGCTCGACCTGATCATGGACGGCGAGGGCGTCTGCCGCGGCGTGATGGCCTGGTGCCTCGAGGACGGCACCATGCACCGCTTCCGCGCCCAGCGGGTGGTGCTGGCCACGGGAGGGTACGGCCGCGCCTATCTCTCCTGCACCTCGGCCCACACCTGCACCGGCGACGGCTCGGGCATGGCGATGCGCGCCGGCCTGCCGACCCAGGACATGGAGTTCGTGCAGTTCCACCCCACCGGCATCTTCCCGGCGGGCTGCCTGCTGACCGAGGGCTGCCGCGGCGA
>CAXTVZ010000242.1:0-2423 GCA_964247685.1 uncultured Acetobacteraceae bacterium
CCGGTCTCCCACTTTCTTATCATGTCTTCCGGCGTTGATGCTGGCTGCCGGCGAGGCTGCAGTCGACCGGTCGTCCCATCCACAAGCATGACCGGCGGCAAGGTCAACGGGGGCCGCGCCGCTTTCGATTCGAGAGCAAGAGCCGGAGTGTCGTGGCATGGCCAAGTGCCACCTTCCTCAAACAGACGGGATGTTCGATCATGCAAGACGCTGACAAGACTCGTTCCCACGAAACCTTCCTCGTCGGGTTCGGGCTCACTAAACTCGGAACCGTCCTGGTCGCCAAGAGCGGGCGGGGATTGAGCGCCATCCTGCTTGGCAACGACCATCAACGACTTCGCCGCGAGCTAGGTGACGCCTTCCCGGCCGTGCAGCTCGTCGAGGATGCGCCGGCGATGGCCGACACCGTCGTTGCCGTGGCGGCCTTCATCGATGCGGCGCGGTCCGGCCTCGACCTCCCACTCGATTTGCGGGGATCGCCGCTGGAGGTGGAAGTCTGGAACGCCCTGCGCAAGATTCCAGTCGGGGAGACCAGATCTTATGGCGCGCTGGCGAAGACCCTGACAGTGCCTGCGACAGCGCAGGACGTGGGCGCGGCCTGCGCTGCCAATGTGTTGGCGGTCGCAGTTCCTTCTCACCGCGTTGTGAGAGCGAATGGATCGATCTCCGGCTATCGCTGGAGCGTGTCGCGTAAGCGGCGCCTGATCAACATGGAGGGCATCGCGGAGGGTGTCGGCCTGCTCGGCAGGTGACCGAGTCGATCTCGCGACGGTCGGGTCATACCGGTTCGTGACCCGGAGGAGCCGGGTCGTAACAGGATGCTTGGTGCCAGGCCCGTCGCTGCGCATACGGGGCATAGCAACAGCCGAGCACCCCTGACGATGTTCCGACGCGTCCTCTCCATCTGCGTTCTGGTTCCGTCCGTCTGCGCCTGCGCGCCGACCGGGCAGAACCAGGCGCTACTTCCCGCTTCGATCAACGTCGCGATGGATGCGTTACACTGGCACAAACGTGATGCCGGAAGCAGTCTCGAGTTTGTATCTCTCGAAGGCTTCCCATACGGGCTGATGAGGGTGAAGCAGGGTGGCGGGTTGCTCGACGGTGTCGACTTCTCCGTAGGAACGATCGAGTTCGATATCCTCCTGCAGGACAGCGGAATGCCCGGGCTCCGCTTCCGTCGGCGCGACGAGAAAACGTCCGAGGAGCTCTATGTGCGTCCAGGTCCCGATTGCCCGGCATCCGACGACTGCCTGCAGTATGCCCCTGTCATCCATGGCGCGATGCTCTGGGACGAGTACCCGCAATACCAGCATGCGGCACCGGTCAACCCGAATGGCTGGAATCACTTCCGGCTGGTGATGTCCGATCACCGGATGTCTCTGTTCGTGAATGGACAGACCGCGCCGTCGCTCGCAGTTGGGCGGCTGCAGGGCGAGGCGCTTGGCGGTGGCCTCGAGTTGCGAGGGCCGGCCGTGTTTGCGAACCTCAGCCTTCATCCCGGGGTAATCGGCGACCTGCCTTCCGCACCCCTCGATGATCCGACCGCCGGGGATACGAACCTCGTTCGTGACTGGCTCGTGTCCGGTTGGTCGATCCTCCCGAAAGGTGCCAGTCCCGACATCGGCCGCTTGGCCGCAGCGGGAACTGCCTGGAGCCACCTCAAGGTGGATGAAGGGAGCGTCGCCAATCTCAACCGGTTATACGACACTCCCGATCCGGGGCAGCTCCGCTGCGTTGCCTGGCTCAAGACGGTTGTGCGCGCGGACCAGGACACGACGCGGCGCGTGTCGGTCGGTTGGCTCCGTGAGGCCTGGATCTTCGTGAATGGACGGCTCGTGTTCACCGGGCGGAATTTTTGGGATCCGCCGGGACCGAAGCTGCGGCCGGACGGTCGGCTTGCACTCGAGAACGCAACGGCCGACCTGCCCCTTCGACGCGGCGACAACGAGATCGCGATCGCGCTCAGCAACGAGGATTCCGACAGCTCCACCCATTTCGGCTGGGGGCTGGCGATGCGGTTTCAGGACATCACGGCCCTGCATCTCCGGTGATGTGCATGGGCCCGCGCACCATCGCGAAGATGCCTCGGACGTCGAGGCTTCCAGTTGCCGGCGCTCTGGCTGCGAGCAAAGTATGGCCGCGGACGAGGGCCGGTGGAAAGGCTCCCGTGAGCACAACTGGGCACAGGGCGAAGGCCGCCTTTTGGGCGAGAAACTCTGCGAGTACGCGCGGGATACCGGGCAGGGTCTCGCCGTGCAGTGCCGAGCGGGCCGACTGGCCGGGAGCGGCACTGCTGCGATCTCAGGGGTTGTCTGGAGCGCTGATTGTCACCGGGTTCGAACGAGCTAGGCGGCGTATCTCCTGCGGCGGCTTTCCGCAAGGTTTCAGGAAGGCCCGCCGCATCCGTTCCGGATCATCGAACC
>CAXTVZ010000242.1:2523-5366 GCA_964247685.1 uncultured Acetobacteraceae bacterium
ATCGACTCGGGACTGTCCTTTACCGATCGGGCAGCCCCGGAGTTCAACCGTTTCAGCATCGCCGGGATCTCAGCGGCTGGCCGTGGTGGGCTGAACAGATAGCCCTGCGCTTCCGTGCATCCTTCAGCACAGATCATGTCGAACTGCTCCTCTGTCTCAACCCCTTCGGCGGTGGTGGTCATGCCGAGACCGGCGCAGAGATCCTTTACCGCCCGCACGATGCAGATTGACTCGTCGCCAGGCGAAAGATCTCGCACGAATGACCGATCAATCTTGATCTTATCGAAGGGGAAGCTGCGAAGGTAGCTGAGTGAAGAGTAGCCGGTGCCGAAATCGTCCATCGAGATGCGCGTGCCCAGTTTTCGAAGTCCATGCAGCACCGCCAGCGTGCATTCGTTGTCTTGCAGTAGCAGCGTTTCAGTGATCTCGATCTCGAGCCGATTGGCGGCGAGGCCTGTCTCCGCCAGCGATCGGACCACCGTCGGCAGCAGGTTCGTGCTCCTGAATTGGCTCGGCGACAGGTTGACGGCCACCTTGATATCCGCCGGCCAAGAGGTCGCCTCGGCGCAGGCGTCTCGGATGACCCACTCTCCCAGCGGCACAATCATGCCCGTCTCTTCCGCGACCAGGATGAAGTCAGCCGGTGAGACCAGACCGCGCTCCGGGTGACGCCATCGCAGAAGCGCTTCGAAGCCGACCACACGCTTGGTCACGAGATTGATCAGCGGTTGGTAGAACAGCTCGAACTCTTTCCGCGCCAGCCCAGCACGCATATCCAGCTCGAGCTGTCGACGAAGCTGGAGGCGCGCATCCATCTCAGCCTCGAAGAAGCAGAACGAGCCACGCTCCTCGGCTTTGGCCCGATAGAGCGCGATGTCGGCGTTTTTGAGCAGTGCCGCTCCGGTGTGCCCGTCATTGGGCACGAGCGCCAGCCCGATGGTCACGCCGATCTCGACCTGATGGCCGTCGATATCGAAAGGTTCCTGCATCGCCGCGATGATACGCTCCGCCAGCAGCTTGACGTCCTCGGGCCGGGTGACATGAGCCTGGATGATCGCGAACTCGTCGCCGCCAAGCCGCGCCACCGTGTCGCCCTCGCCCACGCAGGCCAGCAACCGCCTTGATGCAGCCACCAGGAGCGCGTCACCGCAGGCATGTCCCAATGTATCGTTGACGCGTTTGAAACGATCGAGATCCATGCACAACACCGCCGAGTGGACGTCCCGGCTGAGATTGGTGAGTGCCTGCCTGATCCGTTCGTCAAGCACCGTCCGGTTCGGCAGCCCGGTCAAGGTATCGTGGCGTGCCATATGGGTGATCTTCGCGTGAGCTGTCTGCCGGTCCGTCACGTCCTCGTAGGTCGCCACCCATCCTCCGTTCGGCGTCGGATTGTGGACGACCGACACCAATCGGCTGTTCGCCAGCTTGATCACCATCGTCCCGGCTTCGCGTCGTTCAATCAGGGCATGTCGTTCGGCCAGGACCTCCTCGAAGTCGCGACCGGGATAGTTCCCCAAGGCAAAGCTTACCTGGATGACGTCCCGGATCGACAGACCTGGCCTGATGTCCTCGGGGTTGAAACCAAGCAGATCGTAGAAGCGCCGGTTGACCAGTTCGAGGCGTCCTTCGGCATTGAACACGCAGATCCCTTGCAGCATGTTGCTCAAAGCTGCCTCGAGCCGATCACTCGTCTGCTTCAGGTCGGCGTCCTGACTGGCAGCCCGGATCGCATTTTCCCTAAACACCTCCATGGCGCGGGCCATCACACCGATCTCGTCACCGCGACTGCCCGAGACGATGGGAACCGTAAGGTCGCCCTCGGCGAGCGTCTTCATAACCCTGGTGAGCCCGCGCAGCGAGCGCGAGAGATCGCGTCCGAGGGCAAGGGAGAGGAGCGCGGCCAGGACGATCAGGCAGGCAGCGACGGTGAGATCGGAACGCGCTTTGGCCCAGAAGAACGTGTCGATGTCGGCATGGTATGCTCCGGTTCCGATCGCCCACCCCCATGGTGCGAAGAGTTTCGAATAGCCAATCTTGTCCAGCGGGATGGTCTGCCCGGCCTTCGGGATCTGATACGAGGCGAAACCTGCACCTTGATCGCGAGCGATCCTGACGAGTTTGCCCACCATGTCGGCAACACCCCGCCTTCTCGCCGCGTCAGGACCGGTGATGAAGTTCCTGCCCTCGAGGGTTCGATCGCCGCCATGTGCGACGCTGGTGCCCTTCAGGTCCCAGGCGAAGAAGTAGTTTGTCTTGTCGTAGCGCATGGCTCGAAGGGCGTCTTTCGCAGCTTCCTTCGCGGCATCCTCCGTCATGAGGCCGTTCACGGCGCGATCGTGAAAGCTGGCGACGAGCGTCCAGGCTGCCTCGTCGAGATGCTCGACCTCCGAAGCACGCGCTTCCAACAATGCGCTCCGCATGTTGACGAGAGACTGGATCGCCACGAAGGCGGGTGTTGCGACGCCGATGGCGAGAACGAGAAGAATACGTCGGGAAAGACTGAGGCGCGTGAGGATCAATGAAGTTGCCCTTGGACCTGCTCGGCAAGATAAGAGGATTCAGACCATGGGCTTGGAAGCTTAACGAAACCTGACGACACAAAGAGGCGATGTAGTTGCGCCGTTTCTTAGACAATTTCAGTCTTGACTGACTCGGTGTCAGCCGGTGCGAAGTTGATTTGCAAATGGGTGGAAAAACACTTCAACCGCGAGGCTCTGCGCTTGAGCTGCGCGTGTGCGACAGCTGCGCCTCGGTCTAGGACTCGGTCGCAATCGCCTCATTGTGTCGATGCGTGGTTCGGATGCTGCACCGCAGAGAGGACATCCATGCCGGTCTGACCGGAG
>CAXTVZ010000243.1:0-5291 GCA_964247685.1 uncultured Acetobacteraceae bacterium
GTTGTGCGCGAGCTCGTGCTCGAGCCGGACGTGTACGACAAGGACGAGAAATTCCGCTCGGTGACGCTGACCGAGGCCGGTACAGAGCGTGTCGAGGAGATGCTGCGCGCGGCGGGCGTGCTGACCGAGGGCGATCTCTACGACGTCTTCAACATCTCGATCGTGCATCACGTGCAGCAATCGCTGCGCGCGCACACGCTGTTCAGCCGCGACGACCACTACATCGTCAAGTCGGACCAGGTCATCATCATCGACGAGTTCACCGGCCGCATGATGGAAGGGCGGCGTTTCTCGGAAGGACTGCACCAGGCGCTGGAGGCGAAGGAATTCGTCACCATCCAGCAGGAGAACCAGACGCTCGCCTCGATCACCTTCCAGAACTACTTTCGGCTGTATCCGAAGCTGTCCGGCATGACCGGCACGGCGATGACGGAAGCCGACGAGTTTGCCGAGATCTACAAGCTCGACGTGGTGGAGATCCCGACCAACCTGCCGGTGTCGCGACGCGACGAGGATGACGAGGTCTATCTCACGGCGGCGGAGAAATACGAGTCGGTCGCGACCCTGATTGCCGAGGCGCAGGCGCGCTCGCAGCCGGTGCTGGTGGGGACGACCTCGATCGAGAAGAGCGAGGCGCTGTCGACGCTGCTCACGCAGCGCGGCGTGGTGCACGCGGTGCTGAACGCGCGCTTCCACGAGCAGGAAGCGACGATCGTGAGCCAGGCGGGCGCGCCGGGCGCGGTCACGATCGCCACCAACATGGCCGGTCGCGGCACCGACATCAAACTCGGCGGCAATCTCGACATGCGGCTTCGCAAGGAGCTCGAGGGAATCGAGGACGAAGCCGAACACGCCTCGCGTGCGGACATGATCCGCGCGGATGTGGCAGGCCGGCACGAGGAGGTGAAGGCGGCGGGCGGGCTGTTCGTGATCGGCACCGAGCGCCACGAGAGCCGCCGCATCGACAACCAGCTGCGCGGCCGCTCCGGCCGGCAGGGCGATCCCGGCGCCTCGCGCTTCTTCCTCTCGCTCGAGGACGATCTGATGCGGATCTTCGGGTCCGAGCGCATGGGCGGCATGCTGCAGCGGCTCGGGCTGAAGCCCGGCGAGGCGATCGTGCATCCGTGGATCAACAAGGCGCTCGCCGGCGCGCAGAAGAAGGTTGAAGCGCGCAACTTCGACACGCGCAAGAACCTGCTCAAATACGACGACGTGATGAACGACCAGCGCAAGGAAGTGTATGGCCAGCGCCGCGAGTTCATGGGCACGGACGACGTGTCCGACACGGTCGCCGCCATGCGCGAGGAGGTGATCGAGAAGCTGGTCGCACTTCGCGTTCCCGAACGCTCATTCGCGGAACAGTGGGAATCCGACGCACTCGCCACCGATGTCAGGCGCGTCTTCGGCCTCGACGTGCCGGTCGCCGACTGGGCGCGCGAGGACGGGATGGACGCGGGGACGGTGGCCTCCCGTATCGAGGAGGCGGTCGCCTCGCGTATGGCGGTCAAGGCCGCGAATTATGGCGCCTCGATCCTGCGCTTCGTGGAAAAGCAGATCCTGCTGACCACGCTGGACGCGGTGTGGAAGGAGCATCTGCTGGCCCTCGACCAGCTGCGCCAGGGCATCTATCTGCGCGCGCACGGCCAGCGCGATCCGCTCAACGAATACAAGCGCGAGGCGTTCGCGCTGTTCAACGCCATGCTCGACGAACTTCGCGAGCGCGTCTCGTCGATGCTGGCGCATGTGGAGGTCTCCACGGGCGCGCCGCTGCCGGTGCCCGACGAGCCCGAACACCCGCCCGCGATGCAGCTCGCACCGACCTACGCCACGCTGCCGATGGACGATGGCGAGGTGCTCGAGGCGCCGCCCATCGATCTCGCCGATCCCGAAACCTGGCGCTCGATGCCGCGCAACGCGGCCTGCCCGTGCGGTTCGGGGCGGAAATACAAGCATTGTCACGGACGCGACATCTGACACGCGATAGCTGACACATGGCCGGTCATTCCCAGTTCAAGAACATCATGCACCGCAAGGGCGCGCAGGATGCGCGCCGCGCGCGGCAGTTCGCCAAGGTGATCCGCGAGATCACGGTGTCCGCGAAATCGGGACTGCCCGATCCGGGATCGAATCCGCGCCTGCGCGCCGCGATCGCGGCCGCCGGCAAGGTCAACATGCCGAAAGACACGGTCGACCGCGCGATCAAGAAGGCGTCCGGTGCGGGTGGCGGGGACGACTATGTCGAGGTCCGCTACGAGGGCTATGGCCCCGCGGGTGTGGCGGTGATCGTCGAGACGCTGACCGACAACCGCAACCGCACGGCGTCCGATGTGCGTGCGGCTTTCTCGAAATACGGCGGCGCGCTGGGCGAGACGAATTCGGTCTCGTTCATGTTCAGCCGGCTCGGCGTGGTGCGCTATCCCGCTTCTGCCGCGTCCGAGGACGCGATGCTGGAGGCGGCGATCGAGGCGGGCGCCGACAACGCCGAGAGCGGTCCGGACGGCCACGAGATCACCTGCTCGGTCGAGAACTTCTTCGCGGTGCGTGACGCGGTGGAAAAACGGTTCGGTGCGCCCGAAGCAGCCGGCCTAGAGTGGCGATCGGGAGTCACGGTCGCGCTCAACGAGGACGCCGCCACCGGTGTCCTCAAGCTCGTCGACGCGCTCGACGAACTCGACGATGTGCAGAACGTCTGGGCCAATTTCGACCTCTCCCTCGAGCTCGCCCAGCGATTGTCGGCCTGAGAAGCGGATGGCGCTGCTGCTCGGCCTCGACCCCGGCCTGCGCTTCACCGGATGGGGTCTCGTCGAGGCGAGCGGCAATCGCATCCGCCACGTCGCCGACGGCGTGATTGCCACCGACGGCACCGAGAGCGTGCCGCTGCGTCTCTGCGCGCTGCACTCGGCACTCGCCGCCCTGATCGACGAGTGGCGACCGGTCGAGGCGGCGGTCGAGGAGACCTACGTCAACCGCAACGGGCAGGCGACGCTGAAGCTCGGCTACGCGCGCGGGATCGCGTTGCTCGCACCCGCGCGCGCCGGACTTCCCGTCGCGGAATACGGGGCCATGGAGGTCAAGCGCGCAGTGGTGGGCACGGGCGGCGCCAGCAAGGACCAGGTGGGCGTGATGGTGCGCCATCTTCTGCCGGGCGCGATGTTGAAGCGCGCCGACGCGGCGGACGCGCTCGCGGTGGCGATCTGCCACGCGCATCACCGCGAGACCGCGCTGCGGGTCGCGGCCGCCACGCGCGCATGATCGCCTCCCTCGCAGGCCTGCTCGCCGCGGTGGAAGCCGATCGCTGCACGCTGGAGGTGGGCGGCGTCGGCTACCTCGTGTTCGCGTCCACGCGCACGCTCGCGAGCCTGCCGCACCCGCCGGCACTCGCCCGCGTTCTGGTCGAAACGCAGGTCCGCGAAGACGCCATCACGCTGTACGGCTTTGCCGACAGCGCCGAGCGCGACTGGTTTCGCGCCCTCACGACGTTGCAGGGCGTGGGCGCCAAGGTCGCACTCGCGGTGCTCTCGGCACTCTCGCCGCGCGACCTGGTGGCGGCGATCTCGGCGGGCGACCGCACCAGCATCACGCGCGTGGCGGGCGTGGGGCCGCGTCTCGCCGACCGCATTCTCGCCGAGCTTCGCAGCAAGGTCGCGCTCCTGCCCGCGGGAAGTGCCGCCAACGCGATGCCGGGCATGGCCGCGCCGGTCGGCAGCCTCGAGGACGACGCGCTCCGCGCACTCGGAGGGCTCGGCTTCCGCAGGGGCGAGGCGCTGGGCGTGGTGACCGCGGTGGCAAGCCGGCTCGGCTCGGCGGCAACACTCGACGCATTGATCCGCGAGAGCCTGCGCGAGCTCGGCCCGCGCTGACGCCACGCCTCGCTCGCGGGGCAAGTCGCAAAACCGAGACGTGCGCCCGCCCGGCCGACCTCGCATCATGACGCCACCAAAGGGAGGCTTCCGCTTGTCGGCTTGGACAGGCCGCACGCGCGAGGAGCTCGAGCGCCGGCTGAGTGAGACGGAGCAGGCGCTCGCGACCGCGCGTGCGCGCGTGGCCGAGCTCGAGGCGCGGCTTGCCGCCACCGCCGCCCCACGCGGCATGCCCGCGCCGCCCGTGATCCACATCCGGTCGCTCGGCAACATCGCCAACCGCATGATCCAGCACATGGCCGCACTCGCGCTGCAGGCGCGCGTGCCGCATGCGGTGCTCGCCGGCGTGCGCCTGCCGGAATGGGGGATCGACATCCCCGAGGCGCCGATCGCCGAGCCGGCCTGGCGCATCCCGTCCCATCGCGTCGATCTCGCGCAGAGTGCGAGGCTGCTGGCGCGCGGCCCGATGCGCAGCGTCGTTCTGATGAGCTACATGCAGAACGTCGCCAACCTGCTGCCGCCCGATGCCTACCGCCGCCATTACGGCAAAAAGGGGCCGCCCAACGTCCGCTTCGGCGACGACGAGCTCGTGATCAGCCTGCGCATGAACGAGGTGCTGAGCGGCTTCTATCCGTACTACACGCTGCTGCCGGTCGCCTTCTACCGCGAGGTTGTGGACCGCTCGGGTCTGAAACCCGTCTTTTTCGGGCAACTCACGCCTTCGGCCTATCTCGATGCGCTGCACGACGCTTTTCCCGATGCGCGCTTCATCGAAGGCAGCGGCCCGATGCCCGATTTCGAGGTGCTGCGCTCGGCCGCCAATCTCTGCCTCTCGATCAGCACCTTCAGCTGGACCGCGGCCTATCTCGGCGACGCGCGGCGCATCATCATGCCGGTGAACGGGCTGTTCAGCCCCGGCACATGCGGCTCGCTCGGCGACGACATCGACCTCGTCCCCCGCCTCGATCCCCGCGTCGAGCCCTGGCTGTTCCCCGTGAACTACGCAGTTCCCGCCGAGCAGGTTCTGGTCGCGCATGCGGCGCTGGCCGGGCGCTGGCGGCGCGTGGAGCCGGCGGAATGCGCGGCGATCATGGCCGGCCACGCGCGCGCGCCGCGCCAGATCGCGGACTATCTCGCGCTGTTCGACGCGGAGTTCTATCTCCGCACGCATCGCGAGATCGCCGACGCGGTCGCATCCGGTGCGCTCGGCGCGGCCGACCACCATTACCGGCTGCACGGTTTCGACGAGAACCGCGTCTGTTTCGCGCTCGATGCATTCCACTACGCGCGGACCTACGCGGATGCGGCCGACGCGGTGGGTTATGGACAGTATCGCGATTTGCACCATTTTCATGCCGCGCGCGGGGTGGCGCTGGGCTACTTGGCGATGCCCTGCGGAGTGGAACGCGCGGCTTGAAGAAGGCCAGGGGC
>CAXTVZ010000244.1:0-5277 GCA_964247685.1 uncultured Acetobacteraceae bacterium
TTTTCACACAGCCTCCGCTCATCTCGGACGCGGAAGCGCCCTGGATCTCACCCCAGTAGCAGACATGTGCGGCCAAGCAGGCGCGATAGATTGGAGGGATTGGTGGGGAGCGGATGATCCGCTGCCGTGCCGGTCCACAAGGAGACGCTATCGACGGCAACGCGAAAACAGATGATCGTCTGTCTGTGTGGAGGTTACGACATGACCAAACTTACGGACGCAAATATTGAGAAACTTTTGGCGTCTCGGATGCCGAAAACGAGAGACCAGATCGGTTGAAGCAATACTTTTTTCGCAACAAGGCTTACGAGAATCTCTCAAACGATTTACCGATTAGAGTGCTTGTTGGGCATAAAGGGAGTGGAAAAAGCGCGCTCCTTAAGATGAAGTTTTTGGAGGACAAAGATAGTGGCCTTCCCTCCATATGGCTGCAGCCAAGTGACATACTAAATACATTCGAGATCAAAAAGGGGAGTTTTCCAACATTCATTGAGAGCTGGAAGAATTCGCTCTTGGATGTAATCAGTAATCAGATTATTCAGGAAATCCAGCCGGACGCTGTGCGAGAGGTCAGTGGGAATGTTGTGAACACCACCAAGGCCTTACTCGGGCTCGTAAGAACAAAGATCGATAAAATTGTTGCGGGAGGATCAACAGCGCTTCAAAAAGACGTTCTCGCCAAATTCAGCAATACCCATTTCATTCGCGTTTACATTGATGATCTTGATCGCGGCTGGGAAGCAAAGAAGGATGATATCAAAAGAATATCTGCGCTTCTAAATGCAATTCGCGATTTGTGTGGATCTGACAACTCAGTCCAGTTTAGGATTGGACTAAGAACGGATGTCTATTATCTAGTTCGCACATCGGACGAGTCAACTGACAAAATCGAAGACAAAGTGGTATGGCTCAGATGGAGCAGCCAAGATCTTCTTATGCTATTTGCAAAGCGCATAGAGACATTTTATGAAAATGAGTTCGATGAGCTCAGATCCGACAGCTTCGATATTCTGAATACGTTTGGCAAGGTCGTGGAAAAGCGTTTCCAAGGTTCTGGCAAGTGGGGTAATGCCCCAATACATCGCGTATTAGTTTCTCTTCAGCGCAATAGACCAAGAGATCTCGTAAAACTTTTAGGGGCAGCTGCGAAAGATGCCTATCAGAACAACAACGAGATTATCATGACGCGCAATCTGCAAAATTCGTTTGCATCTTACTCGGCGGAGCGGTTGCAGGATATTGTAAATGAGTTCGGCACAGAAATGCCAGAGGTTAAACGGGTTCTTTTTGCGATGAAACCGACTGTGAAGGAAAAGTTGGAAGGCAAGCCATTTCTTTTCACGCAAGACGAGCTGGACAAGAAACTCGCGGCTGTTCTTAAGCAAGTGCCTGCTAAGTTTAAGAACGGAACCCTCGCGACACCTCGAAGCGTGAGACAATTCCTATATAAAATTGACTTTATAATCGCAAGAAAGACCCTTGACGATGGCGCGATAGTTAGAAGCTATTTCGATCAGAGTCGTTTCTTATTTGACCAGTTCCTAGACTTTGGATTTTCTTGGGAAGTCCATCCGGCCTACCGATGGGCACTTCAGCCGGAGACCGTAAGTTCTATACTACAGACAATAGACTTGTCTCCCGCGTGACAAGTTCAGCCAGAGGCTTACGATGGACAACAATGTCCGCTTCGGAGCACGTTCTATGAAAAGCTTAATGACCGAAGCGGGTCGTAAGCTGCCTGCAACCGTCGGCGGCGATTGTCCGCTTCTTGATGCCTCGCACTCCAAAGCTGCATGTCCGCTTCCGGCCACACGCAGACCTTCACTACCGGGCGAGGACACCATCCCGTCGACCGCCAACAACAGAAAGTCTTTTTGCTTCTTTTTCTTCAGAAAAAGAAGAACGCCTGCCCGACCTCCTTCAGCCCGGCCGCGCTCGCTCGCTCTCCGTCTTGAGCTGCCCGCACGCCGCCAGGATATCGCGCCCGCGCGGCGTCCGCACGGGGGAGGCGAACCCCGCCTCCATCACGATCCGCGAGAACGCGTGCAGCCGGTTGTTGCTGCTCGGCTTGTAGCTGCTCCCCGGCCAGGGATTGAACGGGATCAGGTTCACCTTCGCCGGCAGCCCCGCGATCAGCCGCACCAGGCCGCGCGCGTCCGCGTCGCTGTCGTTGATGCCGTCCAGCATCACGTATTCGAAGGTGATGCGCCGGGCGTTCGAGGCGCCGGGGTAGCGCCGGCAGGCCGCGATCAGCTCGGCGATCGGGTATTTCCGGTTCAGCGGCACGAGTTCGTCGCGCAGCTCGTCGGTCACCGCGTGCAGCGAGATCGCCAGGTTCACGCCCAGCTCGGCCCCGCACCGGTCCATCAGCGGCACCACGCCCGAGGTCGATAGCGTGATGCGCCGGCGCGACAGCCCGATCCCCTCGCCGTCCATCACGATGCGCATGGCGGCGGCCACGTTCTCGTAATTGTAGAGGGGCTCGCCCATGCCCATCAGCACGATCGTCGAGAGCAGCCGCGGCGTGTCGCCGCGCGGGCTCGGCCATTCGCCGTAGGCGTCGCGCGCCGCCATGAACTGCCCCACGATCTCGGCGGGTCCGAGATTGCGCAACAGCCGCTGCGTGCCGGTGTGGCAGAACCGGCACGACAGCGTGCAGCCGATCTGGCTCGAGATGCACACGGCGCCGCGATCCTCCTGCGGATCGGGAATGTAGACGGTCTCCGCCTCGGCTCCGTCGCGAAAGCGGAACAGCCACTTCCGCGTCTCGTCGGTGCTGGTCTGCACCAGCGACACCTCCGGCCGCCCGATCACGAACCGCTCGGCGAGCCTGCCCTGCAGCGGCCGCGCGATGCTCGACATCCGCGCGAAATCCGTGACCCCCTGGTTGTAGATCCAGTGCCAGATCTGCTTCGCCCGGAACGCCTTTTCGCCGATCGCCTCGAGCTCGGCCACGAGCGCGGCGCGCGACAACCCCACCAGCTCGCGCCGCCCGTCCGGCATCTGTGCCGCGGGCGGCGCGTGCAGCGCGGCCTTCGCAAGGATGCGGCTCGCCTCCGTCTGGCTCAGGCCGGCGGGAAGGCCGGCGGCCACGGCGGCAGCGGGGCCGAGGTCGGGAGTGATGTGGCCGTCAGGCATGGAGCGGGCAGGCCTTGGTGATGGCGGCGTGCGCGTCATCGAAGCCGTCGAGGCTGAACATGTCCGTCACACTGCTCCCATGCGGCGCCGGCGAGTGCGCGGCCGCCATCCGCCGACCGCCGCCTGCGGCCTCGAACGCGCGCACCGCATCGCGACCGGAGCGCGCGAAGGCCGAGCGCTGCGCCGTGTAGAATGCCAGGCGGACATCGCCCGCCACCATCTCGACCGCGCTTCCGGGCGGATAGGTGAAGCCCGCACTCAGCGCCACCGCGTCGCGCGGCGCGCCGGGCCGCTCGGTGACGGTGAGCACCACGTCGCCGCGCCCCCGCAGACGCGGCGTCGACGAGGCCGTGCGCGTGAATGCGTAGCAGACCACCGACCCCGAGGCCTGGTGCGTCGCCGCGTGCCACGCCCCCCAGCTGCCGATCAGCTGCGGCGGGACGAGCGGCCTGCGCGCGGCATGCGCCCCTGCGGGTGCGTGCGCCCGCAGGTCGGCAGCAGCGGCCGCGACCTCGCCCGTCGCGACGATCGCGAGGGAGGCGCGCAGAAACACGGCCGACAGGATCTGGAACGGGCGCTGCATCGCGGACACATACGGACTGACCCGCGCAACAACAACCGGGGGCGCAGCGTTGTTCACGTGTGCGCGAGAGAGTAGCCCGCATGCCCCCGCAGCGCTTGCAAGCCATGAAGGCGACCTTTGGAATGAGCGCATGACCGACGCGACCGACCCCGCCTCCCTCGACGCCTTCGTCAGCCTCGTCGGCCGCGAGGCGTGGCAGTCGCGGATCGACGCGATCGTCGCCTCCCAACCGCTGCCCGGGCGCACCAGCCATCACGGGCGCGACGTGCTCCGGCGCCATGCGGTCGAGATCGCGATCGAGCGCGGCCGGCGGCCCATCGCCACGCGTCCCGCCGCCGCACCCACCGACCCGCGCCGCCACGCGGCCGACCTCCGCCTCCGCTGCCTCACCTCCGCGGCGGTGGCGTTGCACGCGCGCCTGCCCAGGGCGGGACAGGCGCGGTTCGAGGCCCGGCTGGCCGACGCGATGCTGGATGGGCAGTCGCTCTTCCCGCTCTTCCATCTTCTGCGCACCGCCGCCCTGCATCGCAGCCGCGGCTTCGAGGTCGACGAGAGCGGCCTGAACGACGCGACACCGTTCGATCTGCGCATTGAGCGCGCCGGCCAGGTCGCCGAAGTCGCCTGCGCCAGCGTCTCCGCCGAAACCGGCCGCGACGTGCACCGCGACGCCTGGTTTCGCCTGGCCGACATGGTCGGCCCCGATTTGCAGACCTGGCTGTCGGCCCATCCCGGCCGCTACCTCCTGAACATGACGTTGCCCCGCGGCCTGCGCACCGAAGCCCGCGAACCCTGCGCGCTGGCTGAGCTGCACGGCCGCATCAAGTCGTTCCTCGCCGCGAGCCGGCGCCAGGACCAGAACGACTCCTGCGTGATGCGGCTCGACAACCTCGTCCTGGGCGGCACCCGCGCCGAGGAGGTCGGCATCGTCTCCGACCTCCGCCAGCGCTTCGGGCCGGACGCCCATCTCGCGGTCACCGTCGCGGGCGCGGGCGTGTTCGTGATGGCCGCCCAGGCGTCGCGGGCCAACGACGTCCCGGCCGCCGTGCGACGTCGCCTCGAGGCGCTCGCGCCGGAGCGCTTCAGTGGCACCTGCCCCGCGATCATCGCGCTGTTCGTGGGCGACACCGAGCTCGGCGAATGGCGGCGGCTGCAGCGCGACCTGTCGCTCGAGGGCGAGGTGCGACAGTTCCTGGCCACGAGCGGGGCGCGCAACGTGGCCGCGGTCGCCTGCTCGTCGCGCCACGAGATCCTCGACGCCGAGGACGACGCGGCCGAGATCCGCTTCCGTAGTCCGCTGCGCAGCGTCGGCCGGCTGGAGGCGCTGGCACCCTCGATCACCTCGTCGATCGGCCTGATGTGAGCGGAAACGAATCAACTCGGACACAGAGTTGACACAGATGACAGGGAGCATGGTGGGCGAACGAGGAGGCAGGCATGACGGAGCAGGATTACACCGCCAAGCTGGACGAGCTGGACGAGCTCCTGAACGACCCCGACGCGCCGATGCAGCCCGAGCGAGTGTGGAGCCTGCTCGCGGAAGTGTCGCATCATGATCA
>CAXTVZ010000245.1:0-2637 GCA_964247685.1 uncultured Acetobacteraceae bacterium
ACTGATGGTGCATGTCCATCAGGTTCTCGTGCATGAAAGTGTAGTGGCAGGCGACGAGCTTGCCGATGTGGCGAGTCTTGTAGGCAGAATCTGCGGCCGCGCCGATCACGGGGAGCGGCTTGTCGATGTCGCCCTCGCCGGGCCAGACGAAGATGATGCCGCTGACTTCCTGGCAGGGGTAGGAGCGGACGCCGTTCGGCAGCTTGTATTTGCCGAGATAGGGGACGTCGACGCACTTGCCGGCCGCGTTGTAGCTCCAGCCGTGATAGCAGCAGCGGATCGCGTCGCCTTGCACGACGCCCTTGGAGAGCGGGACCTGACGGTGGGCGCAGCGGTCCTCCAGCGCGAAGACGCTACCGTCCTTCTTGCGGACGACGACGATCGGGTCGCCGGCGAAGCTGCCCGCGAAGGCTTTGCCCGGTTTGACCTCGCGGGACCAGGCGATGGGATACCAGTTGTCGGGGGCGGAGCCCACGCGGCGGAGGTCGAAGGTCTCGGGGTCGGGGAGGGTCTCGCCGTCGCGCATGGGGGCTCCGTCGTGCGGCAGGCACGGTGGGTGTCGTGGTGGGGCACGAAGCACGGCGTGGCGGCGTCGTGTCAAGAAGACGCGGGGCGCTGCCCCACACCCCGCCAGGAGGCTGGCCTCCTGGACCTCCGCTTGTTTGAGGGAGGAGCGGGCTCGGGACGGCTGCCCGGGATCATGGCGCGTGCCCGAGCGGGCAGGAGGGTCTCGGCCAAATCGCACGGGTTAACCGGCCAACTTGAAATTCGTTGGATGTTTCAAGTTGGAGGTGCGACGCGCCTGTAACGTGTCTGGCGACGGAGGAGGGCGGGCGGATCGACGGCATCGCGGAACATCCGAGGCGGCGGCGGATGATCCTACCAGGGTCTTCAGTGCGAGAGCGGGTCAGAGTCGAATGGCGTCCGCGATGTCCTTGTCGAAGGCGCGAAGTTGAGCAGGTCGTTTAACCTGATCATCCTGGCAAGCCGGTGCGATAACCGAGGTCGCGAGCGCCAGGCGGCGCCGTGCCGCTCACGGCCTCGGCCGCAGGTTTCAGTGGCCGAGATGGTGACCGAAGAATGCGGCGATCTCGCCGAATGCTTCGCGAACCTCGGGAATGCGGTCGTCGCGCTCGTACTGGGCGTGCGACTCGCCTTCGAAGACCTCAAGCTGCGCCTCCACGCCAGCGCGGCGCAGCTTGCGATGCACGCGTACCGTGTTGCTCAGCAGGAGATCGCGCGTGCCCGTGGTCAGGATGGTCGGCGGGAAGCCGCGCATCTCGCCGTTGACGGGCGAGAGGAGAGGGTCCGCGAGGTCATGGCCGTGCGCATAGATCACGGCGGCCGCGTCGCAGAATCCGTCGCGTGAGACGAGGACGTTGTCGACCTTCTCGTTCGTGTAGAACGTATCGCCGGTTTTTGTGACGTCCGACATCGGCGTGCCGGGCGCGATCGCCGCCGGCATCGGCAATCCTTCCTGGCGGGCGCGCAGGACCATCTCCAGCGTCAGCGCGCCGCCGGCCGAGGTTCCGAAGAAGGCGATGTGCTTGGGCGAGGTGGTCTTCAGGACGTCCTTGTAGACAGAGACCGCATCATCGAGCGCTGCCGGGAAATAGGCCTCCGGCGGCATGCGGTAATCGACCGAAATCACCTTGTAGTGCCCGATGCCGGCCATCAGGATTGCTTCCACGGTGCCCGACTCTCCTGGAAACAGGACGTAGCAGCCGCCATGAACATGGATCAGGATCTTGTCGCGGTTGCGTGCGGGAATGTCGGCCGGCGTCACCACGAACACGCGCGCGCCGCCGAGGACTTCCGGCTTGATCGTGACGTGCAGCCGGGCCAGCATCGCCGGGATCCCGGTTACCGTCTGGGCGGCCTGCTTGTCGGCATAGGCGCGGGCCTCCTCGCCCGTTTTCCAGAGGAGGTTCCAATCGGGATTGAGCGGCGCCGCGACGAGTTTCTGCATCTGCGGGCTGATATCCGCGGTCGGCGCCGGCAGGGTTTTCGCGGGTTCCTGAAGTGGGGCTGCGGTTTGCGCGAGCGCGAGACCGGGAGTGACGATCAGGGACGCCACCAGAGCCACGATGGGCAACGAGCGCTTCATTGGGGTTTCCTCCTTATCGTTGTCGAATTTTCGACGTTGGCGCAGGCATTCTTGCTGGCGGGACCGCGCCTGGCGCGCGGATCGTCCGGCGCGCTCGGCGACCCCTTTGCCGCGATGTCCGACCTGCTTCATAGGGGGATGCGGCGGGTGACGCCATCGTTTTGAGATTGCAGGCATTGGCTTCCCGGAATTTCGGCCCGGCACGAACGTCGCGGGTCGAGACGTCTGCGGGGCCGGACAGCGTTGCGCGAAGCTTTTGACGCTGGCCGGGAGGCAGCTGTTCCGCTTTCGGACGCGCACACTTCAGAAGCGGCCGCTCCGCGGCGTGTCTACCACAGCTCTCAACTCTGGCGAGTGACAGGCATGATCAAGTTTGCATAACGTCGATTCTGACGCTGTGCTGCAGTCACAATCATTCCGGAGTAGCGATGAGAAGAAAATGGTTTCCAGCCCGGCGCGACGTTTCAGTCAGCAGCGTTTCGCTTTTCTCTCTTCAGGCGAGCCGCCCCGCATCAAAGAAGGCGCCGAAT
>CAXTVZ010000245.1:2737-5248 GCA_964247685.1 uncultured Acetobacteraceae bacterium
TGCAGGCGTGTTCGACGCGCCGGTCGCAGTGACAAGTCCGCAGGTCCAGGACTGCTTGTCCTGGCGGGGTCCCGGGGCAGAGCCCTGGGTCTTCTTCTGTGTCAGGCCTCGAACAAAGCCTGCCCGACATAGCCGCCCTTCTTCGCACCCGGAGGCGCCGCGAACAGCGCGCTCGCGGTGTGCGTCGTGAACTGGTTGAGCATGTCGAGCTTGGCCATCGGCTCGAAGATGCGGATGAAGCCCTCGCGTGGGTCGCGCTGCCAGGCGACGAACAGCAGGCCCGCGTCGTATTCCATGCCCTGGCGCCAGGGGGGCCAGCGCTCGGCGGTGAACGAGAGTCCGTCATTGTAGTTGTAGGAGCGGCGCAGGATCTGGGCGCCGCCGTTCGCGTCTGGGTGGGCCATGCGGATATGCGCGCCCTGGGCGAGCACGTAGTTGCCGTCGGCGTCCGTGCGGTGGAGGTCGATCGCGTCGAACTCCGCGTGGCCGGTGACCGGCGCGCCCGAGTGCTTCTGGCGGCCAAACGTCTGCTCCTGGAAGTCGACCGGCGTGCGGTCCCAGTGCTCGAGCGCGATGCGGATGCGGCGCAGCACGACGTAGCTGCCGCCCCCCATCCAGGCCGGGCCTTCGGCGCCGGCCCAGACGTGGCGGTCCATCGCCGCGCGGTCGGTGGGGGCGGGGTTCATGGTGCCGTCCTTGAAGCCCATCAGGTTTCGCGGGGTGCCGCCGCTGGGTGGAGGGGCGATGAACGCGTTCTGCAGCCAGCGCTTGTCGGCGGTGTCGTAGGCGAGCTGCGCCATGGTGCGCACGGCGTGGAAGGCGACCTCCTGGTCGTCGGCGCAGGCCTGGACGAGCAGGTCGCCGCCGCTGCGGGCTTCCACCAGCTGGTCGCCGTTGAAGGCGGGCATGTCGACCAGGGCGGCCGGGCGGAGAGGGGCGAGGCCGTAGCGGTCGTGGCCGTCGCGGGTGAACAGGCCGGGGCCGAAGCCGATCGTGACGGTCAGCCGTGCCTGGTTGAGGCCCCAGGCGTCGCCCGCATCGGTCCGCTGGGCCTCGTGGCCTGTGGTCATCAAGGCCGCGGCCTCGGTCCAGCGCTGGAGCAGCGCGATCACCTCGCGGCGGTCGGCGGTGCGCAGGTCGAACGCCATCGCGATCGTGTGGCGCTGCTGGTCGGTGGTGATGCCCGCCTGGTGCGCGCCGTAGAACGGCTCGACGGTGTGGGCGGGGTCGGACTTGTTCGCGGCGACCTGGGACGACGCCGGCCGCAACGCCGCCGCGGCTGCCGTGAGCGCGGAGGCGCCTGCGAGGAAGCCGCGGCGCGAGGCGAACGGGCAGCCGCTCATTGGGCCAGGACGAGCGTGTTCATGTCGTCCTCCACGTAATAGAAGCCGTCGCCGGCGGGCTTCATCGCGATGCCGAACAGGTCGCCGCTGCCGGGCGGTGTCTGCGCCTTGTCGGTGTCGATCCACTGCGCATAGAGCTGCTTGCCGGTGGCGGGATCGACCTCGACCACCTGGCCGTTGAGCCCGTTGGTCACGAGCAGGTGGCCGTCGGGCGCGGTAGCGAGCGCCAGCGGGCGCTGGAGCAGCCCGTCCTTGGTGATCACGGTGCCGGTGCCGGCATCGGTGGTGCGGGTGGTCGCGTCGTCGATGCGGTTGACGCTGTTGCCGATCGCGTCGGCCACGTAGAGGGCGCCGCGGGGACCGAGCGCCAGGCCGGTGGGGCCGATGATGAACACGCCGCGGTCGGCCTGCTCGCCGAAGCCGCTGGCGATCACGGTGGTGCCGGTGACCGCGGGGGGGTGGCCGTCGGCGATGGCGAGCTCGATGCGCAGCACGCTCGCCTGCTTCACCACGGGCGGGTTGTCGCCGGCAGCGCCCACGCCGAAGCCGGTGTTGCTGACGAACAGCGTGGCGCGGGGACCCTCGTCGATCACTGCCATGTTGCCCCAGGGGCCGTTGATCTTCGGATCCGTGATGGTGCCGGCGATCCGGCCCTGGCCGTCGAGCACGACGAGGCAGCCGGCGCCCTTGGTCGCGGTGGTGCCGTCGTCGGATGGCAGACTGCCCACGATCACCCAGCCCGACCGCAGCATGGTCATCGCGGTGGTCAGCCCGATGCCGCCCGGGCAGGCGGGGAGGTGGCGCGGGAGCGAGGCGAACAACGCCCAGTTCTTGGTCGCCGGCGTGTAAGTCACGATCGTGGTGCCGAGGCCCTGGAGGTTGTTCTTGTCGTTGAAGTTGTCGACCAGGACGTCATCCGCGTGGATCTTCCCCGCCGTGACGGGGGCCACGACGATCGCATAGGGATTCTGGTCGCCATTGGCGGGCACGGTCGAACCGATGGTCATATGGTGGTGGATGGTCTCCAGGTAACCCGCGTTGGCTGCGGCAGCCGCACCCGGGGCGAGCAGGGTCGCAGACACCAGTGAACGGAGGGTGAGCGCGGCCGTGATCGACAACAACTTTGATCCCTGAGACTGCGAACCATTCGCATGTATAGCGTGCATGG
>CAXTVZ010000246.1:0-5219 GCA_964247685.1 uncultured Acetobacteraceae bacterium
CGCTGAGCCGAGGCGAGTCGCTGACGCGTGCATGGTCCACCAGCGAGCGTAGTTCGCCTCGAACACCCGCGGCACGTCGCGCGGCGCGACGAGGCCCTGCTCGATCGCGTCGACCAGCGCCGCCACGCCCAGCCCCGTCGCGACCTGTCGCACGCGCCGCCACGAGCACCAGTCCCGGAGCTCCCGGGCGGCGGCCTTCCAGTCGGAGAGCCGGTCCAACATTACATTCGGCCACGTCGCAAGCTTCGGGTCGACGAATGCGGCGGCGTCGGTCCCGCTCAGCGAGCCGGAGCCTGTCGACGGCTTGGCCGGTCGACGCGAGCGCCTCGCGGAACAGGCCCATCGCCAAATGGACGCTGCCGCCCTCCCCGTGGCGCGGACGAGCGCAGGCAGAGCCTTGCTCTCCGTTCCACGGCACACCCAGTCGAGCAGGGCCGCGCGTGCGATGTCCGTCGTCTCCGGGTGCGCGAGCCTGAGCAGGTCGCGATGCGACCAGCCACCCCGCTGGTGATACTTCACCAGCTGGTAGGCGAGCCGCTCGACCGGCTGGTCAAGATACCAGGCAGCGACAGCACGCCGGAGCGCCCTTCCCCAGCCACGCGTCCCCTCGATGAAGGTGGCGAACTGGAACAGGTGCGTCCCGGTCCGGCCGACGCGCGGCAATGCGGCCAGAGCCGCACGCCGGGTCGCCAGTCCTGGGCCGATGCGGCCAGAGCGAGCGCGAACAGGGCCGCATCGTTCTTGGGCGCACGCCCGCCCTCGCTCACTTCTACGATGAGACCGACAGCACACGCGCCGTCCTGCGCGATCGCACGCACGACAGACTGCGCATTCTCGCGCGTCAGCACACGCTCGGCAGCGTAGTAGCTCCCGCACTCGGAACCGAGGATCAGAAACCGCTCGAGGCGTGCCCAATCGTCGATCGCGTAGGCATGTCCGCCCGCGGTGTTCGGCACGGTGTTGGAAATCGCATCGCGCCTCCGTTTCCACCGTCACTCGCTTTCCAACGCCAACCGAATAGCCGCAAGCGCGCTGTCGCGCGGACGCACGAAGGGACGACCATAACTTTTAGCAGGATGAGATGAGACGCGTTTGTCTCACGCCAGGCGTGCATGAGACGGATGAGACGCTTGTAGGAGGGTCAGCGGTCCAGGTCTTGCACCACCGCCTCGACAGCGGGTCGACGAAGGCCTTTACGGGAAACTCCCCGCCCAGCATCCGCGTCACGGTGACGATGCCCTCCTTGTCAGGCGTATACTCCGCCAGGGAGGCCGTCCAGGCCAGCACGCGCGGATGGGGCATGTTCGGCGCCGTAGAGGTCGCGGGCGGGCTCATGCGACTGCCTCGAGGTCAACGTCGTCCCGGTCGCCTCTGCGTTCGCGGATCATCCGGCTCACCTTCTGTTCCATCGTTTCCGTGCGCCGGTCGGGCGCCACGATCGCGCGCGAGCTCGCCCGGTGACCATCCTTCCACCCCTGATTGAGCCAGGTTGTCGGGTGGACGATGAATTGCGGATCATCCCATCCCTCCGCCTGCGCTCGCATGGCGAGGAGGAGCTCGCCGGCACTCGGACCGTCTCTCCCCGCCCTCACCTTGGCGTAGGCCCGTCGAGCGGCGTCTTTCCCCACCTTGCGCGGGTAGGACGCCCACCACTCGCCGAAATCGGCGACCACGCCGCGGAGCGGGATGACGGTGGCGGTCGACGGAGTCAGCGGAAGGAGACTCCCGACGCTGTCCTGTAGGCCAACCCTCTCCCGGGGACATTTCCCGACAACGTGTTGAGATCGTTCGCTTCCGGCTTGCACGCCTGCTGCACCGCTGCTGCACGCGTGTTGCACGATTGCTGCAGCGCGGTTGCAGCGGTGTCGCCGCGCTGCAGCACCGGAGCGTCATGGCCGCGCTGCTCGGTCTTCTTCCGCCGGATCTTTTTGCGCCGCTCCATGTCCGAATGGCCTCCGCGGCCAGCAATGGGTGGTAGAGGCGCCCGTCAGAGCACAGCACGAAGCATGGAGGACGGTCTCAGACAGGCGCTCCCAGGCGCGAGGGCCGGCTCCGGCCAAGGTCGGCGAAGCGCTTGGAGTTCGCCGGGAGGCTTCCGACGGGCAGTGTTCCACGCCGCCGAGCTGGATCATCACGGCGCACGTCGTGCGGGGCATCGCACCAGGTATCGGACGGAAGGATGCGCCGGCCGAACAGCGGCATCCGATCCACGCCGTGGAGGTCGAAACGTGCTGGCGTCAGCGGGCGGCTAGCGAGACCGTCATAGGGACCAGCGACGCGCAAGACGGACGCATCTGACATGCCAAAGGTGGGCATGGTGGATGCGGGCCCGGGCGAGCTCGACGACCTTGTGGAAGTCGATTACGGTCACCGTAGAGAGCCCGCCTCGCCGGGCGGCTGCAGGACGATCCGTCGGCGATAGCAGCTTGCCGTTGAGGAGGTCGCCGAGCCTGGTGGAACGAAGAATGCGAGAGTCTTCGATTATGAGCACGGTATATAGCTCGTCCCGCGGACAGCGCGTGTTCAGGTCGATCGCTTCAGAAATCGAGGTCGACGCTGCATCAAAACCCTTCAATGGAAGGTCGGAGTACTTATCAGGCTGAGAGAGCAGACTGTCGGTTTGTTGGAAGGCTTCGGAGTCCAGGCAAAGCGGGACCAACCCCCGCGATTTCTCGCGTGGTTGGCCGCTAGCCCATGTTGATCGGTTTGCCGGAGCCGGCCCCGTCGTCACAGGCCCCTTGGTCGCATTGAGCCGACCTCGGGAAGGTTCGCTGCTTCTCGAAAGCTGCTCGAGCCTCCGGGCGTCTATGGGCCTCGAACCTGCGCGGTGCCTTTCGAGTGTATGACGCCACCCCCAACCAGTACCTGTCTCGGTTGCTGCGCTGTCGTATCAAACCGCCCACAGCAACCACTCGGCTTCACGCCTCCGCAGCTTTAGGCGCCAATTTGTCGTACTAAAAAGCCGAAATGAGGTTAACGGCGGCCGTGACGAGCTAGGCGCATCGCGTTGGCCGAACATCTAAGCGATTATGACGCGTTTTAGATGGTGCTCGACTCGTTTCGTTCGTTCACTTCATTGCGGCAGCAGACCGCCGAGATCTGGCTGCATGCGGCGACCCCGAGCAGTCAACACTTGTCGCAGCATACTCGAGCGCATTGATCGAAGTTGGTGATTTTTATTCACGTGCTAACGACTGACGCCGGCATCGCGAGCGTTCCGAGACGCTTGCGAAACGCGCTTCACGCGTATGTCCGCTCTGAATTGTCTCCCTAGGGCGTGTTGCATGCCCCGCTTGCTGGTCGCGTCTGTCGGCGCGTGACGGCGCAATCTGGGGATGCACGCCGCAACAAATCGCGTGGGCCAGAGCCCCCGGCCAACCTCCTCACCGTCCTCGTCGCAGCGCGGCGAGGTCGCTCTGCGCGAACTCGCGCGCCTTCTCGGCCGGGCGGCAGCGCGTGAGTTTGCGGAGTCGGCGGACACCCAAGAGGTGACAGCCTACTCGAACCGCCCGTAACTTGATGTCCAAGCCCCCCTAGACCCCCGACCGAGGAACCGCGATGCGTGCCGTGATCTACGCTCGCTACAGCAGCGAGAACCAGCACGAGGCGTCGATCGCCGACAGTTGGAGATCTGCCGCCGCTACATCGAGCGCCAGGGCTCGACGCTTCGCGATACCTTCGAAGACGCAGCAATCAGCGGCGCCAGCCGCTTCAGGCCAGGGCTGACGCGCCTCATGACGGACGCGGAGGCTGGTCGCTTCGACGTGGTCGTCTGCGAGGCCGTCGACCGCCTCGGGCGCAAGCTTTCGGATGTCGCAGACCTATTTGATCGCCTTGCCTTCCGGCGGATCGCGGTACACACGACCGGGCTCGGGCAACTGACCCAGATGCATGTCGGCATCATGGGGACGATGGCGCAGATGACGCTGTCGGACCTTCGCGAGAAAACCCGCCGCGGCCAGCTTGGCCGCGCCCGCGCTGGTCGGATCCCCGGTGGCCTTGCCTATGGCTACGAGGTGGTGCCACCGGCACCTGGAGCGCGAGAGGCGGGCGAGCGGCAGATCAAGCCCGACGAGGCGGGGGTGGTTCAGCGCATCTTCGCGTCGTATGCGGCGGGCGTGTCGCCGCGTCGGCTGGCGCATGACCTCAATGCGGAACAGGTCCCCGGGCCTGGCCGGCGTCCCTGGGGCGACACGACGATCCGCGGCCAGGCCGATCGCGGGTCCGGGCTCCTGAACAACACGCTTTATATCGGCCGGTTGTCGTGGAATCGCTGCAGCTACGTCAAGGACCCACAAACCGGTCGCCGGGTGGCTCGCGTCAACGACGCCAGCCAGTGGGAGGTGGTGGACGTCCCGGAGCTGCGGATCATCGACCAGACCGTCTGGGACGCGGTCAAGGCACGCCAGGAGGCGCAGAGCTTCGAGCAGCCAAGCAGCGGTGCCGAGCTCAACGCCGCGCACCGCCCGACCTTCCTGCTAAGCGGGCTTCTGACCTGCGGCGTGTGCGGCGGGTCCTACACGATGGTGGGTAAGCACCGGCTGGGCTGTGCGACACGCCGGAGCAAAGGGACCTGCGACAACGCAACGACGATCGCGCGCAGCACGGTCGAGCGCCGAGTTTTGGGCGGCCTGCGCGACCAGATGCTCACGCCTGAGCTGGCTGCGGAGTTCGTGCGATCGTTCGAGGCGGAGAGCGCCCGCCTTCGCAAGGCGGCCGCGAGCCGCTCGACACAGGCGACAACGCGCCTGGTTGAGGTCGACCGTCGGATCGCCGGCATCGTGGAGTCGATCGAGAGCGGCGCCTGGAACAAGGCGCTCGGCCTTCGGCTCGAGGAACTCGAGCGAGAGCAGGCGACACTCACGGCAGAGATCAGCGAGG
Organism: uncultured Acetobacteraceae bacterium; assembly: GCA_964247685.1. Classification (GTDB taxonomy): domain Bacteria; phylum Pseudomonadota; class Alphaproteobacteria; order Acetobacterales; family Acetobacteraceae; genus CAXTPV01. The sequence goes on from CAXTVZ010000246.1 coordinate 4,882, forward strand.
CTGATGTAGTCGCGCCGGTGATCCGCCTTCATTCGCGAGCGTCAGACCTCTACCGTGACAAGGTCGCGGCGCTAGAAGCGTCTCTGTCGAACCCGACGATCCGCCAAGAGGCGGCGGACGCGCTGCGCGCCTTAATCGACCGCGCCATGCTAACCCCGGACGCAGAAGCGTCCGACGAGCTCCGTGTTGAGCTGTCGGGTGATCTGGCGTTGATTTTGTTTCTGGCATCTGGAGACGTGCCCCGCAGGGCATCTCCGCCGACCCGGCTATTGGGCAGACAATCATCGGTGGTTGCGGGGACAGGATTTGAACCTGTGACCTTCAGGTTATGAGCCTGA
>CAXTVZ010000247.1:0-1766 GCA_964247685.1 uncultured Acetobacteraceae bacterium
AATGACCCTCTCGCCAGGCGATCGCGTCCCGTTCTGGACCGCCGTCGGTCTCGACCGCAGCTTCCACTCCACCGATTCGCAGGCCGGCCGTGCCGCCGTGCTCATTGTCGCCGGCGCCGACTTCCGCCAGATGCTGAGCCCGGTCCTCGCCGCCTTTGCCCGGCGCGCCGCATGCTTCGCGGCCAGCGAGTGCGACCTGATGGTGATACTGCCCTTCGCCGCGATCCCGGCGCTGTATGGCCAGGGCGCCGTCGCCACCGCCGGTCTGCCTGTGCGGCTCTTTCGCGACGATTTCCTCGGCGCCTGCGGCGTTGTCTCAGGCACCGCCCTCGTCCTCGTGCACGACCGGAGCGGCCGTCTCGTTTCCGTCGAACCTGCCCCTGCCGCAGACCCTGCCGCACTGGCCGACGCCGCGCTGGCCGCATCCTGCGACGCGCTGATGCGCCGGCCGCCGGCGGCGCCGACGCTGTCGATCCCGCACCTGTTCGGACCCGAACTCTGCCGCGACATTATCGCGGGCTTCGAAGCCGCCGCGACATTCGAAAGTCTCGTGAGCGGCGTCGGTCCCGACGGCCGCCCCGCCGATCGCGTCGACCACAACCGAAAGCGCCGCCGCGACTGGCTGCTCGGCCCGGACGAGAAGTTGCACAGCCGGGTCGTCTCGGCGCTCGAACACCGCTGCGTGTCCGAGCTGAACCGCGCGTTCCAGCACGAGGCCGCCCATCTCGATCGCATCCTGGTCGTCCGCTACGACGCGGGCGCCGGGCACTTCCGCCGTCATCGGGATAACACCGCACCCGCGGTCGCCTTTCGCCAGTTCGCCCTGTCGGTGAACCTCAACACCGGCGACTACGAGGGCGGTGATCTTCGCTTTCCCGAATACTGCAACACGCGTCATCGCCCTGCCCGCGGCGAAGGGCTCGTGTTCTCCGCCTCGCTGCTGCACGAGGTGACCGACGTCACGGAAGGAAGCCGCTACGCGCTGCTCACCTTCCTTCACGATGCGAAAGGCGAAGCGATGCGCCGCCCGCAGGTGCCCAACGCCGCCTGACGCGATCGCGGCGGTGCAACCGCCGTTTCCCGATCGGCTTTGAGCTGTCTCACGACCGGCACCGGACCGGTCCCCGAATGACAATCGGAGACATCATGAGCACGACCACGGGCCGCGAAGACGCATCGAACTTCTCTCTGAAGGGAAAGGTCGTCGTCGTGACGGGAGCGGCGCGCGGCGTCGGCCGTGCCGCTTCGGTCGCCATGGCGCGCGCGGGCGCGGCCGCGATCGCCGGCATCGACATCGCTGGCCCCGTAAGCTCCATCCTGGACGTCGAACCCGCGAGTGCGGCCGAACTGTCGGAGACCGGCGCGCTGGTCGAACGCCTCGGCTGCCGCTGGCTGGAGGTCCGGCTCGATCAGCGCAACATCGCCCTGCTGCGGGACGCGGCGGGCACGATCGAGCACATGTTCGGCGGGATCGACGTCCTGTTCGCCAACGCCGGTATCCAGGCCTTCAAGCCGCTGCTCGAGATGGAGGATGCCGACTGGCAGGACCAGCTCGACGTCAACCTGACCGGCACCGCGAACGCGCTCCGCGCCTTCGCGCCCGCGATCGTGCGACGCGGCGGCGGCCGCATCATCGTGACCTCCTCGACGCAGGGTCAGCAGGGCACGAAGAACGGCGCGTCCTATTCCGCGTCGAAATGGGGGATCATCGGCCTGATGAAATCCGCAGCCCTGGAGCTCGGCGCGCACAAGATCACCGTCAACGC
>CAXTVZ010000247.1:1866-5215 GCA_964247685.1 uncultured Acetobacteraceae bacterium
CATCTGACCGCCTGATCGCCGCGTCATGACGGCGGGCGGCGCCCCCTTGCCGCCCCGCGACGCCCATGTCACTTCCCATCGACCATTCCCGTCAGACCTGAACGACCGGCCGAAATCATGTCCCTGGCCCGATGCGATACGTCCGGTCCCGTGCGCGTCGTCGAAACGGAGCCCTTCCTCGAGACCCGGCACGATGCCCTGTTCGTTCCCGCGCGAGGCCGCTGGGCGGAGAAAGGCTGGGGCATCTACGACGCGGCGGATCGCCTCGTCGTGGCCGCCGCGCGGTGGACGGGCGACGACCCCTCCTCCGGCACGCTGACCGCACCCGCCGACGCGATCGCGGCTGCCGAGCCACCGGCCGACCCCGACCGTGTGCACGTCTATGCCGGCCTGCTCGACGCCGACGACACCTTCTTTCTCGACACGCTGGCAAGGTTCTGGGGCCGCGCCACGAGCGGCGTCGGCGGCACGCGGCTCGTGTTCCACGCGCGCGACAGTCTCGAGCGGTTCTGGACGGCCCCGCACGTCGCCGAGGCGCTCGCAGCCTTCGGCCTCGGCCCGGACGACTGCCTCGTGCCGGCGACGCCGTGTCGGATCCCCCACCTCCTGGTGCCGGCACCGTCCTTCGTGTCGGGCCGGCTCGCGCATCGTGCGTTCGGGCGGGTCATGGCGACGCTGGGCCTGCGTCTGGCCGGCGAGCGCGCGACGGCCCCGGACCCGGGCGCGCCGGTGCATGTCAGCCACGCTCGCGAAACCACGCCCGCCTTCGCGGGCGAGACGGCGTTCGATGCGGCGCTTGACGCGGCGGGGTTCGCCATTCTCCACCCGGGCGAGCTCTCCCTCGCCGCTCTCGCGCAGCACCTGGCAGGGGCGCCGCTGGTCACCTCCACCCGGCCCGGCAACGGCCGCCTGGCACCGGTCGACGTGCTGTGCGGGCTGGCACCCGGACGGTCCCGGATCACGCTCACGCCCGACGGCCGCGTTCCGCTCGATGCGCGGCTGATCGATGCCACGTCCGGGCATCAGACGCTCGAGCTCGCACCGGCCGACCCGTCGACCGATGCCCCGACCCTCGCCGCGGCGCTGATCCGGGCGGCCACGCGCGCCATCACGGTCTGGAACCTCCCCTGCCGCCTGCACGTGCCGGCGCCCGTCGAGCTCGGCGCCGTGGTCGCCGCGGCCACCTCCTGTATCGAGGCCGTCGAGGGGAACCCGGCGGCCGTGCTTGGCGGCTTCATCACCGGCCGTGCGCAGCTGCGCACCGCGTGGAGGCAGCGACCATGGTGGCAGGCGGACTGGGAAATCGAGGTCGAGCTCACGCAAGTGCGGGTCCACCTGCCGGTCGCGGGCCGCGACGAGGTGCCGGGCTGGGTGCGCCTGCTCGGCTCGCCCGATGGCATCGACTGGCACGTGCTCGCACAGAGCCGGACCGCGGCGGATGTCGCGGCACCGGCCGAGCCGCTCATCTTCAAACCCCGACCCGATGAGGCGGCCTGGCGGCTGCGGGTGCTGCGGGTGCAGGCCATGCATGACGGCGTGCTGGCGCTCGACCAGGTCGAGATCACGGGCGCGCCGGTGATCGACCTCTACGCCGGCGAGCGCGCCGCGTGAGCGCCGCGCGCGAGGAGATCGAGGTCGCCGCACTCACCGAGGAGGACGCGGCGGCTGAGCTCGAGCGGCTCGCGCGCCAGATCGCTCAGGCCGACCGGCTCTACCATGGGTCGGACGCACCCGAGCTCACCGACGCCGAGTATGACGCGCTCCGCCACCGCAACGCCGCGATCGAGGCCCGCTTCCCCGGGCTGATCCGCAGCGACAGCCCGAGCGCGCAGGTGGGCGCGGCACCCGAGGGCGCATTCGGCAAGATCCGCCACGCCGTGCCGATGCTGTCGCTCGACAACGTGTTCGACGCGGCCGACTTCGCGGCGTTCGTTCAGCGCGCGCGCCGCTTCCTGGGTCTCGGCGAGGACGATCCGCTCCCGCTGGTGGGCGAGCCCAAGATCGACGGGCTCTCGATCTCGCTGACCTATGAAGGCGGCGCGTTCGTGCGTGGGGCGACCCGCGGCGACGGCACCGAAGGCGAGGACGTCACCGCCAATCTGCGGGCACTCGGTGACCGCGTGCTGCCGATGCGCCTCCGCGGCGAGGCGCCCGACGTCATCGAGATCCGCGGCGAGATCTTCCTGGGCAAGGCGGAGTTCCTGCGGCTGAACGAGGCCCAGGCGGCGGCGGGCGGCAAGGTGTTCGCAAACCCGCGCAACGCGGCGGCGGGGTCGCTTCGCGTGCTCGACACGGCGGTCACGGCATCGCGGCCGCTCGCCCTGTTCGCCTATGCGCAGGGACGCTCGAGCGCCGCGGTCGCGACCACCCATTCCGGCTATCTCGACCGGCTCCGCGCGTGGGGGTTCGCCGTCAACGAGCACTCCACGAAGCTGCCCGATGCGGAGGCAGCTTCGTCGTTCCAGGCGCGGATGGCCGAGCGCCGCTCCTCCCTGCCCTACGACATCGACGGCGTTGTCTACAAAGTCGACGACCTCGCACTCCAGACCCGGCTCGGCTTCGTGGGTCGCGCCCCGCGCTGGGCGACCGCATGGAAATTCCCGGCGGAGCAGGCGACCACCGTGCTGGAGGACATCCTCATCCAGGTCGGCCGCACCGGTGCGCTGACCCCCGTGGCCAGGCTCACCCCCGTGAACGTCGGCGGCGTGCTGGTAACCCGCGCCACACTGCACAACGAGGACGAGATCGCCCGCAAGGACGTGCGCGTCGGCGACACGGTGCTTCTGCAGCGCGCGGGCGACGTGATCCCGCAGATCCTGGGCGCGGTGCGTGACAAGCGGGTCGCCGCGGCACTCCCCTTCCACATGCCGGACCACTGCCCGGTCTGCGGGAGCGCGGCACTCCGTCCCGAGGGCGAGGTCGTGCGTCGCTGCACCGGCGGCTTCAACTGCGAGGCCCAGGCGGTCGAGCGGCTGATCCATTTCGTCTCGCGCCCAGCCTTCGACATCGAGGGCCTGGGCGAGAAGACCATCGTCGAGTTCCACGCCGAGGGGCTGGTCCGCGCACCCGCCGACATCTTCCACCTCCGCCGCCACGAGGCGGCGATCGCGGCGCGGGAGGGATGGGGCGAGCTCTCGGCGCGCAATCTCGTCCGCTCGATCGAGCAGCGGCGCCGCATCGGGCTCGCGCGCTTCATCTTTGCGCTCGGCATCCGCCGGATCGGCGAGACCAACGCCCGCCTGCTGGCCCGCCACTACGGCGACGCGCGGAACTGGATCGGCGAAATGCAGGCGGCCGCCATCGTGGGCTCCGATGCGCGCCTGGCCCTGGGCAGCATCACGCGGGTCGG
>CAXTVZ010000248.1:0-2008 GCA_964247685.1 uncultured Acetobacteraceae bacterium
TCCGTCTTCATGCCCGCGGTCGAGGCCGACGCCACGCTGCGCGACCGCCTGCGCTCGCACCTGCACCCGCTCGAGCGCGCCGGCCTGCTCGACACGCACACGGAAGTCGCACTCGCCGACGCCGACATCGTCCTGCCGATCGTCAGCATCGATTTCCTGAACTCCGCCGGCAGCTCGGGCCACGACATGGACGACGCCCTCGAGCGCAATCGCCAGCGCATCAACCGCGTGATCCCGATCATCGCCCGCCCCTGCCTGTGGGACGCGACGCATTTCGCCGGCCTGCAGGTTCTCCCGCCCCACGCCCGCGCCATCTCGTCCTCGCCGAGCGAAGAGGAAACCCTGGTCGACATCGTCCGCGGCGTGCGCGCCATCGCCGAGCAGATGCGCAGCCGGTCGCGGGCGGACTGACGAAACCCTCACCCGGCCGCCGCTTTCCGCCCTGACACAGCGCGGACGAACACGCATGCGGGTCGAAGACGTGATGAGCCGGGACGTCGAGTTCCTCGGCGGCGACCAGACCGTTCGCGAGGCGGCCGAGCTGATGGGCGAGCTCGACGTGGGCTCCCTGCCGATCGGCACCGAGAACGCGCTCGACGGCATCGTCACCGACCGCGACATCCTCTACCGCCTGGTGGCGCGCGGCCTCGATCCCGCCCGGACCGCGATCCGCGACATCGCGTCGCGACCGGTGATCAGCTGCCGTGCGGGCGACACCGTGCAGACCGCGATGGACCTGATGGCCGCGAACCATATCCGGCGCATGCCGGTGCGCAGCGAGATGGGGGGCGTGGTGGGGTGGATCACGCTGGCGGACCTCGCGCGGGCGTTGCTGGTGGATGCGCCGGCGTTGCAATCCGCGCTGGGCGAGCTGACCGAGGCGGGGTGAAGGCCAGGGCTCTGCCCTGGACCCGCTGGGGGCAGCGCCCCCAGACCCGCTTTCGTTATGATCACTCACCATGCCGCAGCCGGTCGGCAACCCGAGCGGCGGGGCTGCGTTGGGCGGCCATTCTGGGGAATGCGCCATGTTCGGACACAGGAAGAAGGTGCGCTACGCGGTGGTCGGCGGCGGGCAGATCTCGCAGCAGGCGTTCATGCCGGGTGTCGCGCGCACGAACAATTCGGAGATGGTGGCGCTGGTGACCGGCGACCCGATCAAAGCTGACAAGCTCGCCGGCCTGTACGGTCTCAAGGCCTACAGCTACGAGCAATATGGCGCGCTGCTGACCTCCGGCGAGATCGACGCGGTCTACGTCGCCACACCGAACTTCCTGCACGCCGAGCACACGGTGCCGGCACTCGAAGCGGGCATTCACGTGCTGCTGGAAAAGCCGATGGCCACCAGCCTCGCCGAATGCGAGCAGATCCTGGCGGCCCAGAAAACGCGTGGCGCGAAGCTGATGATCGCCTACCGGCTGCATCATGAGCCCGGCACCGTCGAGATGATCACCCGCGCCCGCGAGGGCGCATTCGGCGAGCTCCGGGCCTTCAGCTCGACCTTCGCGCAGAACGTGGACGAAGCGAACTCGCGGGGGCAGCACGGCTATTGGGGCGGTCCTGTGCCCGACCTGGGCGTCTACCCGCTGAACGCGGTGCGCAACCTGTTCGGTCAGGAGCCGATCGCCGTTCATGCGGTCGGCACGAACACGGCAGGCCGAGGCTTCGCGTTTCACGATACCGTCGCCGTCACGCTGCGCTTCCCGGCGGAGCGGCTCGCGCAATTCACCGCCAGCTACACGACGGCACCTGCGGAAGGGCTGACACTCGTCGGCACGACGGCCACGATCCACGCCGCCCCGTGCTTCGGGTTCGGGCCCAAGATCGGCATCAGCTACATCGAGACGACCGCCGAGGGTAGCCGCACCCGCAGCTTCGATCCGGTCGAGCAGTTCGGCGCTCAGACACAGTATTTCTCGGATTGCATCCTCGAGGACCGCCATCCCGAGGCGGACGGCGAGGAGGGTTGGATGGACATGCGGGTGCTCGCCGCGATCGAGCAGTCGTTGCA
>CAXTVZ010000248.1:2108-5182 GCA_964247685.1 uncultured Acetobacteraceae bacterium
TAGCGCCCGAACCGGCGACTGGCGCTGCGCACCACGGTGGATGGCAGCCCGAGCCGGGCCGCCACGAATTCGAGAAAGAATCGTGCGGCGGGTTCGCGTTGGCCCAGAGCCACGAGTGCCGCGACGTAGGCGGTGCCGGAGAAGCCGGGACGCTCGCCGATCGAAAGCAGCAGCGTGCCGATCGACGGTGCCTTACTGAACGCCGCGTCGAAGGCCTCAAGCGCGAGGTCGTTGGCGCCGACGCCGGCCAGCCAGCGCCGTGTCTCGGTGCAAGCCTCGGTGTCGCCGGGGGCGGCCGCGAGCAGGACCGAGGCACTCCACTGCGCGAGCAGCTCGGCGGCGTCGGGACCCAGGTTGCGCAGATTGACGGTGAGCGGGAACAGCGTCTGGTGGCGGTTCTGCAGCCAGTAGCCGAGCACCTTCTGCGCGACCTGGTCGGTGAGGACGTCCTCGGCACGGTCGAGGCCGCGGCCGCGGCGGCCGGCGGGCGCGTCGGCAACCGCGACCAGATCGGGCGACGGTGCCTCCGGTGCCGTGGCATCGAGCAGCGCGGGCGTGATCCCGGTCGCATGGGCGGCGAGAACGTCGGACTGCTCGCTGCGGTCGCGGCCGTGCGTGCGCAGCAGGCGGTTCAGGACGCCCAACGCCGCCCGTCCTCAGCCCGGTGCGGCGACGGTGCCGCCGGTGAGGGCTTCGACCTGGGCGAGCAGTCGGGAGAAATCGACCGGCTTGGGGTGATACTCGTCGCAGCCCGCGGCGATCGCCTTTTCGCGGTCGCCCGACATCGCGTGCGCGGTGAGCGCGATGATCGGGATTTCGCGCGTCGTGCTGTCGCCCTTCAGGATGCCGGCGGCGGTCCAGCCGTCGAGCACGGGCAGGTTCATATCGAGCAGCACGACGTCGGGCAGGTGCGCGCGCGCTGCATCGATGGCCTGCTGCCCGTCGGTGGCGAGCACCACCTCGTAGCCGCGTCGCTTGAGGCGGCGTGAGAGGAAGTCCCAGATCTCCTCGTGATCTTCGACAAGAAGAATGGTCTTGCTCATGCTGCGTTCACCGCTGTCTCGCTTCTGCTGAAAGGCGGACCGGCAACCGGCCCGGGATGCACGCGCGCGTCACCCGGCGCACGCTCTCATCCTCGACGTCGCCACGCATGCTCCGATCTGCCCGCGAGGCTGCCTAACGGCGCAACCCGACGCGTTGTTCCCATGTTACTCCGCGCGCCCTCGGGCCACACATGATGACCGGGGAACGAACGGCGTGACACTCGACCAGGGGCTCGCCTTCGGGATCATTCTCTGCGTCGTCGCGATGTTCGTGATCGGCACCCTGCCCTACGACCTCGTCGCACTCGGTGGGCTGCTCGCCGGCGTCGCGGTCGGCATCGTACCGGCCCGGCACGCCTTCGAGGGCTTCTCCGACGAGGTGGTGGTGATCGTGGCCGCGGCCCTCGTCGTGTCGGAGGCGATCGCGCGGTCGGGCGCGGTCGAGACCATCATGCGGCCGATCCTGCCGCGGCTGACCAAGACCGCAGTCCAGGTGCCGGTGATGGTGGGCGCCACGCTGCTGCTGTCGATGGTGTCGAAGAACGTGGGCGCGCTGGCGATCCTGATGCCGATCGCGCTGCAGCTCGCGCGCCGCACCGGCACGTCGCCGTCCTCGCTGCTGATGCCGATGTCGTTCGCGTCCCTGATCGGCGGCCTGGTGACGCTGTTCGGGACCACGCCGAACATCGTCATCTCCGAGGTGCGCCAGACGGTGCTCGGCAAGCCCTACCAGCTGTTCGACTTCGCGCCGGTGGGGTTGGGGATCGCGGCGTTCGGCTTCGTGCTGCTGTCGTTCGGCTGGCGGCTGCTGCCGCGCAACCGCCGTGCCGCCTCGTCGATGGAGGCCGCGTTCAACATCGAGGACTACACCGCCGAAGTGCGGCTGTCCGAGCAGTCGCCGGCCGCGGGACGGACGGTCGCCGAGCTCGAGCGGATGGGCGACGGCCTGGTGCAGGTCGCGGGCGTGATCCGCGAGCGGTTCCGCCGCTTCGTGCCGGCGCCGGGCTGGAGCCTGCGGGCGGGCGACGTGCTGCTGCTGCGCGGCGAGCCGGGCGATCTCGAGCGGCTGGTGGCGCGCGGGCGACTGCTGCTGGCGGGCGGCGGCGAGGAAGCGGGCACGGAGGCGACCGTGGTCGAGGGCGTGATCACCGCGAATTCGTCGGCGATCGGCCGCACGCCGCGCGAGCTGGGTCTGGCCGAGCGCTACGGCATCGGCATCCTCGCGGTCAGCCGCAGCGGCCAGCGGATCGGCCAGCGCCTGCTGACCGTGCGGCTGCGGGCGGGCGACGTGGTGGTGCTGCGCAGCGCCTCGAAGCTGCTGCCCGAGGCGCTGGGCGAGCTTCGCATCCTGCCGCTGGCCGAACGCTCGATCGCGCTCGGCCGCAGCCACCGGAGCTGGGTGCCGCTCGCGGTGCTGGCGGCCGCGATGGCGCTGGTGGTGGTCCATGTCACGAGCGTGGGCGTGGCGTTCTTCGGCGCCGCGGTGGTGCTGCTGTTCCTGCGCGTGCTGTCGATGGCCGAGGCCTACGAGACGGTGGAGTGGCACCTCCTGATCCTGCTCGGGGCGCTGATCCCGCTCAGCCACGCGATCAAGACCACCGGCGGCTCGGCGCTGATCGCGAACGGGCTGCAATCGCTGGTCGGGCACCTGCCGCCGATGGGCGCGCTGGCGGTGGTGCTGGTGATCGTAATGGCGGTGACGCCGTTTCTGCACAACGCGCCCACCGTGCTGATCATGGGGCCGATCGCGGGGTCGCTCGCGACCAAGCTGGGCATGCACGCGGACCCGTTCCTGATGGCGGTGGCACTGGGCGCGGGATGCGACTTCCTCACGCCGATCGGCCACCAGTGCAACACGCTGGTGCTGGGGCCGGGGGGGTATCGGTTCGGGGATTATCCGCGGCTGGGATTGCCGATGTCGATCATGGTGGTGGCGGTGGGAGTGCCGTTGATTGCGTTTGTTTGGCCGCTTCGCTGACCAGGGGCTCTGCCCCTGGACCCCGCCAGGAGGGAAGGCCCTCCTGGACCTGC
>CAXTVZ010000249.1:0-5178 GCA_964247685.1 uncultured Acetobacteraceae bacterium
TGCTGCAGAAGCCGGGCTGCCAGGTGAGCGCGAAGGTATCGTGCCTGAAGTCGCCGAACCTCGTGGCGACGGGGAGTGGACCAGGCAGTGCGGCTTGGGCGATGCCGGCAAGGGCCAGGACGAGTGCAAGAGCGGCGAGGAAGCGAGGGCGCAAGGCGATGCTCCGACAACACGAAACCGGCGCCTGGATGTACCCGGGCGCCGGTGCGTGTAAACCGGAGGGCAAGCGCATTTCCCTCGAGGCAACTGCCTCAAGTAAGGGGGTTTGGGGCCAAGGCCTCAACGGGGTCCGGGGGCAGAGCCCCTGGTCTTAGAACAGACTATCGTCCCCGCCACCGCCGCCGCCCCAGTCGCCGCCCCCGCCGGCATCACCGCCACCCCAGGCATCGGACCCGGTATCCGCCCCCGCACCGCCGAACGGATCGGCCCCGCCGGCCGCATCGCCGTAATTGTTGTTCTCGACGTTCTCGCCGCCGAACCCGCCGCCGCCGCCGAAGCCACCGCCGCCGAAGCCACCCTCATGGCCTCCCGAGAACATGTTCATGAGCGCGTCGCCCACCACCAGGCCGCCGGCCACGCCCGCCGCCGTGGTCAGCGCCGAGCCGAGGAAGCCCGACCCGCCACGCTGGAACATCCCCGCGTTCGTGTTGGGCGGATACGCGTATTGCGGCGGCGGAGCCGCCGCCCCGTAGCCCTGCTGTTGCCCGTAGCCAGGCTGCCCATAGCCGGGCTGGCCGGCGCCCGGCGGCGGCGCGCTGCGCTGACCGCCACCGAACAACCCGCTGAACAGCCCGCCGCGCGCCGGCTGCTGCTGTGCTTGCTGCTGGAGCTGCTGGTTCTCCCACTGCAGCCGTTGGATCCGGTTCTGCAACTCCGAAATCGCCGCTTCCTGGACCACCGCCATCTGCGTGATGCGGTAGGTGGCCTCGGGATATTGCGTGAGCTGCTGATGGATGAAGCGGTCCGCCTCGGGATCGATCGGCGGCAGGTTCGGCCGTGTCGCCGGCACCGAGCTGCCGAAGCCCGCCTGGCTCGCGCCGCCCACGCGGGCGACGAACCGGGCGATCAGGTCACGTTCCTCGTTGTTCATGGTGGCCGAAGCCCCTCCGCTTGATCTCGGGAAAATGGCGCCTCCAACCAAGCCCTTCAAGCGAGCCGTGGTTGCATCCTGGCGAGACCGAGACGGGGCCACTCGATCGCGGGGCAGCGATCCATCACCACCGCCAGCCCGGCCGCGCGGGCGCGAGCCGCCGACGCCTCGTCGACGATGCCGAGCTGCAGCCAGATCGTGCGCGCGCCGAGGGCGATCGCCTCGTCCACCACCGGGGCCACCTGGTCGCTGCGGCGGAACACGTCGACCATGTCGAGCGGCCCCGCCTCGGCGAGCGACCCCACGATCGCGATCCCGTCGATGGTCTGGCCGGGCGCCGCCGGATTGACCGGCACCACCTCGAAGCCGTGGTCGCGCAGGAAGCGGAACACCCCGTTCGAGGGCCGGTCGGGCCGTGGCGAGGCGCCCACCACCGCCACCCGGCGCGTGCGTTCGAGGATCGCGCGCACCGCGTCGTCATCGAGGCCGTCGACCGTCATCCCGTTCCTCCAGGTTCAGTCACGGGAGGGAAGATGAGGCGGCCACCAAGACTGGACAATGACGCGGACCGACCTCTATTCTACCGGCGACAGAAAGGTTTCTACCAATTCTGTGCCGAACCAGCTCAACATCAAGACCGAGGAAGCCTACCGCCTCGCCGCCGAGCTCGCAGCCCTGACCGGCGAGAGCCTCACCGCGGCCGTGACGGAAGCCTTGCGCGCGCGTCTCGGTCAGGCCCGGCATGACCGCGACCGTGCCCTGCTGCGCCTCCGGCTCGCCAGCATCGCCGCCGAGATCCGCGCGAGCCTCCGGCCCGCGACCTCGCTCGACCAGCTCTACGACGCGGCGGGCCTGCCGCGATGACGCGCGCACCCGCCGCGGCACGTTGAGCCTGCAATGGTGCTGCACGGCTCCGCGATTCTGGCGATCCTGCTCGACGACGCGGATGCAGACCCGATGCTCGACGCGATCGTGGAAAGTCCGCGCCGGCTGCTGTCCGCGGCCACCTGGCTCGAGCTTGCCATGCTGATCGAGGACCGCGGCGGCCGCATCGCGGGGCTGCGCTTCGACGAGTTCATCCGCGCGGCCGCGATCGAGATCGTGCCCGTCAGCAACGAGCACGGCATGGTCGCGCGCACCGCCTGGCGCGATTTCGGCGCCGACCGACAGTCCGGGCGGCTCAATTACGGCGACTGCATCGCCTACGCGCTCGCGAAATGCACGGGCGAGAAGCTGCTCTTCGCCGGCACCGGCTTCACCCGCACCGACATCGAAGCAGCACTGCCCGTCCACGGCGCGTGACAATCATCCGATCAGAGGGGAACGACCATGTCCAAATGGGTCTACAGCTTCGGCGCCGGCCGCAACGAGGGACGCGCCGCCATGCGGAACCTGCTCGGCGGCAAGGGTGCGAACCTGGCCGAGATGGCGAGCATCGGCCTGCCCGTGCCCCCCGGCTTCACGATCACGACCGAGCTCTGCACCGAGTTCTACAAGAACAACCGCAACTATCCTGACGGCCTCGCCGCCCAGGTCGACGCGGCGTTGCGCCATATCGAGGCCGCGATGGGCCTGCGCTTCGGCGACCAGTCCCGCCCGCTGCTCGTCTCGGTGCGCTCCGGCGCGCGCGTGTCGATGCCGGGCATGATGGACACGGTGCTCAATCTCGGCCTCAACGACGCGACCGTCACCGGGCTCGCGGAAAGCTCCAACGATCCGCGCTTCGCCTGGGACAGCTATCGCCGCTTCATCCAGATGTACGCCTCGGTCGTGCTCGGCGTCGACCACCACCGCTTCGAGGAGGTGATCGACACGGTCAAGCTCGACACCGGCGCGATCGAGGACACCGAGCTCACGCCCGAAGACTGGCAGCGGGTGGTCGCCGAGTATCACGCGCTCGTGGAGGGTGAAACCGGCAGCCACTTTCCGCAGGATCCGCGCGCGCAGCTCTGGGGTGCGATCGGCGCCGTGTTCGGCTCGTGGATGAACCCGCGCGCCAACACCTATCGCCGCCTGAACGACATCCCCGCCGATTGGGGAACGGCCGTGAACGTGCAGGCGATGGTGTTCGGCAACATGGGTGCCGATTGCGCGACGGGCGTGTGCTTCACGCGCGATCCGTCCACCGGCGAGAACGTGTTCTACGGCGAATACCTGGTGAACGCGCAGGGCGAGGACGTGGTGGCCGGCATCCGCACGCCGCATCCGATGTCCAAGCGCCGCGCGGGCGGCGACGAGACGCCGATGGAGGTGGCCCTCCCCCACGCCTACGCCGAGCTGATGCGGGTGCGCGAAACGCTCGAGCGCCACTACACCGACATGCAGGACATCGAGTTCACCGTGCAGCAGAACAAGCTGTACATGCTGCAGACGCGCTCGGGCAAACGCACGGCGGCGGCGGCACTGCGCATCGCCGTCGACATGGCCAACGAGGGCCTGATCAGCCGCGCCGCGGCGATCGGCCGCGTCTCGGCCAGCGCGTTGGACCAGCTGCTGCACCCCACGCTCGACCCCGCGGCGCCACGCCGGCTGTTCTCGAAAGGCCTGCCCGCGAGCCCGGGTGCGGCCGCGGGTGCGATCGTGTTCAGCGCCGACGAAGCCGAGCTGCGCGCCCAGAAAGGCGACAGCGTCATCCTCGTGCGCATCGAGACCAGCCCGGAGGACATCCACGGCATGCACGCGGCGCGCGGCGTGCTCACCACGCGCGGCGGCATGACCAGCCACGCCGCCGTGGTCGCGCGCGGCATGGGACGAAGCTGCGTCGCGGGGGCCGGCGGCATCGCCGTGAACATCCGCGAGGGCACGATGTCGTCGGGCGGCGTCACGCTGCAGGCCGGCGACATCATCACGCTCGACGGTGCGACCGGCGAGGTGTTCGTGGGCGCGGTGCCGACCACCGAGCCGAAGCTGTCGGACGATTTCACGACGCTGATGGGATGGGCCGACGGCGTGCGCCGCCTGCGCGTGCGCGCCAACGCCGAGACGCCGCTCGACGCCGAGACCGCGCGCCGGTTCGGCGCCGAGGGCATCGGCCTCTGCCGCACCGAGCACATGTTCTTCGACCCCGAGCGGATCGGCGCCGTCAGGCAGATGATCATATCGGAGAACGAGGCCGGCCGCCGGATCGCGATCGGCAAGCTCCTGCCGTTCCAGCGCCGCGATTTCATCGACCTCTTCCGGATCATGCAGGGCCTGCCGGTAACGATCCGCTTGCTCGACCCGCCGCTGCACGAGTTCCTGCCGCACACGGAGGCGGATATCGAGAACGTGGCCCGCGGCCTCGACGTGTCGGTCGACGTCGTCCGCCGCCGCGGCGTCGAGCTGATGGAATCGAACCCGATGCTCGGCCATCGCGGCTGCCGCCTCGGCATCACCTATCCCGAAATCTACGAGATGCAGGCACGCGCGATCTTCGAGGCGGCGCTCGCCATCGCGCGCGAGACCGGCCACCCGGTGGTGCCCGAGATCATGATCCCGCTGGTCGGCACCAAGCGTGAGCTCGACATCACCCGCGCCCAGATCGAACGCGTCGCGGCCGAGGTGTTCGAGGGCGCCGGGGAAAAGCTCGAATACTTGGTCGGCACCATGATCGAGCTCCCGCGCGCCTGCCTCGTCGCCGACAAGATCGCCGCGTCCGCCGACTTCTTCTCGTTCGGCACAAATGACCTCACGCAGACGACGTTCGGTTTCTCGCGCGACGATGCCGGCAAGTTCCTGCCCCACTACGTCGAGGCGGGCATCCTGCCGAAGGACCCGTTCGTCTCGCTCGATCAGGAAGGCGTGGGCGAGCTCGTCCGCATCGCGACCGAGAAGGGCCGGACGACGAAGCCCGACCTCAAACTCGGCATCTGCGGCGAACACGGCGGCGACCCGAGCTCGATCGGCTTCTGCGAAGAGGTCGGGCTCGACTACGTGTCGTGCTCGCCGTATCGCGTGCCGATCGCGCGCCTGGCGGCCGCCCAGGCGGCGCTCAAGGCCGCGCCCGAGGGGCAGGATTGAGCAAAAGACCAGGGGCTCTGCCCCTGGACCCCGCCAGGAGGCTGGGCCTCCTGGACCTGCCATGAGTTGTTGTCGTTGCGATCGTTTCG
>CAXTVZ010000250.1:0-5045 GCA_964247685.1 uncultured Acetobacteraceae bacterium
GGGGTCTGGGGCCAAGGCCCCAGCGGGGTCCAGGGGCAGCGCCCCTGGCCTTCTCACTTCCAACCTTCACACACCCGTCACAAAACCGAGATGATGAACAACCGGTAAAATTGCTTCATTGCGCCCCGTTCATCTCCCTCGGGATCAAAAATTCGATGAAGCGCTCCCTCCTGCGGTCCACGTCCGCCTGGGTCACTGCCGTCTCCCTCCTCAACCCCATGCTGTTCGCGTCGACCGCGCGAGCCGACGTTCTCAGCGATCTGCTGAAGCAGCTCGAGACCGCCATCGGCAGCAAGACCGGCCCGATCACCGGCCCCTACCAGGAGCCCGTGCTCACCGCGGCCACCTCCGCCAAGTCCGATGGCGCCGCCTGGGCGACCGCTCCGAAGCTGCAGGGCATCCTGACGGCCAAGCAGAAGATCGAGCTGCTGCGCCAGAAGGTGAAATACGTGTTCGTCCTGTTCCAGGAGAACCGTTCCTTCGACGCGTATTTCGGCACCTATCCCGGCGCCAACGGCCTGTTCGCGACCTACAAGGGCCGCAACAAGAACGACCCCTACGCGATGCCCGCGAAGGATCTGGCGAGCTTCAACTCGGTGATCCTGAACACCGACGGCACCGCGGGCGTGGTCACGCCGTTCCTGCTGCCGCGCACGATCACCAACGTGAACGGCGCCACCACGCAGGTCTGGCCGGAAGACACGTACTCGGTCAGCCACGCGCATGGCGGCTACATCACCGACTTCCACCTCGACGCGGCCACCAAGTCGATCCCGCAGAACGACGGCTACGCGCTGACGCAGGAAGGCCTGTACTACTCCACCGCCGCCTCCGGCACCGCAGCACTGCCGACGATCTACTCGACCAGCACCAGTGCGGCGCCCACCAGCGCGCCGTCGCTTCGCACCAAACAGGAAGGCGAGGTCGCGCTCTCGCATATCGACTGCGACACGATCCCGTTCCTGTGGCAGTACGCCGACCGCTTCATGATGTTCGACAACTTCCACCAGACCACGGTCGGGCCGTCGACGCCCAACGCGA
This sequence comes from uncultured Acetobacteraceae bacterium, assembly GCA_964247685.1. Taxonomy (GTDB): domain Bacteria; phylum Pseudomonadota; class Alphaproteobacteria; order Acetobacterales; family Acetobacteraceae; genus CAXTPV01. The sequence continues at coordinate 1,042 of CAXTVZ010000250.1, forward strand.
TCGCCATGATCGCCGGCCAGACCGGCGACACCCAGTGGGTGCAGCACGGCTCGACCGGCTATGCGGCCGACGGCCAGACGCCGAGCTTGGCCGTCCCGAACCAGACCGACAACGGCCCGTTCGCCGGCAGCTCGTACGACACCAGCCCGGGCGTGAAGCCGCCCTACGGTCCGGACGAGTCGTCCAACCCGAACGCCGACACCGACGGCAATTTCGCCAAGAACGACTACCAGCCGAACCCGAACCTCACCTTCGCCTCGCTGCCGCTCTCGTTCATGGGCTCACAGACCTCGTCGATCATCGCCGCCGACGAGAACCCGCTGGTCGACCTCGCCGACGTCCAGCAGGACCTGCTCCGCGTCGCGGTGTCGAACAAATCGGTGAACTGGGGCTGGTTCCAGGAGGGCTACGACGCCGAGCCCTTCGACGGCCAGGCGCTGTCGGAGAACGCCAAGGGCATCGTGTTCGCCAACGCCCCCGAGCACGCCTCCTACATCGTGCATCACAACGGTCCGCAGTATTTCGGCTATGTCGGCGACAACCCGACGAACGCCGCCCACCTGCACGGCCAGAACGAGTTCTACGAGGCGCTCCAGTATGAGCTCCTGCCGAAGTCCGGCGGCGTCGCCTACGTCCGCGGCGGCTACTACAACCTCGACAACATGAAGCCCGCCGATCCGAACGCCACGGTGCAGGCCTCCACACCGGGCAATGACGACCATCCGAACTACTCGGATGCCGGCATCTCGGAAGCGTCGGTGGCCGACTCGGTCAACGCGATCGCCCGCAGCAAGTACTGGAAGAACAGCGTCATCATCGTCACCTACGACGAGACGGACGGCCTCTACGACCACCAGCCCGAGCAGTTCCGCACCTTCGGACCCGACCACCTGCCCGAGACCGGCGGCCCGCGCATCCCGGCGATCATCATCTCGCCCTTCGCGGCAAGCCACGTGATCAGCCACGTCTACAGCGAGCACTCCTCGGTGGTCCGCTTCATCGACGAGCTGTTCAACCTGACGCCGCTCGCCGACCTGCCCAACGAGAAGTCGGCCCGCCTCGCCGGTGCGACCAACGCGGCCTTCAACAAGCCGAACGGCTCGCCCGACAACGACCTGAGCGCCGCCGACGACCCGACCGCGATCGCCGACTACCAGCCTGGCATGGGCGACATGCTTGAGGCCTTCGACGACTACCGGCTGCTCGGCATCGTGCCGGCGTTGCCGGCCTCGCTCGCGGAAACCCCGGACGAGTACATCCACGCGCTGCCGGCCTACGCCTCGACCAACAAGAAGGGCAACCCGACCTACGGCTGCCAGTATCTCGGCATCACGCCGACCGACTATCCGAACGGCTACGGCGCGGGCAAGGAGAGCGACGCCCCGCCGCAGGACTTCAACCCGCGTCCCGCCGAGAGCCCCGGCGAGCCGTATCTCGACATCAACTACAACAGCGGCAGCGCGGCCACCTCACCGAGCAAATCGACCGGCCCGTGGGACCCGCAGTAAGGGTTCTTCCGCCGCACAACGCTTGAGACGGGTGAGGGGGTGGGTGCGAAAGCGCCCACCCCCGAACTCTGTCGACCTCCCTCATCGCTTCCCGATCGGACCAGGATGCCTGTCTCACGTCTCGCCGCCTCGCTGGCCGGCATTCTCCTCCTCTGCGCGACGGTCATCGGCCTGCCCCGCCCGGCACTCGCCGCATCCGCTCCCGCCAGCACGCTCGCGCAGGTCCGCGCCGCCGGCCGCCTCTCCTGCGGCGCCGTGGCCGAGCCCGAAGACTGGGACAAGAGCGACCTGCACGGAAACATCGCCGCCTTCGCGATCGAGATCTGCAAGGCGATCTCGGTGGCCGCGCTCGGCGACAAGGCCAAGCTCGCCATGCACCTCTACGCGACCGCGCTCGAGGCCGGCGCCGGACTCAGGAAGGGCGAGGTGAACGTGGTGGTCGGCATCACGCCCTCGGCCACCGCGATCTGGCGCGACGGCATCACCTTCGGCCCACCCGTGTTCTATGACGGCCTGAGCGTGCTGGTCCGCGGCGACAGCACGATCCACAGCGTGGCCGATCTCGCCGGCGCCAAGGTCTGCTACATCCAGGAAACCGACAACGAGGACGTCCTGCTCGCGCACACGACGGCCGTCGGCATCAGGATCCTGCCCTTTCCCTTCCAGGAGGAAGGCGAGATGGAGGACGGCCTGAGCGCCCGCCACTGCGACGCGATCGCCGCCGACGTCACCCACCTGGCCATCGAGCGCGCCGGCTATCCGAAAACCCTCGGCCACGACCGCATCCTCGACGACTGGCTCACCATCGACCCGATCGCCACCGCGACACGGCCAGGCGACTTGCAGTGGACGTCGATCGTCGACTGGACCGTCTACGCGCTGATCCAGGCCGAGCAGAGCGGCATCACCCACGCCAATGTCGGCCAGGCCCTCAAGCGACCAGGCGCCGAAGACCCGCAGGTGCAGCGCCTGCTCGGTGCCGACTGGGCGGCGGCACGGGCACTCGGGCTCGCGGATCACGCCTGGGCGGCGAAGGTGATCGCCGTGGTGGGCAATTATGGGGAGATCTACGACCGCGCGATCGGACATCCTCTGGGTCTGCCGCGGGGAAGGAATGCGCTTTGGAACGCGGGCGGGCTGATGGTGCCGATGCCGGTGCAGTGAAGGCCAGGGGCGCTGCCCCTGGACCCCGCTGGGGCCTTGGCCCCAGACCCCGTTACTTGAGGGAGCGGCGGGGTGCGCCGCTCCTTGTCGTCAGGCGATCTGCTGCGTCTCGGCGCCGCTGTCGGGACGCGCCGGCCCGAGGTTCGGCACCTCGCCCAGCGGCTGGTTCTGGACCACCGAGAAGGCGCCCTTTCCATCGAGCGACACGCCGGACGTCCAGCGGCCGGCCGGCGGCGGCGCGCCATTCACTTCGGTCCCGATGAAGCTGTAGGAATACTGGGTCTTCTCCAGCGACTGGTCGAAGCTGTTCGGGATCGGCAGCGTGCCCTCGTCACCCCCGAGTTCCTCGATCACCGCAAGCCACTGCTGCTGATGCATCGTGTCGCGCGCGATCAGGAACGACAGCATGTCACGCATGCCGGGATCATGCGCCGCGTTGAACAGCCGCACAGCCAGCACGCGTCCGGTCGTCTCGGCGGCGACGTTGCAATACATGTCGGCCGCGAGATTGCCGCTGGCATACACATGCGACATGTCGAACGGCACCCCGTCGGCGTTGGCCGGATAGGCGGCCATGCCGGTCGACAGGATGTGACGCTGCAGCATGCCTTCCATGGCCTCGCGCGCGCCTTTTCCGCCCATGATGGCGCCGACGATGCCGTCCTTCGCCGCGGTCTCCTGGGCCGTCGCAGGCGCGGTCTCGAGGTTGAGGGCAACCGCGGTTGCCAGCATCTCGATATGCCCCATCTCCTCGGTGGCGGTGTGCAGCAGCATGTCGCGATATTTCGGATTGGGACCGCGGCTGCCCCAGGCCTGGAAGAAATACTGCATGCACACGCGGATCTCGCCCTCGATGCCGCCGATTGCCTGCTGAAGCTGGCGGGCGAACACGGGATCCGGCGTCTCGACGCGCACGGGATACTGCAGTCGCTTGTCATGATAGTACATGTTTGGAACTCCTCGGTTGCACCTCGGATGCAAGCGGCGAGGGTGCCGAGAGTTTACCCCCGGGAAGTATCACAAGTTCATGAGAGCCGAGCTGGTCGACGGAAAGCTGATCCTGCACAGGACCGACGAGGAGCGCCTCCCGACCCTGCGCCGCCTTCGACGCATCGAAGGGCAGATCCGCGGAGTGATCGAGATGATCAAGGCGGATCGGCATTGCGGCGACGAGCTGCAGCAGATCAGCGCCGTGCGGGCCGCCTTGCGTGAGGTCTCGACGCTGCTCGCGATGGAACATCTCCAGGCTGCCGCGAGCGAAATCCTGAACTCCGCGGACGACGACACCATCCGGAAGGACCTCCAATCCGTCCTTCGCGCGGCACTCGACCA
>CAXTVZ010000251.1:0-5007 GCA_964247685.1 uncultured Acetobacteraceae bacterium
CGGCGGGGGCTCCCGTGGCCGGAGCGCTGGCGTCGGGTGCCGGCGTCGCGGGCGGCGCGCTGGCGGCCGGCGTCGACGTGGCCGGCGGCGTGCTCTGCGCGAAAGCGGCGGGAGCGGCAACCGAGAGCGCGAGCATCGACGCCGTGACGAGGCGGAGCGCTGAACTGTTCAACATAACGAGGTTCCTTTCAGACGGGCGGTGAACTGCCCCGGTCGATTGTCTCTGGTCGGCGGTATCCGGGTGGTGGGGCTGCCTGCGGGACGAGGCCCCCGCAGGCCGACCCGTCAGTCGTCTCCGCCGCCACCCAGGCTGAAGGTGATGTTCAGGACGTGGTTGGATTGCGGCACGGACACCCCGTTATGAACCGCGGGCTGGTAGCGGGCCTGGCGCACGAAATCGAGGGCCGCACGGGCAAAGGACGGACCGCCCTGCGTGCTCAGGATGCGGCAGTTGCTGGTGTCGCCGCTGGCGCTGATGTCGCAGGACACGGACACGCGACCCTCGCGACCCTCCTCCTGCATGTCCTCGGGGTATTCCACTTTGGCGTTGTTGATCGGGCGCACGCCGGCCGAATGGTCGGGCGGGCCGGGCGGTGCCGGCGGCGCGGGCTTGTAGACCTGCATCGGCCCGGGCGGCGGCGGCGCATGCGTCACCGTCTGGATCGCGTGCGGCGGCGGCGGCTGCTGAATCTGGATCAGCGGCGGCGGGATATAGGGCGGCGGCGGCGAGACCAGCTGCGGCGGCGGCGGCGGCGGCGGCGGCGGGGGCGGCGGGGGCGGCTGCTTGATGATCTTGGTCGAGATGGGTGCACGGATCACGTCGATCACCGCGCTGCCAAGCCCCTCCATCAGTGCCCAGATCAGCAGGATGTGGAACAGGACGACGATGGCCAACCCAATGATATGGCGGGTCGGATTAGATCGTTGCTGCGCGTAGTCCATTCCGGAAAACCTGCTCCATCTTGGCTCGACCGACCGGGGGGATGGTCGAGGCATTTCAAAATTGCAAGTCTCGTGCCGGGCGGTGGGACAGCCTGGTCCGCCGTGAGGTCATCGTGCAACGCACCATGGTCGTCGCCACCGGCGGCGCGTTTTCCGGCACCTGCACAATATGCCCGCACTCAGCGGCATCCCTCCACCCGCAACCGCGGGCAGACCCGACACGTCGTCGCGGAAGCCTAGACGCGATCCGCTTGGGCGATCCGACACACAAGCGTGAGCTCTGGCAAGCGGAAATCGCCGGACGCGCATCGCGCGTGGCGGATGGGGTCAGGCGGCGGGCGGGGGTACGCGCGCTTCGGTAAGTGCGGCGGCCTGCCGCTCGGCCAGGGCCTGCTCGTCGAACCCCTCGATCAGCTCCAGGAACATTCGGGACCAGTTCAGCTTCGCGCCCAGGCGCAGGAAGATCGAGCCGAGCCCGATCGCCGAGCGGTCCATCAGAACGAATTCGCGCGGCGGCCGCACGCCACCGGTGCGCTTGAGGCCGGCATGCACGCGCTCGGCGGTCTCGCGCCCGAAATTCCAGTCATCGGCTTCGGAGATCTTGCGCACGCGGTCGTCGAGCAACGGCTCGTAGAGGAATTTTGCCCACTCGCTGAGCACCTGCATCTGCTCGCGCGTTATGCCCACGAAACCCCAGCTCTCGAAGGCGTGGTGCGCGCGATCCTCGTCGTTGTCGCGCACGGCTTCGTACAGGTCGATTACGCCGCGGATGAAGCGCGGGGGAAAGATGCGGATCGAGCCGAAATCGAGCAGGTTCAGGCCGTGCCCACCATCGGAAGCGGCGTCGCGCACTTGGAAATTGCCGAGATGCGGGTCGCCGTGGATCACGCCGTAGCGGTAGAGCGGCACATACCAGGCGGTGAACAGGGCGCGGGCGATCTCGTCGCGCTCGTCCTGCTCCATCGTCGCGATGCGGGGCGCCAACGGGCCGCCGGTGAGCCAGTCCATCGTCAGGAGGCGCTGGGTGGTGAGTTCCTCGACCGGGGCCGGCACGTGGATGTTGGTGTGGTCGGCGAGCATCAGCCGGTAGAGACGCAGATGCGCGGCCTCGCGCGTGTAGTCGAGCTCCTCGCGCAGACGGGCCTGCAGCTCCTGGAACACCTCGTCCTGGCGGATCGCGTTGTCGATGCGGTGATAGACCGACATGGCGAGCTTCAGCTGGCGGAGATCGGCCTCCACCGTGCTCGCCATGTCGGGGTATTGCAGCTTGCAGGCGACCACGCGGCCGTCCGGCAGGCGCGCGCGGTGGACCTGGCCGAGACTGGCCGCGGCGGCCGCGGCCTCACCGAACTCCGCGAAACGTGAACGCCAGTCGGGGCCGAGTTCGGCCGCCATGCGGCGGCGCACGAAGCTCCAACCCATCGGCGGCGCGTTTGCCTGCAATTCGGACAGCTCAGCTGCATACTCCGCAGGCAGCGCGTCGGGCACGGTGGACAGGAATTGGGCGACCTTCATCAGCGGGCCCTTTAACCCGCCGAGCAGCGTCCTGAGATCCTCGGCATGTGCGGCACGATCGGTCTTGATACCGAACACGCGCTCCGCGCCCACGCGCGCCGCGATGCCGCCGACCGCGCCGGAGGTGCGGGCGAAACGCCTGATCTCACCGAATACATTGCTGCGAGCGGAATCCCGCAGCATCTCCGGGCGCGCCGGACCCTTGGGCGGCGCCTCAACCATGAGGCTGCTCGAGCTCGTCGATGAAGCCGGAGATCACGTCGAGGCCGCGCGTCCAGAACGCCGGGTCGCTCGCATCGAGACCGAACGGGGCGAGCAGCTCGCGATGCCGGCGCGTGCCGCCCGCACGCAGAAGTTCGAGATATTTGCGGCGGAAATCCGGGTGCCCCCCCTCGAACGTCGCGTAGAGCGCGTTCACCAGGCAGTCGCCGAACGCATACGCGTAGACGTAGAACGGCGAGTGCACGAAATGCGGCACGTAAGACCAGAACACCGCGTATTCCGGCGTGAACTCGAAGGCCGGACCAAGGCTGGTGCGCTGCACGTCCATCCAGATCTCGCCGATCTGCTCGGGCAGGAGCTCGCCTGCGCGGCGCGCGTCATGGAGTCTGGTTTCGAACTGGTAGAATGCGACCTGGCGCACCACCGTGTTCAGCATGTCCTCAACCTTGCCGGCGAGCAGCACGCGACGTCGCGCCGGATCGGTCTCGGCTGCGAGCACCGCGCGGAAGGTCAGCATCTCGCCGAACACCGACGCGGTTTCCGCAAGTGTCAGCGGCGTCGACGACATCAGGTAGCCCTGCTCGGCCGCGAGGATCTGGTGCACGCCGTGGCCGAGCTCATGGGCGAGCGTCATCACGTCGCGCGCGCGGCCATGATAGTTGAGCAGCAGATACGGATGAGCCGACGGCACTGTCGGATGCGCGAACGCGCCGCCCGACTTGCCGGGCGTGGGTGCCGCATCGATCCAGGCATTCTCGAAGAAGCGTTTCCCCAATGCGCCGATCGCGGGATCAAAGCCGTGATAGGCGTCGAGCACGCGCGCCTTCGCGTCCTCCCAGGGGATCACCCGGTCGCTATCGTCCGGCAGCGGCGCGTTGCGGTCCCAGGTCTGTAGTTTTCCCAGTCCCAGCCAGGAGGCTTTCAGAGCGTAGTAGCGATGCGAGATGCGCGCGAAGTTCGCCGACACCGCTGCCACCAGCGCGTCGACGACCTCGTCCTCGACCATGTTCTGGCGGTTTCGAGCGCTGCCGGGCCGCGGATAATGCCGCCAGCCGTCGACGATCGACTTGTCCTTGGCGAGCGTGTTGGTGATCAGCGAGAACAGCTTGATGTTCTCGCCGAATGTCTGCGCCACCGCGTGCGACGCCTGCTCGCGCCTGGCCCGATCGCGATTCGACAGCAGGTCGAGGGCGGCGTTGACCGTGAGCGTCTCGCCGCCCACGGGCACGCGCAGGCCGGCGATCGTCTCGTCGAACAGCCGGTTCCAGGACGCCCGGCCCGTCACCTCCTTCTCGTGCAGCACGCGCTCGATCTCGGGGGCGAGCTGGTGCGGACGGAACACACGCAGATCCCGCAGAAACGGCTCCCAGCGGGCAAGAGCGTCATCTTCCAGCAGGGCCGCGACATGCGCGTCGTCGAGCGCGTTCAGCTCGAGCGTGAAGAACAGCAGATGGGTGCCGACGGCCGTGATGCGCTCGCTGATCCCCTGGAGGAAGCGGCCACGCACGCTATCCGTGCTGTCGCCCGCGAACACCAGGCCCGCGAACGAGCCGAGCCGGCCCAGGATCTCCTCGATCCGCTCGTATTCCGCGATCGCCGCCGCCAGCCCCGCCGCGTCGAGCGCCGGAAGCCTGCCCTTGTACATCGCCTCGAAGGCGATCGCGGCCTCGGTCGCACGGGCGACATCCGCGTCGATCCCGGGCGCCTCCGTCGACGGATACAGATCGGAGAGGTCCCAGCGGGGCAGCGCATCCGGCAGACTCATGAACATCCTCGCGGCCTATCAAGTGCATGTAGGCCCAAGCCGTGTTTCGTCAAAGCACGCGGCATGGATTAGGCCGGCGCTCCCCCCCCCCCCGCGATTGGCTTACCCCACGGGCCCAGCGTAGGATCGCCCCATGGTCGAACGTGCCGAAAGTGACTGGGAGCGTCCTCGCTCAACGTGGACGGAGCGCCGTGCCCGGGCGCCGGGCGTCGTCGGGCGGGCGGCGCGCGTGGTGGTCTGGAGCATCGTGCATTTCTGCGCGAGCCTGGCGCAGCAGCTCGCCGAGCTGCTCGCCCCCCTGCTGCTGATTGTTGGGCTGGGCTGGTATGTGCTGCCGCGCGTGATCGGGCTGATCCAGACCGATGACGGGCAGGTGCGCGACATCGTGGCCGGGCTGCAGAGCCATGTGCCGAGCCAGGTTGTGCTCGCCGGGCATACGCTGACGGCGAGCGGGCTGATCGTGGATGGGATCGTGCTGATGGTGATCGCGGCGGCGTTGTCCACGGCGACCACGGTCATCGGGAACGAGCTTTACAGAGAAAGATAAGGGGCTCTGCCCCTTA
>CAXTVZ010000252.1:0-2647 GCA_964247685.1 uncultured Acetobacteraceae bacterium
CGGGCGTGGGCGGTGGCGGGATGCACGACCGGCAGCCCGTAGGTGAGTGTGGCGGCCACCAGAGCCGCGTTGGTACCCGCGTCGCGGAACCGGCCGTCATCAGCGGCGGCGCACGCGGCCAGCGTTTGTCCGCAACCCTGCTCGAGGACCGGCGTCACGGTCCGTCGCGCAGCCTCCAGTGCGGCCGTAAAATCGGTCACGCGCGCCGCATGGCGGGGTTTCTGCCCGACATAATCTGGGTCATTGGCGAGCAGGTGGGCCATGTCGTAGTAGGCGAGCGTGCGGCCGCCGATCACGTCCATCGCGTAATGCGCGCCGAGCACGATGCGGTTGTTGCCGTATTCGGCGGCGCGAGCGATCTCCTGCGGGAAGCGCGCCGGCACCAGCAAGCCGAGCAGCAACGCGCCCGTGGTGCCGTAGGCTGTGTGGCCGCTGGGATAGGAGGGGCTGTGCTGCAGGTTCTGCACCGGACCGCGCAGATAGGCGCTGTTGTCGGAAGGTTCGCCGAAATAATCGACGGCGTCGAAATGCCGAAGGCGAGGCTCGGTCTGGAACGGCCGTGAATCGCCGAACGGGTCGGCGCCCGTGGCACCCGCGGGGAGATTGTAGGCCCGGCCGAACACGTCCGGTGTTCCGCGTTCGCGCGCGATCAGTGAAGCGGCATCGGGCGAGACCGGGGTCTTTCCGTCTGTCGTTTCGTTGGCGAAAAAGTATTTCGCGGTCTGGCTGTCGCTCTCCACGACGTCAAGTGTGCTTGCGACCAGCGCGCTCATGTCCGGCGAGATGCTGGTGAAGCTCTTGGGCGAGCTGTAGTTGGCATGCGCTCGGTAGATCGGTCCGAGCGTCGTGCCGAGCCCGTCGGCGAGCTCGGCCAGGTTGCCGCCGGTGATGAAGGCGTCGCGCAGCGACTGCGCCTCCTCGAAGGGAAACGGCAGCGGCAGAGGCTGCGTCTCGGCGCCAGTCTGGATGTCGCCGGTGACGCGCAGATTGGCCGCGAGTGCCGCACGCCCGGCCTGGCTCGCCGCGAGAGCCGCCACGGGCGCCAGCCCCTTCAGCGCCGCGAGGTTGGAGCCTGTCTGGGCGAGGGCCGCGTGGCCGAGAACGATCGAGCAGCACAGCAACGACCAGCAACGCATCGTGGACTCCTTGAGGGCGTGCGAGGCTGCCCGTGTTCGCGGAGTGCGTCCAGGAAGTGATGTGGGGCTCTGCCCCACGCCCCGCTGGGGTCTGAACCCTAGACCCCTTTCATTTGGCAGGTCCCTCGACGGCCTTCCCTCCTGGCGGGGTTTGGGGCAGAGCCCCAATGCCTAATACCGAAACTGATACTTCAGCCCGACATTGCTCCCCGGATCGTTCTCCGGCGTGGTCGCGCCCGTCACGTTGCCGCCGGTCCCGACCGTGGTGAATGCCTTGAGCCGCTTGGTGATGTCGATCTGCACCAGCGCCTGCGTGCCGCCGCCGCCAGTGGACTCCCGCGCGCCGACATAGACGCGCTTGGTCACGTATTTGCCGCCCTCGATCGAGGCCCCCGAGCTCGACGAGTTGGAGCTCGTGTCCGATCCCACCGTCAGCCGGTCCAGGCCCAGCGTGTTGCGCACCGTGCCGATCGGGTCGAACCCGCCGCCGCCGCCCGAGAGCGACGCGAGCGCGGTCGCGATCTGGGCGATCTGGAACGGGCTGAGGCTCGCGGTGGTCGAGCCGAACAGCAGCAGCCCCAGGATCTGGTCCTGCGGCAGGCTGGGGGTGGACGAGAGCGTGATCTTGGGCTTGCTCGCGTAGCCGGTCACCGCGAGGTCGGCGGTGTATTCCTGCACGGTGCTCTCGGCGAGGAAGTCGAGCGTCGGGTCGAGATGGCCGTTGGTGGTGCCGTCGAAGCCCACCGAGCCGCGGGTGAAGTTGAGCGTGGTGCCGGCCAGCGCCAGCGTGCCGCGCCGCAGCTGGAAGCCGCCGCTGATGTCGGGCGCCACCGTGGTGCCGCCCGCATGGAGCGAGCCGCCGAGCACCGCGTCGATGCCGTGGCCGCGCACGAAGATCTCGCCCGGGGCGGCGAGCGTGAGGTCGAGCGCGATCACCTGGCCGCCGGTGCCGTGGGTGACGGGGGCGGGTTTGTCGCCCGGCCTGATCACGTGCAGCGTCGCAACCGAGCTCGGCAGGCCGCTGGGGATGTTGATGTCGGCGCGCTCGATCGAGACGCGGCCGCCCACCGCCAGGCGCCCGGCCGCCTGGCCGGCCACGTGGACGTTGGCATCGAGCACCGCGGTGAGCAGGTCCGACGAGACCGGGCTCGCGCGGTTCATGGTGACGGTGATGTCGACCGGCAGGCCGGGTGCCAGCACGCCGACGGTGCCCGCGACCCCGAGCGTGCCGCTGCCCGCATGCGCCGTGAAGCGGTCGATCCGCACCTCCTGGCCCGCGAGCGTGAGCGCCGCCCCGATCTCCGAAAGATGCGCGCCCTCCGTGAAATCCTGCAGGTCGCCATTCGCGAGCGTCACGGTGCCGCCGAGCTCGGGATGGGCCAGCGTGCCGCGCGCGGTCGCGGCCAGACGCATCGCCCCGCTCAGATGCCGGCCGCTCTGCTCGAGCACCGGGTTGGCGAGCGAGAGGTCGAGCCGGCCGTCCGCGGCGACCGCGAGCGGACCGCCGCTCC
>CAXTVZ010000252.1:2747-5003 GCA_964247685.1 uncultured Acetobacteraceae bacterium
GCGTCCAGCGTCGGCGCGAAGGGGGCGGCGAGTGCGGGCGTCACGTCGCGCACGCTTGCGGTCAGCGCCAGCGTCGGCGAGACGCGGCCGTCCAAGGTAATCGTGGCGGGTGGCGCGGTTCCGGCCGCAACCGCGAGGCGGAGATTGCCGAGCGTCACCGCCGGCGCCCAGGCAATGCGCGCGGGGGCGGCGAGGCGCACCGTCTCGCCATGCCAGGCGGTGGTGAACCGGCTCAGGGTGAGCATGCTCCTGGGCACGTCGATCGTGGTGGCGGTGTCGACGGTGGCGGGCGCGCCCTGCAGGTTCGGGCTGGTGGCCGCGAGCGTCACGGCCAGCGCCGAGAGCCTGCCGCGGGCGGTCACGTGGGCGTCGCCGCCGATGGCGCCGCGGGCGACCCCGGTCGCGTCCAGGCGGAGATCGAGATCCGGATTGGCGGTGGGGTCGCGCGCGGTGCCGGCGAGCGTGAGCTGCCCGACCCGGGCGCCCGCCGCGGCTAGCCCGCTGGCCGTGACCGCGACGCGCGCGCCCGCCTCGGTCTCGGCGAGCTTGGCCGTGACGCTGCCCGCGAGCGGCTGGCCCGCGAGACGCGAGAAATCGGCGAGCTGGCCGATCGCGAGGTCGAGCGTCCCGGTGGGAAGCCTGGCGCCGGCCGCGAGCGCCAGGTCGGCGCGGCCGCGCAGGCTCTTCCAGTCGAAGGCGTCGAGATGCACGGTCGTCGCCCCGGACGCGTCGCGCGACACCGCCGCGCGGATCGCGGCCGGCGAGCCGTCGAAGCGGCCGGCCAGCGTGAGGGTCGCGGTGGGGGTTCGCGGCAGATGCTGGGCCGTGACGTCGAGCGTGAGCGGCTCGGGACGGATCGGCCCGGTGCCGACCGCGCCCGCGGCGTGGATCGTGGCGGCGAGATCCGCGGTGGGACCGGTGGCCGTCGCGTCGATCGTGAGATTGCCCGCGACGGAGGGGGCGGCTGCTTCCAGCGAGGGCAGAACCAAATGGAGTTTCGTGTCGAGCGTGCCCGACCGGTCGGTGCCCGACGCCTGGAGCTGCACCGCGCGGCCGGTGATCGCGAGCGAGCGGAGCGTGATGTCGGCCCCGTGGCGCTCGGCCGTCAGCGCGATCGTGCCGTCCGGGCCGATCAGCGCCACCGCCTGGGGGATGCCGCCGGTCAGCGCCACGGTGCCGGTGACCGCGGCCGACTGGTCCGCACCCGCCAGCGTCAGGTCGGCGCCGAGCGTCGCGTGGCCGGCGAGTGCGACGCCGCCGGCGGCGGCCAACGGGGCGAGATCGGGCACGCCGAGCGCGACATGGCCCGCGATCCCGCCGGTGGTGCGCAGATGGGCGGTGAGGTCGAGCAGGGGGTGGACGAGGTGGAGCGCCACGGGCCGGTCGGCCTGGTCGAGATGCGCGGTCGCATCGAGCGTCACCGGGGAGGCGGCGAACAGGTCCGGCTTCGGCCCGGGAATGCGCAGGGCCGCGAGCACCGCGTGCAGCGTCACGGGACCCCCGCTTCCGGCATTGGGGCTTCCCGACAGATCCGCCTCGATCCGCCCGACCGTGGCGCCGCCGGCCGCGAGCCCCGTGACGAGCAGGTGGCCGTCGGCCACTGGCTTGCGAAGCGGGCCGTGCAGGTCGGCGTCGAGCGCCACCGACTGCCAGCTTACCCCCGCCACCGGCTGCATCGCCGGCGCATGCGCCGAGATCGCGAGGCGCGCCGCCTGGTTCGTGAGGTCCACCAGGCCGTCGGCACTCGCGACCAGCTTGCCGGCCGCAAGGTTCAGATGCAGCGCTTCGGCACTGCGCGGGCCGTCCAGCGCCAGCTCGAGTGCCAGCGGGCTGATCTGGTCCGAACCCGCGAATGTCGCCACCAGCCCGCCCGGCTGCTCGTGGGCGGCGATGCGCAGCGAGATCCCGCCCTGCCCCACCTCGCCCTCGAGCCGGTAGGTGCCGCGACCTGAGCGGTCGGCGAGATCAAGCGCCAGGTCGGTGGCCGGGAAGTCGTCCAGGTTCGGCCCGTTCAGCACCGGCTTGAGGCTCGCGATCGCGGCATGGCCGTCGACGCTCAGCGCCAGCGGCCGACCCGCCACCGGCGCGGCGAGGTCAATCGCCGGCAGCGCGATGCGATCGATGTGCAGCGACAGCGGTAGGTTGATCCCGCCACCCTTGGCCGGCGGGTGGGCCGGATGCGCGGGGGGTGCCGCCATCGGCCGGCGCGCGACCGTGATCGACGCTGCCTGCACGTCGCTCACGTCGATCGCGAGG
>CAXTVZ010000253.1:0-4966 GCA_964247685.1 uncultured Acetobacteraceae bacterium
GCGAGCGAGGTGCTCAGCGCCGCGGGCCATCTCTCGATGCGGGCCGAGCAGCTTTCCGAAGAGGTGACACGTTTCGTCGGCGGTGTTCGGGCGGCCTAGCGCGGTCGCCTCCTCCGGGCGGCGACGCGCGGCCATCGCAGGAGGGACCGGATGGCTGGCGAGACCTGTCGGCTGCGGCGCTCGGTGGCCTGAGGAGCGTCACTGGACGACCGCCGACGAAGGTCGCCGCCCAAACTGCCACGGCCGACACGACGAACGTCCAGCCGAGACCACGAAGTAATCGCGCCGGTAGGTCGCAGGTGATCGCTGCCGTCGCGCCGAGGCCCGGGATGTCATCGCTCGTTGCCAGCCAGACGTTCGTTTCGCCTTTCGGTTGACACCGCGCAGCCATGCCAAGGCCTCTTCGATCTTACGCGTGCATTCAACGACGTGCACAGATCCGGCAGCGGACAGGATTGGAGCCCGGGCGATCTGCCGAACCCGAGGGTCGACGTGGCCCCGATGTCATCCGTGGCTGCATTTGCTCAACCGACTGGTCCATCACGGCCATGCGGCGGGTGAGACTTGCAGTCACCAGGTTGGTGGATGTGCATGCCGGCACCCTCCGGGATCAAAAGTCATCCTCCTTCACCGGAGGCCGCAGACGTGCTCGGGCGGTTTCGAACGACGGCATCGATGGGGCTGTCGGTGACCTCGGCATCGGCTATCACGGGGAGAGTTCCGGCGGCGAGGGGAACACGACATGATCACCAGACGAGCGACACTGCTAGGATCCATCGCCATGACCACCAGTCCGATCGAGCAGGCCTCCGCGCGAGCGACGAACCCGGCCATCGCGCATGCAGTCGCCAGCAGCCCCGTCCGCCACGAGTTCACCATCCGCGACTTCGCGACCGAGAGTGGCGCGGTGCTGCCCGAGGCGCGCATTGTCTACGGAACCACCGGCACGCTCAACGCCGCCCGCGACAACGCCGTGCTGCTGCCGTCGCACTACATGGCCGACATGCACGGCTATGAGTGGCTGATCGGTTCCGATCATGCGCTGGGCCCCGAGCGTCTGTTCCTGATCACCACCGAGATGTTCGGCAACGGGCGCTCGTCGTCGCCGAGCAACACGCCCGAACCGTTGCACGGGCCACGGTTTCCGGTCACCACGATCCGCGACAACGTGAGCGCCGTGCACCGACTGCTCACGGAGGGGCTCGGCATCTCGCACCTGCGCGCCGTGATCGGCTTCTCGATGGGCGCGCAGCAGGCGCTGCAATGGGCGGTCAGCCACCCGCGCTTCATGGACCGGATCGTCGCCACCTCCGGCACCGCCAAGACCTACGGGCACGGCATCGTCCGTCTCGACGGCCAGATCGCGGCACTGACCGCGGACCCGGTGTTCGCGGATGGCAACTACACGACCCAGCCCGTCCGCGGCATCCGGGCCACCTCGCTGGTCTGGCTGGGCTGGCTCTATTCGCAGGAGTGGTGGCGCCAGGAGCTGTGGCGCGCGGGCCACCCCCCCGGCACCACGTTCCAGCAGGCGGTGGATCAGACGACGGACGAGTTCTTCGCCGGCGACGACGCCAACAATCTGATCCTCCAGATGCGGGCCTGGCAGAAGCACGATGTGGGCGAAACACCGCCGTTCGCGGGCAGCCTGCAGGCGGCGCTCGGCTCGATCGACGTGCCGGTTCTCTATATGCCGTCTGCGACGGATCTCTACTTTCCCGCGGACGAGGCGCGCGACGAGGCGCAGTTCATCCGCCGTTGCACCTTCGCGCCGATCCCGTCGCTGTGGGGGCATCCTGCCGGCGCCGGTGCCAGCCCTGCCGATGCGAAGTTCCTCAACGACCATGTTGCGGCGTTCATGGCGGGGAGCACTGCACTGTAGAAGGCCAGGGCGCTGCCCTGGACCCGCTGGGGCCTGAGGCCCCAGACCCCATTTGTTGGTGCGTGGATCTCCTGCGGGCGGCGTGAGCGATGATCGGGTGGCGCGTTCTTACAGCGGCGGTTCGAGCAGTCGAGCCGGGGCGCGGCCCAGATCGTGGACGGCGCGGCGGCGGCGCTCTATCCGTGTATCGAACGAGCCGGATGACTTCATGCACGATCTCCTGTTCCGCGGCGTCCTGATCGGTGTCGGCGCGACGATTGCCATGGATATCTGGGCGCTGCTGCTGGCGCTCGTCCCGGGCCAGGGACGTCCGAACTGGGCGCCGGTCGGACGCTGGTTCGGGCACCTGACGCGCGGCACGGTGTTCCACGAGGACATCGCCATCGCGAGCGCCTACCCAGCCGAGCTGGCGCTCGGTTGGGCAGGCCACTACGCGGTCGGCATCATCTACGGCGTGGTGTTCGCATGGGCGATGGGCAGCGCCTGGTTCGCCCACCCCACCTTCCCGCCGGCCTGGATCTGGGGGATCATCACGGTCGCCGGCGGCTGGTTCCTGCTCCAGCCCGGGCTCGGTATCGGCTGGGCCGCGTCGAAGCTGCCGAACGCCAACAAGGTGCGGGCGCTGAACCTCGTCGCCCACACGTTCTTCGCGCTCGGCCTGTGGGGCACGGCGCTGCTGCTGCGGTGAGGGCTTTAGTTTGGCACGTCGCACTCAGATCGGGCCAGCTCGGTAATTCCTGCCGGAGGCGAGCGGCGTTCAGGCGCGCGATCCGGAGTGATGCCAAAGCAACCATCTCGAGCCGAGGGCAACATCCCAGTGCAAACCCATGGCAGGTCCAGGAGGACCTTCCTCCTGGCGGGGTCAAGGGGCAGAGCCCCTTGCCTTCTTCTCCTCACCCCAACGCAAGCTTGCTCCTCACCAGATCCACCAGCGCCTGCACGCGGAACGGTTTGAGCAGCACGTCGAGCCCCGGCATCGTTTCGCCGGCGGCAAAGCCCGTGACCAGGATCACCGGCAATCCGGGGTGGCGCTCGCGCAGCGCCTCGGCGACCTGCCGGCCGTTCATGCCGCCGGGCAGGCCCACGTCGCTGATCAGCAGGTCGAACTGCGCGCCGGCCTGGGCGAGCCGGAGCGCCGCCGGGCCGCTATCGGCTTCCAGCACGCGGTAGCCGCCGTCGCGCAGCATCTCGGCGGTGAGGTCGCGCACGTCCTGCTGGTCCTCGACCAGGAGCACGGTCTGGCTGACGCCGGCATCCGCCGTGCTGGCGCTCGCTTCGGCGGGCTCGTGGCCGGGGAGGCAGAGGCGCACCGTGGTGCCCTGGCCGGCGGCCGTCTCGATCTGCACCAGGCCGCCCGACTGGCGAACGAAGCCGTAGATCTGGCTGAGTCCGAGGCCGGTGCCCTGGCCCATCGGCTTGGTGGTGAAGAACGGCTCGAACACGTGGGCCACGACCTCGGGGGCCATGCCGGTGCCGGTGTCGGAGACCGAGATCGCGGCGTAGGGGCCGGGTCGTGCGTCTTCCTGGCCGGAGAGGTCGGCCTCGGTCAGGACCAGGTCGGTGGTGCCGATCGTCAGCCAGCCGCCGGCGGGCATCGCGTCGCGCGCGTTGACGCAGAGGTTCAGGAGCGCGCTCTCCATCTGATTGGGGTCGCACAGGACCAGCCATTTGCCGTCGCCGAGCTTGAGCTCGACCTGCACCGCAGGCCCGACCGTGCGGCGGATCAGGTCCCCCATGTCGCGGGCGATGACGTCGAGGTTCACGGGCTTGGGCGAAAGGGTCTGCTGGCGGGCGAAGGCGAGCAGGCGCTGGGTCAGGTTCGCGGCCTGGGTCGCGGCGCGGTCGGCCGTGTCGAGGTAGCGGGTGAGGTCGGCGGCGGGGTCCTGGTGGCGGCGGTGGCGGATCAGCGCGATGCTGCCGATGATGCTCTGGAGCAGGTTGTTGAAGTCGTGGGCGATGCCGCCGGTGAGTTGGCCCACGGCCTTGAGCTTCTCGCTCTGGCGGAGCTGCTCGGCGGCGCGCTGGTGCTCCTCGATCTCGTCCTGGAGGGCAGCCAGGGCCGAACGCAGCTCGGCGGTGCGCTCGGTGACGCGCGCCTCGAGCTCGCCGCTGCTGTGGGCGAGCACCTCGCGGGCGCGGACCTGCGCGTCGATGTCGGTCGCCGTGCCGATCCACTCGATGATGGCGCCCGCGCTGCTGCGCACGGGTGTGGCGCGCAGCTGGAACCAGCGATACTGGCCGGACGCCGCATGGCGGAAACGGCCGTCGATGTGGAACTCGCCGCGTCGTTCGGCCTCGTGCCAGGCGGCGGCCGCCTCGTCGCGGTCGTCGGGGTGAATGGCCTCGAGCCAGCCACGGCCGCGGCTCGCCTGGTCCGAGAGGCCGGTATAGGCGGTCCATTGCGGGCTCGCCCAGGTCAGCTGGCCCTCGCCCACGACGCTCCACACCATCTGCGGCAGCGCCTCGATCAGCGTGCGCAGGCGCGCCTCGTTTTCCTGGGCGGTGCGGGACAGCGCGCGGATCTCGTCGGCCTCGCGCAGGCGCACGACGGCCGCGCCGAGGACGTTGGCATAGGTCCGGAGGAACTCGGTGTCGGACGGGGTGAACTCGCGGGGAGTGCGACTGTCGACCTGGAGCAGGCCATAGGGGCGGTCGTTGTCGGAGCCGTAGATGATGACGTTGACGAGCGCCTTGACGCCCGACTCGATGATGAAGTCGGAGTAGGTGAAGCGCCGCTCGGTCGCGATGTCGGTGGAGATGACCGGCTGGCCGGTGTGCAGGGCGTGGCCTTCGGACGAAGTGGTCTCGGCACGGACTTCGACCACGCCCACGATGCCGTCGGGCCAGCCGACGCCGGCGACGACGCGGAGAGTGACGCCGTCCTCCTGGAGCTCCATGACCTTGGAGAGCTCGGTGCCGAGGGCCTCGCCCACGAGGCGACAGGCTTCGTGGAGGATGGTGTGGATGTCGACCGAGCGCAGCGCGAGTTCGCCGAACTCGGCCATGACCCGGCGCTGGCGGTCGACTTCCTCACGCTCGATGTTCAATCGCGGATCCTCTGGAGCGGAGGAGCATCGCGTGGCG
>CAXTVZ010000254.1:0-4921 GCA_964247685.1 uncultured Acetobacteraceae bacterium
CGCGGCGCCTTCCGCGCCGAGACCGGGCAACGCCGCCAGGCACCCGCCGCCGCGCGACGCATCCGCTGGACCCCACCCGAAGCCCCTGCCGCCCCCTCGCTCGCCGACAGCCCCCTCCTCCGCGCCTGGGCCGCCCTGCTGCGCTCACGCGCGGCCGAGCGCCCGCCCGCGCACGACCGCGCCGTCCCCGTATCGCTCGCGCAACGCATCGATCGCCCGTTGGCGCGCGGCACTCCGGCTGCGCTCCCGGTTCGCGAGGTCGTCCCGATCCGCATCGAGCCCGTCCGCGAGCGACGCCGCCCCGATCCCGATCAACCGGAAGAACGTGCCGTCGACCTCGCGCGCGAGCAGCGCGCGCGCCGCCTCGAACAGCGTGTCCGGCAGCACCGTCGGCACGGCCAGCGCCCGCGCACGCGTGCGGATCGCGAAGTTGCGCGTGCGCAGCTTCAACACCACGCCGCCCGCGGCAACCCCCTTGTCGCGCAGGCGCGCGCCGAGCCGCTCGCACATGCGCCAGAGCTCGCGTTCGAGCGAGGCGGCGTCTGCAAGATCGCGGTCGAAGGTGGTCTCCGCACTGATCGACTTCGCAACCCCGCCCGGCACCACCCGTCGCCCATCCTCGCCCCGCGCGCGGGCCACCAGCGCCGGACCGTCATCGCCGAGCCGGTCCCGCGCCGCCCGCGCATCGAGCGCCTGCAGCTGCCCGAGCGTGGTGAAGCCCCGCCCCACCAGCCGCTTCTCCAGCGCTGGCCCCACGCCCGGCAGAAACCGCACGGGCTTGTCCGCAAGCCAGGCCGCCGCCTCCACGCCCACCACGGAAAACCCACGCGGCTTGTCACGCCCGGCGGCGAGCTTGCTGAGCAGCCGGTTCGGCGCCAACCCCACCGAGACGGTGATGCCGAGCCTCTCCTCCACCTCGCGTGCGAGCCGGGCGAGCATCACCGCCGCGGGCGCGCCATGCAGCGCCTCGGTGCCGGCAAGGTCGAGCACCGCCTCGTCGATCGACAGGAACTGCACCGCCGGCGTCAGCGCCCGCATCATCGTGCGGATCTCGCGTGACACCGCCACGTAGGTCGGGAAATCCGGGCGGATCACCACCGCGTCCGGGCACAGCACGCGCGCCTTGAACATCGGCATCGCGCTGCGCACGCCCGACATGCGCGCCACGTAGCAGGCGGCGGTCACCACGCCGCGCTCGCCGCCGCCCACGATCACCGGCCTGCCCGCGAGCTCAGGGCGGCGCCGCTTCTCCACGCTCGCGTAGAACGCGTCGCAATCGACATGGCCGATGGTGAGCGTCAGCAGCTCCGGGTGCGACACGAGCCGCAGCGAGCGGCAAGCGGGGCAGCGACCCGTCGCCTGCCCGTCACCGATGGCGAAACAGTCGCGGCAGAGCCGCGCCGGCATCAGTCCGCGATCGGCCACAACCACGCAGCCCCGCGCACGCCGGAACTGTCGCCATGGACGTTGCGCAGGATCGGCGTGTTGAAATGCGGCGAGACCACGTGGCGCGCCACGAGCTCGGGCACGCGCGTATACAGATGCGCCATGTTCGACAACCCGCCGCCGAGCACGATCGCGTCGGGGTCGAGGAAGTTCACCACCTGGGCCAGCGCGCGGCCGAGCCGGTCGGCATGGTCCTCGAGTGCGCGCTGGGCAACCTCGTCACCGGCCGCGGCGCGGGACGGAAGCCCGCTCGCATCGCGATGGCCCTCGCCGTCGGCCAGCCTGGCCAGCGAGGGGCCGGCGAGGAAGCGCTCGATGCAGCCCTCGTTGCCGCAGAAGCATTTCGGCATCGGGAACTCGTCGATGCGCGGCCAGGGCAGCGGGTTGTGGCCCCACTCGCCGGCGATGTGGTGCGGGCCGGTCAGCAGCTTGCCGTCCACCACGATGCCGCCGCCGACCCCCGTGCCCAGGATCACGCCGAACACCACGCGCTTGCCCGCGGCCGCCCCATCGGAGGCTTCCGACAGCGCGAAGCAGTTGGCGTCGTTCTCGACCTTGACCGGCCGCCCGAGCGCCTCGCCGACATCGCGCCCGAAGGCGCGGCCGTTCAGCCAGGTGGAGTTGGCGTTCTTGACCAATCCGGTGTCGGGGCCGATCGCGCCCGGGATGCCGATGCCGACCGTCGCATGGCCGTCGAGCTCGCTCTCCACGCCGTGCACGAGCTCGGCCAGCGTCTGCATCGCCCCCTCGTAGCTGCCGGGGTTGGGCACCCGCCTGCGGAGTGCGATGCCGCCGCGCGAGTCGAGTGCCACGATCTCAAGCTTGGTACCGCCGAAATCGATGCCGATGCGATAGCGCGACATGACCGTTCCTCCTGTTCTCTTTCCTCTACGAGCCCGCCCGTGGCACCTCAAGCGTCTTGCGGGGCGCGTCGGTTTGGGCCATCGACCCTCGGCATGAGCGAGCGCTTGGCATGAGCGAGCCCCGGGGCATCGGCGAAACGACACTCGACGCGCGCGGTCTCGCCTGCCCTCTCCCGGTGCTGCGCGCCAATCGCGCGCTGCGGGACATGGCGCCGGGCAGCCGGCTGCGGCTGCTCACCACCGACCGCGCCTCGGTGGCCGACGTGCGCTCCTTCTGCCGCGAGACGGGACACGAGCTCACCGGCTTCGCGGAGGAGGCGGGCGTGTATTCCTTCGCGATCCGCCGGCGCGCGGATCCCCCGAACTGAGGAGCGAGTGATGGCCGACGACCTGACAGGCCTGTCCTTCGAGGACGCGCTGGGCGAGCTCGAGCGCATCGTGCGCGGGCTCGAGGGCGGCCAGCAGAAGCTCGAGGACGCGATCGTCTGCTACGAGCGCGGCGCGGCACTGCGCCGGCATTGCGAGGCGAAGCTCGCCGAGGCCGAGGCGCGGGTCGCCGCGATCGTGCAGCGCGAGGACGGGACGCTGTCCACGCGCGAGCTCGCGCCGTGAGCAGGCTTCAATCCTGGCTCGCCTCGCCCGAGGCCGAGCGACTCGCGGCCCTGCTCACCGAGACCGCGTCGGCCACGGCCGCCTGCATCGACGATCTGATCCCGCGCGCCTCCGGTCGCGAGGCCAGGCTGATCGAGGCGATGCGCTACGCGACGCTGGGCGGCGGCAAGCGGATGCGCGCCTTCATGGTGGTGCAGGTGGCCCGGCTGTTCGCGGTGTCGCCGTCCGGCAACCTGGAGCGGGGTGCGCTGCGGGTGGCGGCCTCGGTCGAGATGCTGCACGCCTACTCGCTGGTGCATGACGACCTGCCGGCGATGGACGACGACGACCTCCGCCGCGGCCAGCCGTCGACGCACAGACAATTCGACGAGGCGACCGCGATCCTGGCGGGCGACGCGCTGCAGACCCGCGCCTTCGAGGTGCTGGCCGACCCGGACACCCATTCCGACCCGCTGGCGCGCATCGAGCTGGTGGCGGCGCTGGCGCGCGCCTCGGGTGCCGCCGGCATGGTGGGCGGCCAGACGATCGACATCGAGGCCGAGCGCGCACAGGCCCACGGCGAGACGGTGTCGCTGGCCGAGGTCACGCGCCTGCATGCGCTCAAGACCGGGCGGCTGATCCAGTACAGCGCCGAGGCGGGCGCGATCCTGGGCCGCGCGGCACCACCGCTGCGCCTGGCGATCGCCGCCTACGGGCGCGACCTGGGAGCGGCGTTCCAGATCGCCGACGACGTGCTGGACGCAACCGCCAGCGAGGCCGAGCTCGGCAAGACGGCCGGCAAGGACCAGGCGAGCGGCAAGGCGACGTTCGTGAGCCTGCTGGGCGTGGAACGCGCGGCCGAGCAGGCGCGGCTGCTGGCCGACCAGGCGGCGGCGCATCTCTCGTCGTTCGGTGCCGCGGCCGATCCGCTCCGCGCGCTGGCGCGCTTCACCGTCGAGCGGCGGAGTTGAGCTCGGTGGCGTTCGACCGGCGGGACGCGGTGGCGGTGCCGCCGCTGATGGATGCGCTCCTGAGCGGTGCACTCGCCGCAAACGAGGCTGCCGCCACCCATCGGGCATGAAAGCCGGGCGCCGCGTCGACCAGGCGCTGGTCGATCGCGGCCTGGTCGAGACCCGTGCCCGCGCGGCAGCACTGGTGATGGCGGGCCAGGTGTTTTCCGGCGAGCGGCGCATCGGCAAGGCGGGGGAAAAGCTCGCCGACGACGCGCCGCTCACGGTGCGTGGCCAGGATCATCCCTGGGTGTCGCGCGGCGGCCTCAAGCTCGCGCACGGGCTCGCGCATTTCGGCCTCTCGCCCGCCGGCCGCATCTGCCTCGATATCGGAGCGTCCACGGGCGGCTTCACCGATGTGCTGCTGGCAAATGGGGCCTCGCGCGTGCACGCGGTCGATGTGGGGCACGGGCAGCTCGCCTGGAGGCTGCGTTCGGATGCGCGGGTGGTGGTGCATGAGCGCGTCAACGCGCGTCACCTGGAGGCGGCGACGGTCGGGCACGATCCGGTAGGCGCGCTGGTGTGCGATGCGAGCTTCATCGGCCTGCGCACGATCCTGCCCGGCCCGCTGGCACTCTGCGCCGAGGGCGCCTGGGCCGTCGTGCTGATCAAGCCGCAGTTCGAGGCGGGGCCGGGGGAGGTCGGCGCGAAAGGGGTGGTGCGTGATCCGGCGACGCATGCGCGAGTGATCGCTGAGATGGAAGCCTGGTGGACCGCACTTCCCAGGTGGCAAGTGCTGGGCGTGGAGCCGAGTCCGATCACGGGCCCCGAGGGCAATCGTGAGTTCCTGCTTGCAGCAGTAAGGGGCTCTGCCCCTTAACCCCGCCAGGAGGGAAGGCCCTCCTGGACCTGCCAATTGTAAAGGGGTCTGGGGTTAAGACCCCAGCGGGGTCCAGGGGCAGCGCCCCTGGCCTTACGCGTGCGCGTCGCCCGCGAGCCTGGGATAGATCCCAACGTGATCATGATGCGACACTTCCGCGAGCAGGCTCCACACTCGCTCGGGCTGCATCG
>CAXTVZ010000255.1:0-4902 GCA_964247685.1 uncultured Acetobacteraceae bacterium
TGCTTCGCCTTGCGCTCGGGCTCGACATGGATCGTCACCACCACCTCCTGCATCGCCACCCGCAGCGCGTTCTCCACGCGGTCGCAAATGTCGTGCGCCTCCTCCACGCTCATCGACCCTGGCACCACGAGGTGGAACTCCAGGAACGTGTGTCGCCCGGCCTGGCGGACGCGGAGGTCGTGCGCCTCGATCGCTCCTTCGGCGTTCTCGGCGACCACCGCGCGCACCTGCTCGATCGTGTCGGCGGGGGCCTCGTCCATCAGGCCGCCGATCGAGCTGCGCATCACCAGGTAGCCCTGCATGAGCACGTTCACGGCCACCAGGGCGGCGATCACCGGATCGAGATGCGGGTCCACGAACACCGCGATCGCCAGTCCCACGGCGACGCCCACCGAGGTCGCGACGTCGGTGATGAGGTGGCGACCGTCGGCGGCGAGCGCCGGCGAGCGCAGGCGGCGTCCGGTGCGGATCAGCGTCGCACCCCAGGCCGCGTTGAACAGCGAGGCCAGCAGGTTGATGCCGATGCCGCGCCAGGGGGCCTGGATTGGGTGCGGGTGGATCCAGCTGAACCAGGCTTCCCCGAGGATCGCGGCGGCGGCCAGCGCGATCATCGCACCCTCGATCACGGCCGCGAAGAATTCGGCCTTGTCGTGGCCGTAGGTGTGGTTGGCATCGGCCGGACGCGCCGCGAACAGCAGGGCGGCGAGCGCCACCACCGAGGCCGCGACGTTGACGATGCTTTCCAGCGCGTCGGAGTAGAGCGCGGCACTGCCGGTGATCCGCCAGGCGAAGGCTTTCAGCCCCAGCACCAGCAGACCCACGACGATGCTGGACGCGGCCACGCGCGTTCGGGTTGTCACGGACGCCTCCCTGGCCTCGAACGCCGCCCTCTGGCGCACCGGCTTAGCAAAAAGGGTGCGGTTGAGAAAACGCGGGCGAAGGTCTCAGGAGCGAGGCCAGCCGGCGCGTGGCGCGGGGAACACGAGTCGCAGGCCGGGCTGGGGTGGAAACGGGTTGACCGCGTCCACCGCGGCGGGCGCGGGGGGTGCGGCGATGCCGCGATAGACGCGGGCGTACATGGCGGCGAGCGTCTCGCCGGGGCGGGCCGCGACCATCCGGGGGGCGTGCGCCGCACTCTCGGCGGCCACCTGGTCGGAGTTCTCGTGGTCGACCATCACGCCGTCGTCGGGCGGCGCGGTGCCGGGATCGTCACGCTCCACGCTGGCGCCGTCGTCCGAGGCGGTCGCCGGGGGCGGCGGCGATGCGGCGACGATGTTCTCGGACGGCGATGCGCCGGCGCCCGGCGCGGGCTGCGGCGCAATGACGTCCGGCGCGTCTTGCGGCGCAATGACATCCGGCGCGCCTTGCGGCGCGACGACGTCAGGCGCGCCCTGCGGCGAGGCGGGCGGGCGCTCCGGCATCGCCCGCGGGATGAGGAGCGATGCCGCGAGCACGACACAGGACAGCAGCGCCAGCGACAGGGGACGGCCGAGCGCGCGCGCGAGGGTCGGCGACGAGGCGGCGCGCAGGATCGCAGCTCCGATCGGGCCGCGGCGCGCCAGCGCGAGCAGGAGGGTCGCGTCGCCGCCCGCGAGCCGGACCCAGGCGGTGCTGCGGCCGGCGCCAAGGCCGGGTGCGGCGGCGGTGAGCAGGGCCGCCTGCTCGTTCGCGGCCAAAAGTGGCGGATCGACCAGGAGGGAGGCGCGGTGCAGCGTCGCGAAGTCGGGGAAAGCGGTGCGGTCGCGCAACTCGACCGTGGCGGCGAGCAGCAGTTGGGCGCGGGGCGCCGCGCGCGGCTCGCGCCGGAGATGCGCGTCGAGAGCGCGCAGCGCGGGCGGCCCCAGGCGCTCGGCGCCCGCGACCACGAGGATCCCCCCCTCGCCCGGGCGGACCAGGTCGGTGGCCGAAAAGCGTTCGGGCGGGACGGCGTGGAGCACGGCGTGATCGGCGGCGAGCGCAGCGGTGGCGACGCCCAGCAGGGCGTCGGTCTCCGCGGGCTCGCCGAGCAGCACGACGCAGGCATGGCCGGCCGCCAGCGCGCGCGCGGCCCGCTCGCCGGCGGCGCGGAACGAGGGCTGGGCGGCGAACGGGCCCGGCGGGATCGTCATGCGGGGTTCGGAACTGGACAGGATCGCGGCCGGCGTGCCACGCGCATGGCGGGGCACGACGGCCGGGCGGGATCGCGATGACGAGTGAGGGCCTGACGGGCGAGGCGGCCGCCGCGCGCGAGATGCGGATCCTGGCCGACATCCTGGCGCTGACGCTCGACGAGCAGCCGGGGGTGGCGGATGCGGCGCTGGCCAACGTCAAGGCGCGGGCGCGCGAGGGCGGCGTGACCGCAGGCGCGCTCAAGGATGCCTGGCGGCGGCTGCAGACGGCCACGCCGCGGCGTGACGATGCCGGGTTGCACGGGCATGACGGGGCGGCCGCCTCGCTCGCGCGCACGCGGCTGGAGCTGGCCGAGCTGCACTCGCAGGTCGCCCATGCCGAGCATCTTCGTCGGCAGGACCTGCAGCGGCTGACGCTGATGCTGCGCCAGGCGCGGCTGGTGGCGACGGTAGCCGGCGCGCTCGCGGGGGCGGCGATGACCGCGCTGCTGTTCGGGCTGCTCGCTCACGGCTGACGCAGGCGAAGGAGCACGGTGAGCGACCGCACGCCCTGCGCGCCGCGGATCAGGACGCCCTCGATGTCGGCCGTGGCGGACGGGCCGGAATGGAGCGAGAGATAGGGCGCGGTTGCGAACTCCGGACGTTGGTAGAGGTCGTGCAGCGAGCCCGTGATGTCGGCGGGGTCGAGCAGCACGAGGAGGTGCTGGGCGAGGAAGGCCGCGGCGCCGACCACGAGATCGGCCTCGCGGAACAGGACCGAGCCGGTTTCGGCCACCGCGGCGTGGGCGCGCGCGACGGTGGCCTGGAGATCGCCGAGCGAGGCGGGGGGTGCCTCCGGCGTGGCGGCGCGCGTGCCCGTGAACTCAGGGACGGCGGACCAGACGGGGCCGCGCGCGGCGTGCTCGGCGATCCATGCGTTGGCCGCCTCGGCGCCGCCCTCGAGCAGCGTGCCGCCCATCGCGCGGAGGGCTGCCGCGAAGGTCTCGAGGCGCTGCTCGGGGAGGATCGTCCAGTCCGTGGGCAGCGTCGGCAAGGGGCGGGTGTCGGGCGGTGCGGCGGCGCGGATCGCTTGGAGGATCGCCTCGCGTGCGCCGCCGCTCAGCACGTGCCGCCCTTGGTTCGTGCATGCCAAGCGTGGAAGCTTTCGCGCGCGGGCCGGGGGATCGCGCGGCCGCCCGGGGCGAGCTGCGGCAGATGCGGCAGCGTGGCGCCGGCGAGTGCCACCGTGGCGCGATAGGCGGCGGGGCGCGCGAGGAGGGCGGCCGCCGCCTTCATGGCGATGCGCTTGGCGCGCGTGGTGTGGCCCTCGGCCGCGAGCACGCGGCGCCAGCGCAGGATCTGGTCGTGCAGGTCGATCTTGACGGGGCAGACGGCGGTGCAGGAGCCGTTCAGCGTGGAGGCGAACGGGAGCGACGCGTAACGCGTGCGGTCGATTGCCGGGTCGAGCACGAGACCGATCGGTCCCGGATAGGTGGCACCGTAGGAGAGGCCGCCCGAACGGCGATAGACCGGGCAGGTGTTCATGCAGGCGCCGCAGCGGATGCATTTCAGCGCGTCGCGGAAGTCGGGCTCGGCGAGGCGCCGCGAGCGGCCGTTGTCGACCAGGATCACGTGCATCTCCCCGCCCGGGCGAGGGCTGCGGAAATGCGAGTTGTACTGCGTGATCGGCGAGCCGAGCGCCGAGCGCGACAGCAGGCGGAGGAACACGCCGAGATCGGCGGTGCGCGGGACGATCTTCTCGATGCCGGCGGAGACGATGTGAATCAGCGGCACGCGCGCGGACAGGTCCGCATTGCCCTCGTTGGTGCACACGACCACGGTGCCGGTCTCGGCCACCAGGAAATTGGCACCCGTCATGCCGGCGGCTGCCCCCAGGATCAGCGGGCGGGTGTTTTCGCGCTGCGCCTCGGCGAGCATCGCGGGATCGTCGTTGTCGGCGTCGGTGCCGAGCGTGCGCGCGAACACGGCCGCCACATCGGAGCGGAGCTTGTGCACGGCGGGCACGACGACGTGGCTCGGATCCTCGTTGTCGAGCTGCTGGATGCGCTCGCCGAGATCGGTCTCCACGACGGCGATGCCGGCATCGCGCATCGCATCGCGGAAGCCGCATTCCTCGGTCAGCATCGACTTGCTTTTCACGAGGGTGGTCGCACTGGCCTGGTGGAGGATGTTCTCCACGATCGTGTTGTGCTCGGCGCCGTCGCGCGCCCAGTGGACGGTGACGCCGTTCGCACGTGCCGCCGCTTCGAACTGCAGGAGATAGTGCTCGAGCCGGTCGAGCGCGTGGGCCTTGATGTCGGAGGCGAGCGTCCGGAGCGCCTCCCATTCGGGTATGGCGCGTGCCTGGGTGTCGCGCTTCTCGCGCAGGTCCCAGAGTCGCTTGTCGTGGAAGGCGGCGTGCGAGGGTGCGGCGAGGAATCTCTCGGCAGCTTCGGCGTGATCGACCGCGTGGCCCGCGCGCACGACCGCGCCGCGTGGCTGGGCTTCGCTCCCGTCGCCGGTCGGGATCGGGCGCGAGCGCGCTTCCGCATAGGCGCCGTTGCCGTGATGGACCCGCACGCGCCTCACGCGGCGAGCACCTGGGCGATGTGGAGAAAGCGCAGACCTGTGCCCATGCGTTCCGCACAACCCTGCTGGTGCAGCAGGCAGGACATGTCGGCGGAGACCACGTACTCGGCGCCGGCGCGTGCCTGGCGTTCGACCTTGTCGCGGCCCATCGCGATCGAGACCGCGTCCTCGGTGGCCGCGTACGAGCCGCCGAAGCCGCAGCATTCGTCCATGCGCTCGAACGGCA
>CAXTVZ010000256.1:0-4901 GCA_964247685.1 uncultured Acetobacteraceae bacterium
GCGCTGGCACAGGCCGGCGCCCGGATCGTGATCCTGGAACGCGATGCCGAGAGCGGCCGGGCCGCAACTGACGCGCTGGCCGCGGCGGGCGCCGCGGCGTTCTGGCGGCAGGTCGACGTGACCGATCCGGCGGCGATGACGGAAGCTGCGAGCGCGATCGAGCGGGAGCATGGCGCGGTCGACATCCTCGTCTGCAACGCCGGCGTTGCGATCAGCGGCGTCAAGGCCGAGGACGTGATCGACGATGACTGGCGCCGGGTGGTCGACATCAATCTGAACGGCGTATTCTGGTCGTGCCGCGCCTTCGGCCAAGCCATGCTGGAACGCGGCCGCGGTGCCATCGTCAATGTCGGATCCATGTCCGGCTTCATCGTGAACAAGCCGCAGGAACAGGCATCGTACAACGCGTCGAAGGCAGCGGTGCACCATCTGACGCGTTCGCTTGCTGCCGAATGGGCAACGCGCGGCGTGCGGGTGAACGCGGTCGCGCCGACCTATATCGACACGCCGCTCACGCAGTTCGGCATGAGAGACGAAGTGTTGAAGCGCACCTGGCTGGATATGACCCCGATGGGTCGCGTCGGCACCACCGACGAGGTGGCATCCGTCGTGCTGTTCCTCGCCTCGGACGCGTCGAGTCTGCTCACCGGCAGCATCGTGCTTGCGGATGGCGGCTATACCAGCTGGTAGCGGGCCTCAGTGATGCCGAGCACGAATGCCTCGTTGCAGAACCGCTCCAGTGACCTCTGTCTATGACCGGATGGATCTCCGCCAGCGCAACGGCTTTGGAGGCCTCGAAGCGATCGTCGACGACGGCAGGCTCCACCAATTCCGTTGCTGATCAACGGAGTGTCGACCTCCGCGTGAGTGCGTTTCCTGCTGCGGTTGTCGGTCCGGGAGAAGGCCAGGGCTCTGCCCTGGACCCGCTAAGGGCGAGCCCTTAGAACCCGTTTGTCTGGCTCGAGACACGATGCCGCGACTTGGTGCTCTCCGAAGTCGACGGGATCCAAGGGGCGAGCCCCTTGGCGGGTCCAGGGCAGAGCCCTGGCCTTTTCTTCGCTCCGCAATCGAACAACGGCACGCATCTCCCGCGGCGGCAGAGGCAGGGTCTGGCCACCCAACCCCGGCGCTTTGACCGGCAGGACGATGACGGGAACAATGACGGCCATGCGCAACGAGCCCGACAGGCGCCATCCGCGCCGCTACGATCCGGCCTGTGTCCTGGTAACGGGTGCATCGAGCGGGATCGGGGCCGCCCTGGCGCTCGCCTACGCGCAACCCGGACGGCAGCTCATCCTGTGGGGGCGCGACGCCGGGCGACTCGAGAGGACCGCCGACCGGTGTCGCGCCGCGGGTGCCGCCACCCGCGTGCGGGTGATCGATCTGGCCGGTGGGACGACGGCGCTGGCGGCGGCGTTGGAGGACGATCAGAGCCACCCGGTCGATCTGGCGATCCTGGCCGCGGGCCTGGGCGACATGCGCCAGATCGGGGAGACGACCGAGCGCCCCGAAACGGTGCTCGAACTCGGTAAGGTCAATTTCGCCGCACCCGCGGCGCTGGCGACCCTGTTCGCCGACAGGATGGGTGCGCGCGGCGGGGGCCGGATCGCGTTGCTCGGCTCGGTGGCAGCGTTCCACGACCTGCCCTTCGCCCCCGCCTATGTGGGCTCGAAGGCCGGTCTTGCCCGCTTCGCGACCGCGCTCAGGCTCGGCGTCCAGAATCTGGGCGTGGGGGTCGTGCTGGTCTCGCCGGGCTTCATCGACACGCCGATGAGCCGCAGGGTTCGCGCGGCAAAACCGTTCGTGATGAGCGCCGAGCGGGCCGCCGGCCTGATCCGCGCCGCCATCGCCGCCAATCGCCCGCATCTGATCCTGCCCTGGCAGTTCGCCGTGCTGCGAGTCGCGGCCGCCCTCACGCCGACCCCGCTGCTCCGCCGGATCATGCGCCGCGTGCGGGCCGAGCAGGGGCCGCGGTATCCATGAGCCGCCACCGCGGCACCTTGTTCGACGAACCCCCGGGATCATTGTAATGAGGCGGTCACGTCCGCCGCAGGGCAGGAGCAGGCATCACACATGCGCCTAGTCGACTTCGCCGATCGGCGCTTCCGCCTTGCTGGTCGGCAGGTTCTCGGTCGCGTCCGACACTTCATGGGCTCCTACGACGCTCTCGGCGCGGAGGCGGACGAGCCCCTCGTCAGCTTCGGCGCCTATGACTATCTGGGCCTCGGCTCGGATCCACGGGTACGCCAGGCCGCCGCCGCCGCGGCCGTGACGCAGGGGGTCGGCGTGTCCGCGTCCCGCATGATCGGGGGCGAGCGCGATTTCCACGGCAAGCTGGAGCGCGAGCTCGCCGCCTTCGTGGGCGCCGAGGCCAGCCTCTGCCTGGTCAGCGGCTACCTGACCAACCTCTCGCTGGTGTCCCACCTGCTGCAATCGCGCGACCTGCTGGTGATCGACGAGCTCTCCCACAACAGCATCGTGGCGGGTGCGGCCGGGTCGCGGGCGAACACCCTGACCTTCCGGCACAACGATCTCGACCACCTCGACGAGATCCTGGCCACCCACCGGCCGGCGCACGGGCAGTGCCTGATCGTGGTGGAGGGCCTCTACAGCATGGACGGGGACGTCCCGGACCTGCCGCGGCTGCTGGCACTCAAGCGGGCACATGATTGCTGGCTGATGGTCGACGAGGCGCATTCTGTCGGCGTGCTGGGCGAGACCGGGCGGGGCCTTTCGGAGCACTGGGGCACCGATCCGCGCGAGATCGACCTGATCGTGGGTACGCTCTCGAAGGCGTTCGCCAGCTGCGGCGGGTTCGTGGCCGGCGAAGCCCGCGTGCTCGAATGGCTGCATTTCTCGCTGCCCGGCTTCGTGTTCAGCGTGGGCATGGCCCCGCCGATCGCGGCCGCCACGGGGATGGCGCTGCAGATCATGCGCGAGGAGCCCTGGCGGGTCGCACGCTTGCGGGCGCTGTCGCGGCATTTCGTGGCGGAGGCGCTGCGACTAGGGCTGGATTGCCGGCCGTCCGGCGGTTGCGGCGTGGTGCCGCTATTTTTCCGTGACAATGCGGAGACGGTGCTGGCCGCCGAGGCGCTGCTCGCCCGCGGCTTCTACTGCCCGCCGATCGTCCAGGTCGGCGTGCCGCGCGATCAGCCGCGGCTGCGGTTCTTCCTGTCGGTCAACCATCGCGAGCAGCACATCACCGCGGCGCTCGAATCAGTGGCGGGGGCGCGGATGGTCGAGCCGCTGAGCCGGAGTGTTGCGTGCTGAAGGCCAGGGCTTGCCCTGGACCCGCCAAGGGACGGTCGTCCATTGGAACCCTGATTGTTGGGGGTGAAGCGGTCCTAAGTAGAGGGTCTGGAGGGCTGCGCCCTTAACGGGCCAGGGCTTCACGTGCTGCGCACGATGCTCCGGCCTTCTTGCCGATCAATATCGCAAGGCGATGCCGATCTTCGTGTCGCCTGGCCCCACCGTGAAGCGCACCGCTGAAAAGGAGGGCGGGGCCATGAAGATCGTGGCGTTGCGGGAGAACCCGTAGCCTTCCACCGGCAGGCCGATCAGCGATCGGTCGAAATGGTGGTTGTTGTTCTCGTCATGGTAGACCGCGACTGCGTAGGTTCCCGGGCGGGATACGACGAAGCAGGTGCTGGCGGCGGGGGCGGTGAGCATCACCCGATCGAGCGCGATCGAGCCCCTGTGCGCGAGGAACGCCGCGGGCCGATCGCCGTAGAGCGTGAAGGTGATGTTGCCCGCGACCCGGCGCGCGCCGGTCACGGTAACCAGGATGCGGGGAGATGGCGATCCGGCGGCGGTCGCGCTGCACGGTGTCGCGGTCTCTGCGGCAGGGTCGGCCCAGGCGGTCGCCGGGAGCAGCAATGCGGCCAGCAGCGCCACCGAGCGCGCTGCCGATAGCGCGCGGCGCGCGGCGGAAATGGGGTGGAATGCTCGCGACATGAATGAACCCACGGGCCGTACACACCTGTCTCACGCCATCCGTCGTCTCTACGCGGTTCTCGCGGGGGCGCAAACGCATGGGCGGGTCGGGGGCGGATCGACGGTGCGTCGATGCGGTCCGCAGTTTCTTGACACGTCGCGTGTCCGAGCCCAGTGCATCCGCCGGGAGGGGAAGTGATGTACCGACGTTGGCGGTTTGACGGGCACAGCTTCGATCTCGGACGGATGGATCTGCGTGCCCTGGTCAGGGCCTACAGCACGCACCCGGCGGTTCATCTCTACCTGGTCGTGGCAATTGCGGCCGCGGTAGTCGCCGCGCGGGAGAGCGTGTCGGTATGGCCGCCGCTTCGTGCCGCACTGGCCACCGCCGCGGCCTACCCGCTCGCCTGGTATGCGATCCATCGCTTCGTGCTGCACAGCACGTTTTTGTACCGGTGGCGGTTCACCGCCGCTCTCTGGAAGCGCATCCATTTCGACCACCATCAGGATCCTTATCGGATGGACGTGCTGTTCGGCTCGCCCGCCACCACGCTGCCGACCATCCTGGGGATCGTCGTCCCGCTCGGTTGGCTGGTGGGTCGTGGTCCGGGCGGGGCGGCGGGTGCCGTCTGTGCCGGGCTGCTGATCACCTGCGCCTACGAGTTCTGCCACTGCATCCAGCACCTGAACTTCAAGCCGCGCAGCCGGCTGCTGCGGCGGATGAAGGAGCTGCACCTGGCGCATCACTTCCATGACGAGGTTGGCAATTACGGCATCACCTCGTTCGTGGTGGATCGCCTGTTCGGCACCTACTACCCGTCGGCCAAGACCCGGCAGCGTTCGCCGCACGTCTTCAATCTCGGCTACGATGTTCCGACGTCGCGTCGCTACCCTTGGGTGGCCGAGTTGTCCGGCGGTCCGCCGCGTGATCGGCCGCGGAGGCCGGGCGAGCGGGTCTGACCGGCCTC
>CAXTVZ010000257.1:0-4898 GCA_964247685.1 uncultured Acetobacteraceae bacterium
ACCGCCGCGGACGCGCCGCGATCCCCCGTCTCCACCACGTCACGGCGGAAATCGGCCGTCCCGAACATCATGTCCCACCACGGAAACACCGCCCCGTAGTTGCACGACCGCCGCCCCGCCGCGAGCAGACCATGATGCGCTCGATGAAACTGCGGCGACACCAGGATCCGCTCGCCCAGCCAGCCATAAGACAGCGTCGTGTTCGCGTGGCTCGCACTCTCCACCAGCTTGAGCGCCAGCATCAGCAGCGGGAACTGCATCGGCGGCACGCCGATCACCAGCCCGACCCCGATGAACCAGGCATAGGTGATGACGTCGTCGAGCACGTGGTTCCGGTCGTCGGACCAGAACGTCATCTGCGTCTGCGCGTGGTGCACGGAGTGCAGACCGTACCAGACCGCGAAGCGGTGCGAGAGACGATGGCGCCAGTAATCCGCGCAGTCGAGCAGGGCCGCGTAGATGAAGAAGGTCAGCAGCGGCAAGCCGAGCAGGAACGGGAAGAAGCGCTCGAGCGTCGGCGGCACGTAGCCGTGGTCGGTCAGGAAGCCGTTGATATGCGTCTGCAGCGTGTAGAAGCCGAAGAAGGTCACCAGCGGAAACACGCCGATCCGCGCGATCAGCGTGTAGAGAATGTCGGTCGCGACCAGCCTTCTACCGATGCCTCGCTGCAGCGGCCGGAGGCGCTCCATCGGCACGCAGATCACGGTGTTGATGACGACCTGCAGCACGCCGTAGATCGCGAACAGCGCCCACAGGAAGGACGTGTCCTCCCACTCCATCCAGCCGAACTGGAACATGACCGGGAGGAGCAGGTTCTCCTGGACCCAGCCGGCGGCCCACGCGAAGGGATCGATCATGCAGCCCTCTTACCGCAATCCGCGCGAACGCTGTTAGCATGATGGTGGCGGCCATCGGGCGATGGACGCCGTTTTCACAACGGGGAAGGACCGACGCCACGTGGACCCTCAGCCAGGCAACGCACAAGGACCGGCCGCCGGACGTCGTCTCCTGCTGGTGGAGGACGAGTTCCTGATCCGCCTGACGCTCGCCGAGACGCTGGCCGATGCGGGCTACGAGGTGGTGGAGGCCGAGGACGCGGACGAGGCGCTGGCGCGCCTCAACGAGAGCCCGATCGACCTTCTGCTGACCGACATCCAGCTGCCGGGCCCGGTAAACGGGAACGAGCTGGCCAAGCGCGTGCGTGCCGTGCTGCCCGAGCTCCCGGTGATCTTCATGACCGGGCGGCCGGAGCCGGGCGCCGGGCACCTCGCGGGCAAGCGTGAAGTGACGATCGCCAAACCCTATCTACCCTCCGAGGTCTGCGCGGCGATCGCGCGCCTGCTCGGAGCCTGACGCACCGCATGGGCGAGACGCTCGATCGTGAGATGGGGGAGCAATCCGCCGCTGGCGCCGAGGACCGGCGCATGGCGGACCTCCGCGGCGCCTACGATGCGGTCAAGGCGGCGCGCTTCGCCGACATCCCCGCCTTCAGCCGCGCCCATGCCGACCGGGGCGATGTCGAGCACAGCATGCTGCTCGCCTTTTCGCTCGCCTTCGCGGACGAGGTGGACGCGGCCGCTCCCCTGTTCGCGCGCGTGGCCGAGGCGCGGCCCTTCGCGATGCACCCGATGGAGGAGCTCGCGCGCCTGATGCGCGACGCCAACCGCGAGCTCGACGCGCTGCCGCACGCGTTGGCGGCGGTGCGGCTCCGCCCGCACGACACCCGCGCGATGGTGGTGTTCGGCTCGCTCCTGTGCCTGGCGTTCCGCCCCGCCGAGGCCGAGGAGGTGCTGAAGCGCGCCCACGCGCTCGAGCCGCGCTCCTCGTCGGTGCTGAACCATCTCGGCATCTCGCTGACCGACCAGGGACGTTACGACGAGGCGACCGACATGTTCCGGCGCGCCGCCGAGATCGATCCCGGCAACAACACGCCCTGGACCAATCTCGCCTGCACGCTCGCGATCGAGAACCGGTTCGACGAGGCGCTCGAATACTACCGCCGCTCGATCGTGCTGCGGCCGGACGCGCCGGCGATCCGGGTGAACCATGCGATCTGCCTGCTCAAGGCGGGGCGCATGATGCAGGGCTGGGCCGAATACGAGTTCCGCCTCCAGCTGCCGGGCCACACCAAGCTTCCGGCCGACCGGCTGCTGCCCAACCTCGCCGAAGGCAAGCGCCTGGCCGAAGGCACCATCGTGATGGTGACGCACGAGGAGGGGCTCGGCGACACGCTGCAGTTCATGCGCTACCTGGCACCGCTGCGCGACCGGGGGGCGACCGTGATCGCCTGGGTGCCCGACACGCTGCGCGGCCTGGTGGGTCGGGTGCCGGGCGTCGACGCGTTCGCGGGCTCCGCCGAGGGGCGGCCCTACAGCGCGCATTGCCCGTTCCTCAGCCTGCCGCGGGTCTTCTCGGCGACGAGCGACGCGCTGCCGACCGACCCCTACATCTTCGCCGATCCCGCGCGGATGGCCTGCATGGCAGCCCAGCTGCCGCCGGGCGACCGGCTTCGCGTGGGTCTCGTCTGGGGTGGGGATCCGCGACGCCATGTGCGGGCGGCGCATGCGATCGACCGCAAGCGCTCGATCGACGTGGCCTCCCTTCGCCATCTGGCGACGCTGGAGCGGACCACCTTCGTGTCGCTGCAGTTCGGGCCGCATCGCGACGAACTGCGCGACCTCGCACCCGGGCTTGCCATCTGCGATCCGATGGGTGCCGTGGGCGAGATGGACGACACGGCGGCACTGATGATGCAGCTCGACGTGGTGGTGTCGGTCGACACCTCGATGGTGCATCTGGCGGCGGGGCTGGGGCGGCAGGTGATCCTGCTCGACCGCTACGACAATTGCTGGCGCTGGGCCTCGGGGCGCGACGACAGCCCGTTCTACCCCAGCCTGCGGATCATCCGGCAGACCGTGCCGGGGGACTGGGAAAGCGTGGGTGTGCGCCTGGTGGAGGCGTTACGCCTCATGGAGGGGCTCAAGGCGCGCGGCCGTGCGCCTTCGGTTCACGCGGCGATCAACGCCATCACGCCGTATCCGACCACCGTGCCGACATAGGCGCCCGCCAGCACGTCGCTGACGAAGTGGAAGTCGGAGACCACGAGGCCGGTGCCGACCGCGACCACGAGGGCTGCCGCGAGCGGCCAGAGCCGGGGAGCCAGGCGGGCGAGCACGGCGGCGGGAGCGGCCATGTCGATCGTGTGGCCCGACGGGAACGACGCGAAGCCGCGGCCGCCATGGAACGGGAACATCCCGAACGTGTGGGTGCCGATCCAGGACGGATTGCGGTCGATCCAGGTCTCCGGCCACGGGCGGCCGAACGCCCATTTGAGCTCGTCGGCGACCACGCGCGCCGCCAGGACCGCGACCGCGGCGGCCAGCGCCGTGCGGCCGCGCGGGCCGGGGCGCCAGCCGCACAGGAATGCCACGCCGCCCGCGAGCAGCACCACGCCCGCGATCGGCAGCCACGGGTTGGCCAGGTAGGTGAGGTCGACCCCGAAGTCGGGACGGTGCCACCGATCGTGCGCGAGCGTGGCGACGGGCCGGTCGACGGCGGCGTAGGCGATCGCGGTCGCGAGCACGGCGGCGGCGGTGACGATGCCCCAGCGTGTGCGGGTCGTCATGGAAGCGGTCTCCTCGGCGGGACAACCTCCGCCGGCGCCGCACGTTGGCGAGCCACCAGGCGAGGACAGGATGGGCAAGAAGCACAAGGCAATCACAGGCGAGATCGTCACGGCGTCCGGGCCGTGGCGCGAGGTGCTGCTGGTGTGCCGCAAATGCGACGCCAAGGGGAAGCGTGGCGGGTTCGGCCCGGACGGACGCGACACGCTGCCGGACGCGCTCAAGCAGACGCTCCGGGACCTCAAGCGCCGGCGCGAGGTGCGCGTGCTCGAGGTGGGCTGCCTCGGGGTATGTCCGAAGGGCGCGGTGACGGTGGTGCGGGGCGCAGCACCGGGCGAGATGCTGCTGGTGCCACGCGGGATGGATCTGGTCGAGCTGGTGGGCCGGCCGGACGCGCGTGTTCGTGATGCCTTATAGCGTGCAGGCGACGAGTGCGCCAAGGGTTGCGAGCGTCGCCGCGTGCAGGGCCGCGTGCAGCGTGTTCGGGACGATGCCGTTGCGTTCGGGCAGGAATGAATGCGTGCGGCCGAACATGGTGCGGTAGCGCGCGGCGCGCACGGGATCGGGCTGCACCAGATAGGGCACCCACCATGCCGTGAGTTCGCCGAGGAACAGCAGCCAGTAGCTGATCCAGAGATAGAGGACGAGCCAGAGCGGCCAGGCGCGGTTGTCGAGCGTGAAGATGAGGCTCGCGACGAAGCCGATCGTCCATGGCACGGCCTGGATCAGCGTTGTCCTGATGCGCCTCCCACGCGGGTCGGTGCGGCGGAGCGCCTCGACGTCGTTCAGCCGACCGAGCGGAAGCCAGTCATGCAGCCAGAGGAAGGCGACCTGGACCGCCTGCAGCGCCAGCAGGAGACCGTCCATGCGCGGCGCTCAGCCCATGAAGCGCTCGAACTTCCCGGCCCAGTCCGGATGCCAGCGTGACAGCGCCGGCCGGTTCTCGATAACGTCCTGCGCCGCCCAGAGCACGCGCTTCTCGTCGCGCGCGCGGGGGGTCTCGTTGTCCTCGCACCAGATGTAGAACTCGCCGCGCGCGATCCCGTCAAACAGGCGATCGGCCACCTGCTCGGGCGTCCAGGCGCCTGGCGGTTTCTCGGTGTGACCTTTGGTCAGGCCGGTGAAGGTGAAGCCGGGGATCAGGAGATGGGCCGCAACCCGGCAGGACGCGCGGTTCCGAAGCGTGTGGGCGAGGCCTTCGGTCAGGACCTTCACGCCCGCTTTCGACACGTTGTAGGCGGTGTCGCCCGGCGGGCAGGTGATGCCCTGCTTGGA
>CAXTVZ010000258.1:0-4888 GCA_964247685.1 uncultured Acetobacteraceae bacterium
TGAGGTTGGCGAGGGCGTCGGCGACCATCGCCGCGTCGCCCTCCTCCTCGGCCATCGCCACGAGGTCGATCGTGTCGGCGAGGTCGCGCTCCAGCGCCAGAAGCCCCTCGGTGGAACTCGCCAGCGCGTTTCGCTCGCGCATCACCTTCTGCGCCTCCTCCGGGTTGTTCCAGAGCGCGGGGTCCTCGGCGCGGTTGTTCAGCTCCGCGAGGCGGGTGGTGGCGACATCCCAGTCAAAGATGCCTCCTCAGCAGCGCGATCGACTGCTTGATCTGCTCGTTGAGCGCGTCTGTTTCAGCGGACATCGGGGTTCAATACAATCCGCCCACCCCGATGTCACCACCTCCTGCGGGCCTGGGCGTGGGTCCGCCCGCGACGTTGGGAGCAGGACTGAGGCCGGGCTCGGGTGCGGCGCCGGGTGCGGGGGCGAGCGGCACGGCGCCGCCTTCCGACGGCGGCATGTCGGCTTCGAGCTCGGCGCCGGTGTCCTGGGGCCCGAGCTCCTGGTTGTTCTCGGCCGCCGCGGTCGCGTTGCTCTGGCCGGGGATCTGGTCCGGTTTGAACGCGTCCACCGCGGTGCCCATGTTCGTGTTGTAGCGCACCAGGGTGACGCCCTCGGGCACGCGGAACGGCCGCGACGGCACGCCGTCGAGCGCCTTCCGCATGAACGCGTTCCAGATCGGACCCGCGACCGCGCCGCCGGTCTCCTTGTCGCCGAGCGATTGCGGCTGGTCGAAGCCGATCCAGACGGCGGTGACCAGGCCGGGCGTGAAGCCCACGAACCAGGCGTCGTTGAAATCCTGGCTGGTGCCGGTCTTGCCGGCCACAGGACGGTTGCCCATGCCCTCCACGGCGGGCGTACCGGTGCCCCCGGGCTGGACCACCGCCTCCATCATTGTCACGACCTGGAACGTGCTGGCGGGGTCGGCCACCTGCTTGCGGTCGTCGATGAAGGGCGGGGGCTTGGACGGATCGTCGCTGGGTGCCAGCGCGAAGCCCTCCGGTTTCCAGATCGTGTGCCCGTCACGGTCCTGCACGCTGTCGATCAGCGAGGGAAGAACCTCGCGGCCCCCCTCGTCGAGCGAGGCGTAGGCGCCGGCCTCGCGCAGCACGGTGGTATCGACCGCGCCGAGCGCCGCGGGCAGCACCTTCGGCATCGAATCGACCTCGTGCAGCGCGATCGCGGTGTTGGCGACCGCGGTCATGCCGATATGCGAGGCGAGCCGGATGGTGACCAGGTTGAGGCTCTTCCGCAGCGCGTCGTGGAGCGCCGTCGGGCCATTGAAATCCATCTCGTAGTTGTTCGGCCGCCAGCTCCCCATGCTGAACGGCCCGTCGAGGAACTGCTGCGAGGGCGAGATGCCCCGCTCCATCGCTGCAAGGTAGACGAACGGCTTGAACGACGAGCCGGGCTGGCGCTCGGCCTGTGTGGCGCGGTTGAACTGGCTGATCTCGGCCGACCAGCCGCCCACCATCGCCAGCACGCGGCCGCTGGTGGGGTCGAGCGAGACGATCGCGCCCTCGACGCGGGGGATCTGGCGGAGCTCGACGCGCGAGGGGTCGCCGTCTGCGGGCTCGACCATGATCACGTCGCCCGGTTTGGCGATGTCGGCCATGCGGACCGGGCGGCCCTTCGCTTCGGTGCGGGCCCAGGCGCTGTCGCCGTAGGTCATGGTGGAGACATGGGAGGTCTTCGCCTCGACCGTGTCGCCATCCGAGAGCCAGCCGACCTTCGCGGTCGCCTCGCCTTCGGCGAGCACGATGCCGAGCGTCCAGGTGGGCAGGAGGCCGGGCGGCCTGGGCAGGCGGGCGAGGACCGACTGCCAGTCCGGGGCGGCGGCGACCGCCTCGGTCACGGCGGCGGCATGGCGGCTGTGGCGCATGGGGGGCGCGGGCTCGAAGCCGGCGAGATGGGTGACCGGGCCGTGCCACTCGCCATGCGCGCGGTCGTAGGCGAGCAGGCCGCGGCGCAGCGAATCGGCCGCCAGCGATTGCAGCTTCGGGTCGAGGCTGGTCTGGACGGTGAGCCCGGCCGTGGAGACCTGCCCGGCACCGAACTTCTCGACGAGCTCGCGCCTGACCTCCTCGGTGAACCAGTCCGCACCCGGCACCGGCGGCGGACGGTGGACCACGGCCGCCGGGATCAACGGCTCGGCCTTGGCGTCGCGGGCAGCCTCCAGCGTGATCGCGTGGGTCTCGACCATGCGGTCGATCACCCAGTCGCGGCGACCCTTCGCGGCCTCGGGGTAGCGGTAGGGGTTGTAGTTGTTGGGACCCTTGGGCAGTGCGCCGAGGAAGGCGGCCTCGGCCACCGTGAGCTCGTCGAGCGGCTTGTCGAAATAGGTCTCGGACGCGGCGGCGATGCCGTAGGCGCCGAGGCCCAGATAGATCTCGTTGAGGTAGATCTCGAGGATGCGCTGCTTGCTCAGCGTCTGCTCGATCCGCATCGCCAGGATCGCTTCCTTGATCTTCCTCTGCATGGTGACGACGTTGCCGAGAACCATGTTCTTGGCGACCTGCTGGGTGATGGTCGAGGCGCCGATCGGGCGCTTGCCGGAGTGCAGGTTCTCCACGTCGGTGACGGCCGCGCGCAGGATGGCGAGCGGGTCGACGCCGTTATGGGTCCAGAAGTTCTGGTCCTCGGCGGCGACGAAGGCGTTCTTCACGCGGTCGGGGATGGCGGCGTAGGGCACGAAGATGCGCCGTTCGGTCGCGAGCTCGGCGATCAGGTGGTCGTCGCCGTCATAGACGCGGCTCATCACCGCGGGGTGGTAGTCCTGCAGGCCGGCGACGGTGGGCAGACCGGTCGAGAAATGCACGAAGGCGCGCCAGGCCACGAGCGAGGCGACACCCACGGCCAGGATGCCGACCGCCAATACTGCGCCCAGCATGCGCCGGAACAGCGCGTGGGCGGCCTGCATGCGGCGCGGCCTGGGTGTCCTGCGGGGTGGGGGCGGCGAACCGGTGGGGCCGCTCGGCGTCAGGCGGTCGCCCGGGTTCGGAGCACGCATCATGGCGGGGTCTGTAGCACCAAAGAGCTAACGGGACACATCAAGAAGGCCAGGGGTTCCACCCCTGGACCCCGCTGGGGCCTTGGCCCCAGACCCCACTTGTATTTGGCAGGTCCAGGACTGCTTGTCCTGGCGGGGTTTGGGGCAGAGCCCCAATCTCCCTACCCCTGCAGCCGCGTGAAACTCGCCTGCTGCGCAAAGAACCCATCAACCGCCGCCTGCATCGCCAGCGTGATCCGCGCCCGATGCGCTGCCGTGCGCAGCAGCGCCTCATCCTGCGGGTTCGACATGAACCCCATCTCCACCAGCACACTGGGAATGTCGGGCGCCATCAGCACCACGAACCCGGCGTGGCGGCTCGGGTTGGGCAGCAGGCCGATCCCGCCCGCGAACGCGCCCACCACGCCGCGCGCCATGTGCGCCGAGCCCACGCGCGTCTCCTGCCGGACCAGGCTCGCGAGGATGTCCTGCACCGCCGCCGACGAGCCGCGGAAGTTCGGCCCGGCGAAGCGGTCGGCGCTGTTCTCGCGGCGCGCGAGTGTGGCGGTCTGCGCGTCCGAGGCGGTGTCGGCGAGCGTGTAGACGCTGGCGCCGCGCACCGCGTGCGACGAGGCGACCGCGTCGGCGTGCATCGACACGAAGAGCGCGGCCTGACGGCCTTGCGCGATCGCCACGCGGTCTTCGAGCGGGATGAAGCGGTCGTCGCCACGGGTGAGCTGGCAGCGGTAATGGCCGGAGCGCAGGAGGCGCTGCTGCAGCTCGGTCGCGGCGGCGATCGAGATGTGCTTCTCGTAGGTGCCGGCATAGCCGATCGCACCCGGATCCTTGCCGCCATGGCCCGGGTCGAGCATCACGAGCGGCAGCGGGGCCGCGGGACGACGCCCGACATGGGGCGCGGCCAGGCCGTGATGCCGCGTTGCACCCACGGCGGGCGTGGCCCAGGCCGCCAGCGATGCCAGCAGCGAGCGTCGCGCAATGCCGCGCCCGGTCATGTTGGGAATCCTGTGGATGATGCCCCCCGACACCCTGCACCACCGCATGGTAGCACGACAGGGCGGCGCACCGGTCGGCCGCGTCATCTTTGCGCGGCCGCTGTGGGCCGGGCGCCACAGCAGCTTTGCTTGCGAGGCCGCCACGTTTCCGTCATGGTCGCCGTCGAGCACCGTGCGATCGGAGCCGCCGAGGCGGCACGTCGCGAACCGACCCCGGCCTGACCGACATCCATCCAGCAATGGGGCTTTCGGCGGGGCCGGCATCCGGCACAGCGGGCTTGGGAGCGGGACATCCGGTTGCGAGGGATGCCCTGCTTCTTCATGCACCCACCGAGTGCCCGTCACAGGGCGCACGGCCAGGATATCGATGTCGGCGACCGCTCACCACATGCGACGGACTGAAGCGCATCCGAACGCCGCAGGGTCTCAAGCCCCCGGCGTCTGGCATTGCGCGCAGCCTTCGTCGCGAGCCGGGACGCCGCATCCACCCCGTTTCACCCACCAGATCCCAACACGCGAGGCGGCCGGAGGCCGCACAGCCTCCGAGTGGAGCGCTGTGCCGCACGCCGCGATCGAGCGGAGTCCCCTTTTCTATGACCAAGCGCATGCTGATCGATGCGAGCCACGCGGAAGAAACCCGCGTGGTGATGCTGGATGGTAACCGCCTAGAAGACTACGACGTCGAGACGGCTGCGAAGAAGCAGCTCAAGGGCAATATCTACCTTGCCAAGATCGTCCGGGTCGAACCGAGCCTGCAGGCGGCCTTCGTGGAATATGGCGGCAACCGGCACGGCTTCCTCGCCTTCGGCGAGATCCATCCCGACTACTTTCAGATCCCGGTCGCCGACCGCCAGCGCCTCCTCGCGCTGCAGGAGGAGGAGGCCG
>CAXTVZ010000259.1:0-4863 GCA_964247685.1 uncultured Acetobacteraceae bacterium
AGAACATTCGCCGTCGCCGCCTGCTCGAGCCCTGGCTTGAGCGCCGGGTAGATGCGGCGCATCAGCCCGCTCAGACTCAGAGGTTCGGCCTCGATCAGCATGCGCACCTCGCGCTCGCGTCGCAGGCGTTGCGCCAGCAGCGTGTTGACGAGGGCTTTCGGCGTCGCGATCGGCGGACCATGGCCCGAGAGGTAGACGCGGTCGTCGCGCTCGAGCAGCAGGCGCAGGCTCGCCAGGTAGTCGCGAGCGCTGCCGTCCGGGGGCGGTGGCACGACCGAGGTCGACCAGCCCATCACGTGGTCCGCCGTGAACAGCACGTGTCCCGGCGCGCGCGCGAAGCAGAGATGGTCCTGCGCGTGTCCTGGCGTGTGCACCACGATCAGGCCCGCGATGGCGTCGCCGTGCCGAAGCGTCAGCAGCGGTCCCGAATAGTGCCGGGCAAGACGCGCGTGACCATGCACGGGCATGTCGAGCGCCTGCGACAGGGCGGACGCGTTGCCGA
Source organism: uncultured Acetobacteraceae bacterium (assembly GCA_964247685.1). Classification (GTDB taxonomy): domain Bacteria; phylum Pseudomonadota; class Alphaproteobacteria; order Acetobacterales; family Acetobacteraceae; genus CAXTPV01. The sequence goes on from CAXTVZ010000259.1 coordinate 503, forward strand.
TGTGGTCGTCATGCCGGTGGCTGACGAGCACGTGGCTGATCCGGCCCGCGCCGGCCTTCAGCGTCGCCTCGAGATGCGAGCGGTCGTCGGGGCCCGGGTCGATCACCACGTAGCCGTCCGCGCCATCGGGGACGAACCAGGTGTTGGTGCCGTGATAGGTCATCGGGCCCGGGTTTGGTGCGACCACGCGAAAGACGCCGTGCCCTGCTTCGATCTTCACGCCGGTGGGCGGCGGCGGCTCCAATGCGCGGCCGCCGCGGGCGGGCTCAGCCAAACGCACCGACCTCGTGCATGATCGCGGTTCCGATCTCGCGCAGATGCGCGAACAGCCGCCCGATCGGTTCGAACAGCTCCTCGTGCTCGCGGGCATAGGCGTGGCCAGCCGGGGCGGCGCGGGGTTCGCGGAAATCGAGGTCGGCGCCGCTCGCGGCGGCCACCGGGAAGATGGCGGCGAGCTGCTCGAGCGCGGCCGGCACGTCGAGACGCAGCATCGCGTCCTCGAGCGTCTCGCGCGTGGTGCCGCCGCGCGGGGCGAAATAGGGGATCGCCGAGGCGAGCAGCCAGATGCGCGCGATCACCGCTTGGCGCAGCGCGTGCAGCAGGATCTCGCGTGAGGCCATGCGCGGCGCGTCGGGCCACGCGTCGCGCAGCAGCAGGGCGTCGCTCTCGATCCGGTGCGCCATCGCCTGGGTCGCGGACCACAGGCGCAGGCGGCGCAGGCCAAGCGCCACGTGGGTGAGCGCGTGGCGGCGCGCCGGGTCCCCGGCATGGGCCGCGCGCGCGAGCCAGGTCGCGGGGTCGAGCAGCTGGACCGTCGCGAGCAGCACGTCGCGGTCGGAATGACGCAGTGCGTGGGCGGCGAAATCGAGGCTGCGACGAAAGCGCGGGCTCTCCTCGCGCAGGCGCTCGAACAGTTCGGGATGGCGGGCGGCGGCCTCGCCCAGGCCCTGCAGCGTGTTCGCGCACCAGCCGAGCTGCTGCAGGATCGCGTTGTTGGGGATCGCGCGGAGCTCGCGCGGGTGGCGGATGCGGGCGACCACGCCACTCGCGTCGGTCGTGCGAGCGGCGGGGCGGGAGCCGGTCTTGTCGACCAGCGCCGGGCCGAAGGCGCCGAGCAGGGCCGCGTAGCCGGGGTCTTCCACCAGCGCGCCCATGGCGGCGCCGAGGCCGGTGAAGAAATCGGCGGCGAAATCCGGATCGTCGTAGATCGGGTCGAGGACTTCGCTGGGGCTGGCAAACGCGTGGGCGGCGACGGTCGCGATCGTGGACTCCGCGAGTGCGGGCGTGCCGAACAGTGCGTAGCCGTCGCCGCCCTGGAAGGCGCTTTCCTCGCGCATCGCAATGTGGGCTTGCGCGAATTGCAGCCGGGGCCAGTCGGGCGAGAGGTAGCGCAACCGGTCGGCGAGCGAGCCCGGATGAGCACCGCGGCCGATCGATTCGCCGTGGGTGTCGAACAGCACCACCTCGACATCGGTGAGGCCGCGCCGGACCATCAGCTCGCAGATGCGCAGGCGCAGCCGTTCGATCTGGTAGGTGGCGGCGAGCTGGCCGACATAGCGGCCGGAATCCGAGTAGCCGAACTGCAGGCAGAGTTTGCCCGTGCGTCGGAGATAGTCGGTGTAATGCGGCGAGCGCACCGCCTCGTCGATCACGCGGATGCCGCGCTCCAGCGCATCCGCGGTCTCGAACAGCGGGCTGATCTCGACCGCGTCCTCCACGCCGAACATGCGCGCGAGCCACAGCGCCACCAGCAGCGTGTAGCCGCTCTCGGTCTCGGCGATCAGGAAGCGGATGGGCGAGGCCGCGTCGACATGCTTGCGGAGCTGGGCGGCCAGCATCATCAGCCGGGCGGCGGTGGCCTGCTCGGTGGCCAGCGTGCCGAAATCGACCGGGACCGGCACGACCGCGTCGAGCACGTCGTTGATCTCGGCCAGCAGCGCGCGGCGTCGCGCCGGATCCTCGGGACTGTCGGTGAAGCCGAGGCGCTGACGGGCGACGTTGTGCACCTGCGTCGCGTTCAGCCGCATATGGGTGTGGGCGAGGCCGAGACCGTGGGAGCGGAGCCCGGTGCGTGCCACCGCGAGGTCCAGCGCGCGCTCGGGGCCGGCGGCGTCGAACGAAGCGGTCCAGAGCGGCTCGAGCTCGTCGGGGTGCAGGATGGCGCGATCGCGGCCGTCGATGAGGCTGGCCGCGATGCGGGCGGCACCCTCGGGCGAGCTGTCGGCGGGGCAGGCGGCGATCTGGCGGGCCACCGCCTCGATCGCATCCCCGAGGCGCGCGGCCAGCGGGGCCGCCGCCTCGCCGAGCCCGGCCAGGGTGCTGGCCACGCGCTCGAGCTGCAGGTGCTTCATCCGCAGGCGGAGCCGGAGCGTGTCCTGCCAGCCGATATCGGTGCGACCGTCGGTGTCGTAGCCGACCCAGGTCGCGAGCGTCACCGCACGCGGCACCAGGGCGCGCCAGGCGGCGGGCCAGGTGGCGGCGGCGGCCTCGAGGATCGCGCGGGTGAAGACGTCGATCGCGTCGCGCCCGCGGGTGATCGCTGCGATGCTCTGGGCGAACTCCTCGTCGAGCGTGATGCGGTCCGGCCGGTGGGTGTCGGTGCCGGTCGGGCAGGCGGCCCCGCTCGCCACCGCGGCGAGCTGCTCGTAGACCGGCAGGGGCAGCGCGAAGGTGGGGTGAGCGGTGAACACGGCGGAGAAGCGGGTGCGCTCGACGCTGTCGCGGAAGCGGGCGAGCGGGACCGGACTGTCATGCGGGTCGGGGCGCACCAGGCGGGCCGCGAGCTCGGTGAAGCGCGCGCGCGGGTCGGCGCCACGGGCGAGCCCGACATAGGCGGCGAGGCGGGCCGCGCGCCGGCAGAACGCGTCGTCGCGGAGGCGGCGGATCAGGGCGGCCAGCGCCTCCTCGGTCAGCGTGCCGTCCTCGAGATCGCGCGCCACCGCGATCGCGGTCACCAGCACCGGGTTGACGAACGGGTCGACGTCGCCGCGGGCGCCTGCATCCTCGACGAGGTGGAGATACCGGTCGTCGACGGTGGGGGCGGAGCCAAGGTTGGGGGCACCAAGGTTGGGGGCGCCGGCTTCCGTCTGTTCGAGCGACGCCATCCCTGTCTCCTCGCGCCGTCGCGGCGTGTCCATGCAGGTGAATACGGGGCCGCCGGCCCACGCAAGTGTCAAGCGACAGCCCGGCCTTGCGTGATAGGAGGTGCCCGTGCGAGGCCTGGACCCATGAGCCCGATCGACCCGGAGCCGATGCTGCGGCGGCGGCTGCGGCGTTACCGGTGGCTGGCGACCGGGCTGCTCCTGCTGATGGCGGCGGTCGCGGTGGGCGCCACCTGGCTGCCGCATCGCCCCTGGGCGGACATGCTCCGGGCGGCGAGCCGGGCGGGCTTCATCGGCGGCATCGCGGACTGGTTCGCGGTGACCGCGCTGTTCCGCCGGCCGCTCGGGCTGCCGATCCCGCACACCGCGGTGATCCCGCGCGAAAAGGCGCGGCTGGGGCGCGCGCTCGGCGACTTCGTGGCCAACCACGTGATGACGCCGGGGGAGATCCACCGGCTGCTCGACCGCGCCGACCTCGCCGGCGCGCTGGGCCGCGCCCTGGTGGAGCCGGAGCTGCGGCGACGCGCGGCCGGCACGATCGCGGGACTGCTGCCGGTGCTGCTGGTCGGGATCTCCGAGGGTCGCGTCAAGCGCATGGCGGCGGCCCTGTTGCCGCGGCTGTTCGAGGGGCCGGATCTCGGGCGGCTGTTCGCGCGCTCGCTGCGCGGCCTGGTGGAGGGGCAGCGTCACCAGGCGGTGGTGAGCTTCGTGGTGGGCCAGCTCCGGCTCGCGCTGAAGGCGAAGGAGGCGCAGCTGCGCGCGATGATCGCCGAGCGGGTGCGCGAGCAGGGCGGCCGGATGATCGGCTGGGCGCTGGGCGGCTCGATCGCCAGCCGGGTGATGTCGGCGATGACCCATGAGCTCGACAGCATCGACCCGGAGGGCTCGGAGATCCGCGCCGCGGTGACCGGCTGGATCGAGGACCAGATCGCGCTGTTCGAACGCGAGCCGGAACGAGCCGCCGAGCTCGGACGTGCGGTCCGCCACGTGGTCGGCAACGAGGCGGTGACGGCCTGGGGCGAGGATGTGTGGAACCGCCTGCGGGCGGCGATCGGGCGCGATGCGGCGGACGCGGACGGCTATGTCGTGTCGTTCGCGGAGGAGACGCTGGACCGGCTCGGGCGCCTGCTGCGGGAGGATGAGGCGGTGCGGGCACGGGTGGCGGATGCGGCGTCCGCGGCGCTGGTGCGCTTCCTGCCGAGCGGGCGGGCGCGCATGGCCGACTTCATCGCCGAGGTGGTGGCGGGCTGGGACGAGCGG
>CAXTVZ010000260.1:0-4857 GCA_964247685.1 uncultured Acetobacteraceae bacterium
GCCCCTGGCCTTCTCCCCCAACCCGACGACGAGCCCCGTCTGCCCCACGTGCCTTAGCAGCTGGTCCGCAATCACGAACGCGACCATCGCCTCGCCCACCGGCACGGCGCGGATGCCGACGCAGGGGTCGTGCCGCCCGCGGGTGCGGACGTCCACCTCCTCGCCCGCACGCGTCACCGAGCGCACCGGCACCAGCAGCGAGCTCGTGGGCTTGACCGCGAAGCGCACCACGATCGGCTGGCCGGTGGCGATCCCGCCCAGGATCCCGCCCGCATGGTTGGCGAGGAACATCGGCGTGCCGTCCCCGCCCCGGCGCATCTCGTCGGCGTTCTCCTCGCCACGCAGGCGGGCGGCGGCGAACCCGTCGCCGATCTCCACCCCCTTGACGGCATTGATGCTCATGCACGCGGAGGCGAGCTCGGCGTCGAGCTTGCCGTAGACCGGCGCGCCGATGCCGGCGGGAACGCCCGCGGCCGTCACCTCGATCACCGCGCCGACCGACGAGCCCTCTTTCCGGATCGCCGAAAGATGCGTGTCCCAGCGGGCGGCGGCGGCCGCGTCCGGGCAGAAGAACGGGTTGCGGTCGATCTCGGCGTCGTCCCAGGCGGCGCGATCGACGCCAAGGCCGCCCATCTCGACGAGCGCGCCCCGCACGGCGAAGCGGCCGTCTGTGGCCTCGTGGAGGATGCGCCGCGCGACCGCGCCCGCGATCACCCGGTTCGCGGTCTCGCGCGCCGAGGCGCGGCCGCCGCCACGGGGATCGCGGATCCCGTATTTCACGTCATAGGCGTAGTCGGCATGGCCGGGACGAAAGCGCTCGGCGATCTCGGAATAATCGGCCGAGCGCTGGTCCTGGTTCTCGATGGTGACCGCGATCGGCGTGCCGGTGGTGCGCCCCTCGAACACGCCCGACAGGATTCTCGCGTTGTCGGGCTCCTGTCGCTGCGTGGTGTGCCTGCTCTGGCCGGGCCGACGCCGGTCAAGACACGGCTGGATGTCGGCCTCGCTCAGCGCGATCCGCGGCGGGCAGCCGTCGATCACGCAGCCGATCGCCGGGCCATGGCTTTCGCCCCAGCTCGTGAAGGTGAGTGCGATGCCGAAGCGGTTGAACGACATGCTGTTGAAGCCCGGGGCTACTCGACGGCGATGTCCGGCGCCTTGGGGTTCTTCATGCCGACCACGTGGTAGCCGGCATCCACGTGGTGCACCTCGCCGGTGACCCCCGAGCTGAGGTCGGACAGGAGGTAGAGGCCGGCGCCGCCCACCTCCTCGATGGTGACGTTGCGCTCGAGCGGTGCGTTCAGCTGGTTCCAGCGCAGGATATAGCGAAAATCGCCGATTCCGCTCGCCGCCAGCGTCTTGATCGGCCCGGCGCTGATCGCGTTCACGCGCACGCCATCGCCACCGAGATCGGCCGCGAGGTAGCGCACGCTCGCCTCAAGCGCGGCTTTGGCCACGCCCATGACGTTGTAGTGCGGCATCCAGCGCTCGGCGCCGAGATAGGTCAGCGTCAGCAGCGAGCCGCCGTTCTTCATCAGCGCCGACGCGCGACGGGCCACAGCCGTGAAAGAATAGGCGGAGATGTCGAGCGCCACCAGGAACGCGTCGCGCGGCGTGTCGACGTAGCGGCCGCGAAGGTAGTTCTTGTCGGCCCAGCCGATCGCGTGGACCAGGAAGTCGATCGTGCCCCATTCCTGCTCGATCTGAGCGAAGGCCTCGTCCATCGCCGCGTCGTCGCCCACATCGCACGGCAGCACCAGGGTCGAGCCCACGCTCTCCGCCAATGGTCGCACGCGCCGGCCCAGCGCCTCGCCCTGGTAGGTGAAGGCGAGCTCCGCACCCTGGGCGGCGGCGGCGGCGGCGATGCCCCAGGCGATCGAACGGTCGTTGGCGACGCCCATGATCACGCCGCGCTTGCCCTGCATCAGCGTGCCTTTGGGGATGGTCGTGCCGCTGGTCTCGGCGCTGTCCGGCATTGAATTAGCTCCGGGAAAGGGGCAGGCAGGGGGTTGGTCGTGGCAGATTGCCGGGCCCACCACAAGAGTTGTGGCATGCTCGCTTCGAGTGTGTCGCAGGGGAAAGGAAACGTTCGGATGGCGGCGAGCGAAGCCACCGCTCTGGACACGAACGCGGACCCGTTCGCGCTGTGGGACAGCTGGTTCGCCCAGGCGACCGCGAGCGAGCCGGTCGATCCGAACGCGATGGCGTTGGCGACGGTCGACGCGGATGGCCGCCCGTCCTGCCGCACCGTGCTGCTCAAGGATGCGAGCCCGGCGGGCTTCGTGTTCTACACCAACACCGGGAGCCGCAAGGGCCGCGCGCTGGCGGCGCATCCCGCGGCCGCACTCCTGTTCCACTGGAAAAGCCTCGCGCGCCAGGTGCGGGCGGAAGGCGTGGTCCAGCCCGTGACCGAGGCGGAGGCGGACGCCTACTTCGCCAGCCGCGCGCGCGTCTCGCGGCTGGGTGCGCACGCCTCGCTGCAGTCCCGCCCGCTCGAAGCCCGCGCCGTGCTCGAGGCGCGCGTCGCAGCGGCGGACGAACGATACCCCGGCGAGGACATCCCCCGCCCGCCGCACTGGTCCGGCTACCGTCTCGTGCCCGACCGGCTCGAGTTCTGGCAGGACATGCCGTATCGCCTGCACGACCGCATCCAGTTCGACCGCGTCCGCCACGGCAGCGGGGCCGATGGCTGGCGGGCCACCAGGCTTTACCCGTGAGCGCCCCTCCACCGAAAGAACCGGGATGACCCTGCTTCAACCCATCCGCAAGATCCTGCTGCCGCTGAACGGCACCGAGACGGGGAGTGCGGCGCTGGCCACCGCCCTGCTCGCCGCGCGGCAGTTCAACGCCCATGTCACCGCACTCCACGTGCGCGCCGACAGCCGCGAGGTGGCTCCGCTGGCCGGCGAGGGACTGTCGGGCGCGATGGTCGAGGAGATGATGTCGGCCGCCGAGCGCGAGTGCAGCGACCGCTCGCGCCACGTCATGGCCGAGTTCGAGCGCTTCGTGCGCGACCATGCCGTGCCCCCGGGCCACGCCGCCTTCGAGGCGACTGCCCCGTCGGCGAGCCTCGAGCTGATCACCGGCCGCGAGGACGACATCGTGGCGCAGCAGGCGCGGCTCGCCGACGTGGCGGTGGTGCCGCACCCCGACGCCACCGAACTTTCGAGCTCGGACGCGCTGCACGCCGTGCTGTTCGACAGCGGCCGCCCCGTGCTGGTGGCACCCAAGCGCGAGCCCCGCACGCTCGGCACTCGCATCGCGATTGCCTGGAACGGCTCGGCCGAGAGCGCGCAGGCGGTGCGCGACTGCCTGCCCTGGCTGGTGCAGGCGCAGGCCGTGCGCGTGCTGCACTCGCCCGATTACCAGCGCCGCGGACCGCTGGCTGCCGAGCTGCTGCCCTACCTGGCGCTGCACGGCATCACCGCCGACACGGCGGAGTTCAAGGCGATCGACCGCGAGACGGGAGCCGGCCTGCTGCGCGGCGCGCGTGATTTCGGCGCCGACCTGATGTGCCAGGGGGCGTATTCGCATTCCCGCCTGCGCCAGCTGATCCTGGGCGGTGTGACGCGCCACGCGCTCGAATTTGCCGACCTGCCCATCCTGATGTGCCGCTGAGGTGCTGCGATGAGCGACCACGTCGAGATGGCGCAGGAGACGATGGAGCATGCGCACCACCAGGCGGCGCATGCCGGCCACACGGTCGCACCCCGCGCACGCGCGGCCGCCATCCTGGTCGCGATCTTTGCCGCGATCGCCGTGATCATCGAGATGGGGGCGAACGACGCGCAGACGACCTATCTCGCGCGCATCGTCACCGCGAGCGATGTCTGGAACGAATACCAGGCGAAGTCGGTGCGGCGCACGATCTGGAACGAGGCGGCAGATGCGATGCTGGCCACCGGACCGAACACGCCGGCGGCCGCGGCCACGATCGCGAAATCCCGCGCGGACGCCGCCCGCATGGAGGACGATCCCCAGGGCAGCGGCATGAAGCAGCTCGCGGCACGTGCGCAGGCGAACGAGCACGAGCGTGACCACGCCTACCATCTCCGCGAGCAGCTCGAGCGCAGCGTGCGCGTGCTGCAGATCGCGATCGTGCTGACCGGTCTCTACCTCGCGACCCAGGTCGACGCGCTGGTGTTGATCGGCCTGGTGATCGGCATCGGCGCGATCGTCTACGGCGCGATCACCGGCCTCGGCCTGATCTGACGGGCGTGGACAACGTCAACAGCTTCGAGGGCAATCCCGGCAAGCAGCGTCGCTGGGACGACCGCTACATCGGCCTCGCGCACCACATCGCGCAATGGTCGAAGGACCCGCGCGCGAAGGTGGGCGCCGTGATCGTCAATCCCGCGCTCGGGCGGATCGTGGCCACCGGCTTCAACGGGTTTCCGTCCAACGTCGAGGACAGCGTGCAGCGCTTGGCCGACCGCGACCGGAAGCTCACGATGACGATCCATGCCGAGCAGAACGCCCTGCTGTTCGCAGGGCGCGAGGCGCGGCAGTGCGACGCCTACGTGATCGGCAAGCCAATCTGCAACGTGTGCGCGATGCTGCTGATCCAGTCGGGCGTCCGGCGCGTGGTGGCGGCACGGCCGAAGGAGGGCACGGCGTCGCATTGGGACAGGGTCGGGATCGAGGCCGTGGCGATGATGCGGGAAGCGGGGGTGGAGTTCGTCGACGTGACGGATGCGCAGTTCGTGGCGGTGGGGCTCAAGCCGGTGGAGGCTTCGAGCTCGCTGGCGCCGGCGGATGTCGACACGCTGCAGCACAGCCTGGATTTCTTGCATTCGGTGGAGTGAAGGCCAGGGGCTCTGCCCCTGGACCCCGTTAAGGGCGAGCCCTTAAAACCCC
>CAXTVZ010000261.1:0-4850 GCA_964247685.1 uncultured Acetobacteraceae bacterium
GGTCGGGCTCGCCTCCGGCAGCCGCCAGACCTTCTCCCGGTAGGCCTTGCCGCCGGAGGAGAAGAACAGCACCCACTGATGGGTGTGGGCGTTGAACGAGCGGGTGACGATGTCGTCGCCGCGACGGCCGGCGGCGGTGCGGCCGCGGCCGCCGCGGTTCTGCGCGCGGAAGATGTCGAGCGGGGTGCGCTTGATGAAGCCGTCGCGGGTGATGGTGACCACCATCTGCCCCGGCTCCACCAGACTCTCGTCGGTCTGGTCGCCGGCCACGTCGGAGATCTCGGTGGCGCGCGGCACCGCGATCTCGGCGCGCACCAGCATCAGCTCGTCGCGCATCACCTCGAGCCGGCGCACCCGGCTGCCGATGATCTCCAGCAGGTCGTTGATGCGTGTCGCGACCTCGTCGAGCTCGCCCTGGATCTTCTCGCGCTCGAGGCCGGTCAGCCGCGCCAGCCGCAGCTCCAGGATGCCGCGTGCCTGCGCCTCGGTGAGGTGCACGCGCCCGTCCACCACCAGGTTGCCCTCGTCGTGGATCAGCGCGAGCAGCGGCGACACGTCGGCCGCATCCCAGTCGCGGCGCATCAGCTCGGCGCGCGCGGTGGCCGCGTCCGGGGCGGCCCGGATCAGCGCGATCACCGCGTCGATGTTGGCGACCGCGATCACCAGCCCGACCAGCAGGTGGCCGCGCTCGCGCGCCTTGGCCAGGTCGAAGCGGGCGCGGCGCAGGATCACCTCCTCGCGGAAGGCGATGAAGGCGACCAGCGCCTCGCGCAGGCCCATCAGCTTGGGCCGGCCGCCATCGAGGGCGACCATGTTGACGCCGAAACTGGTCTGCAGCTGGGTGAAGCGGTAGAGCTGGTTCAGCACCACCTCGGGGGTCGCGTCGCGCTTGATCTCGATGACGATGCGCATGCCCGACCGGTCGCTCTCGTCGCGCAGATCGGAGATGCCCTCCACCTGCTTGGCCCGCACCAGCTCGGCGATGCGTTCCATCAGCGTCGACTTGTTGACCTGGAACGGGATCTCGGTGACGACGATCGCCTTGCGGTCGCGTCGTATGTCCTCGACCCCGGCGCGCGCACGGATCAGCACCGAACCGCGCCCGGTCTCGAACGCCGAGCGTATGCCGGAACGGCCGAGGATGATGCCGCCGGTCGGGAAGTCCGGCCCCGGGATGATCGCCATCAGCGCGTCGGTGCCGATCTCGGGATCGGCGATCATCGCCAGCGTCGCATCGATGATCTCGCCCGGGTTGTGCGGCGGGATGTTGGTCGCCATGCCGACGGCGATGCCGGCGGCGCCGTTGATCAGCAGGTTCGGGTAGGCGGCCGGCAGGACCTTCGGCTCGACCTCGCTCTCGTCGTAGTTCGGCTGGAAGTCGACGGTGTCGCGGTCGATGTCGTCGAGCAGGAACATCGCCGCCCGCGCCAGCCTGGCCTCGGTGTAGCGCATCGCCGCCGGACTATCGCCGTCGACCGAGCCGAAATTGCCCTGGCCGTCGATCAGCTTGACCCGCATCGACCAGGACTGCGCCATGCGCACCATGGCGTCGTAGATCGAGGCGTCGCCGTGCGGATGGTACTTGCCCATCACGTCGCCGGTGGCGCGCGCCGACTTGCGGTACGGCTTGTCCGGGGTGAAGCCGCTCTCGCGCATCGAGTACAGGATGCGCCGGTGCACCGGCTTCAGCCCGTCGCGCACGTCAGGCAGGGCGCGGCTGACGATCACCGACATCGCGTAGGCGAGGTAGGAGGTCTGCATCTCCTCCTCGATCGTCACCGGGGTCATGTCGGAGGGTGCGTCGGGCGGAGCCGGCGGCGCCGGGGGCTCGGGTATGTCGCTCAAGGGGATTCCGATGTCATGAAGCGGAGGTCAGGCCGGCGGCCACGTGCGCACCGACCCATGGCCGCTCATACCACGGAGCGGCCGCCGAGGCGACGCGGCCGCCCCTGCTGCCGGGCCGGAGCCGGCCTAGAACGGGATCTCGTCGTCCAGGTCGCTGCCGCCCGGAGCGTCCCATCCGCCGGAGGCACCGCCACGGCTGCCACCCGGGCCGGAGCTGGGGCCCGAACCGGGGCCCGAGCCGGAACCGGAGCCGCCGCGCGGCGCCCCGAGCTGTCGCGGCGGCGCACGCTCGCCCATGCCGCCCTCCTCCTCGCCGCCGCGGCCGGAATCGATCAGCGTGAGGTCGCCGCGGAAGCGGTCGATCACCACCTCGGTGGTGTATTTCTCGGCACCCGACTGGTCGGTCCATTTGCGGGTCTGCAGCGAGCCCTCGACGTAGACCTTGCGGCCCTTGCGCAGGAACCGCTCGGCGACGTCGGCGATGCGGTCGTTGAACACCACCACCCGGTGCCACTCGGTCTTCTCCTTGCGCTCGCCGGACGCCTTGTCGTTCCAGCTCTCGCTGGTCGCCAGGGTGAAGGTGACGATCTTCGATCCGTTCTGCGCATTGCGGACTTCCGGGTCCTTACCCAGGTTGCCGATCAGGATTACCTTGTTGACGCTACCGGCCATCGTCACTTCCCGCCTTCTGTCCTGACGCGACGCTACCCCCGCACGGGGTAGGCGATCAAACCAGAACGGATTATGAACGAGCACGCCAGGACAGGATAGGCACGCGATGAGCAGGCATGCGACGGGCTGGCACGTGACGCACACGCATGGCCGGTGAGCCGGCACCGGCGATGAGCCAGCACGAGACGGCGAGCCAGCACAAGACGGCGAGCCAGCAGGGGGCGCCGAGCCGGCAGGGGGCGGCTGCCGCGATCCGGGTGCGCGGCGCACGCGAGCACAACCTCAAGAACATCGACGTCGACATCCCGCGCGACGCGCTCACGGTCGTCACCGGGCTGTCCGGCTCGGGCAAGTCCTCGCTCGCCTTCGACACCATCTATGCCGAGGGCCAGCGCCGCTACGTCGAGAGCCTGTCGGCCTACGCGCGCCAGTTCCTCGAGCTGATGGGCAAGCCGGACGTGGATTCGATCGAGGGCCTGTCGCCGGCGATCTCGATCGAGCAGAAGACCACCAGCCGCAACCCGCGCTCCACCGTCGGCACCATCACCGAGGTGCACGACTACATGCGCCTGCTCTGGGCGCGCGCCGGCATCCCCTACTCGCCCGCCACCGGCCTGCCGATCGAGGCGCAGACCGTCAGCCAGATGGTCGACCGGGTGATGGCGATGCCCGAGGGCACCCGGCTGCTGCTGCTGGCGCCGGTGATCCGCGACCGCAAGGGCGAATACCGCAAGGAACTGGCCGAGCTGCAGCGCCGCGGCTTCACCCGCGCCAAGGTCGACGGCACGCTCTACGACATCGGCGACGTGCCGAACCTCAACCGCAAGCTCAAGCACACGCTGGAGGCGGTGGTCGACCGCGTGGTGGTCAAGGACGGCATCCAGTCCCGCCTCGCCGACAGCTTCGAGACCGCGCTCGGCCTGTCCGATGGGCTGGTCTATGCCGAGGAGGCGCTGCGCGAAGGCAGCAGGGCGGAACCGCAGCGGACCGTGTTTTCGTCTCGCTTCGCCTGCCCGGTCAGCGGTTTCACCATCGAGGAGATCGAGCCGCGGCTGTTCTCCTTCAATGCGCCGCAGGGGGCCTGCCCGGCCTGCGACGGCATCGGCCTGGAGAGCTTCTTCGACCCGCTGCTGGCGATCCCGGACGAGAGCCTGAGCCTGACGCGCGGCGCGGTGGCGCCGTGGAACGGTGCCCAGAGCCCGTACTACGACCAGACCCTGCAGAGCCTGGCGCGGCACTTCAAGGTCAGCACCGCACACCCCTGGCACGACCTCCCCCAGACGGTGCGCGACGCGATCCTGTTCGGCACCAAGGAGGACGTGGAGTTCACCTACAAGGACGACCGCCGCGCCTACAAGGTGACCAAGCCCTTCGAGGGCGTGCTGAAGAACCTGCAGCGCCGCTATGCCGAGACCGACAGCGCCTGGGTGCGCGAGGAGCTGTCCCGTTATCAGGCCGAGAAGCCCTGCGAGGTGTGCCACGGTGCCCGCCTGCGGCCCGAGGCGCTGTGCGTGAAGGTCGCCGGCAGCACCATCGCCGAGGCGTCGGAACTGCCGATCCGCCGGGCGCTCACCTGGTTCAGCGAGGTCGAGCCGCAGCTCACCCCGCAGCGTCGCGAGATCGCGCGGCGCATCCTGCGCGAGATCGTCGAGCGGCTGCGCTTCCTCGACGATGTCGGGCTCGACTACCTGACGCTCGCGCGCGGCTCCGCCACCCTCTCGGGCGGCGAGAGCCAGCGCATCCGGCTCGCCAGCCAGATCGGCTCCGGCCTGACCGGCGTGCTGTACGTGCTGGACGAGCCCTCCATCGGCCTGCACCAGCGCGACAACGAGCGCCTGCTCGGCACGCTCGAGCGGCTCAAGCGGCTCGGCAACACGCTCCTGGTGGTCGAGCATGACGAGGAGGCGATCCGGGCCGCCGACTACCTGATCGATATGGGGCCGGCGGCCGGCAACCTCGGCGGCTACGTGATCGCGCATGGCACTCCGGACGAGGTCGCGAAGCACCCGGACAGCCTGACCGGCGCCTACCTCTCGGGCCGCAAGCGCATCGAGGTCCCGGCGCAGCGACGGCCGTGGGACAAGAGCCGTCGGCTCAGCGTGATCGGCGCCACCGGCAACAACCTCAAGCACGTCACCGCGCACTTCCCTCTCGGCACCTTCACCTGCGTCACCGGCGTCTCCGGCGGCGGCAAGTCCACCCTGGTGGTCGACACGCTGTACAAGGCGCTGTCGCGTCGGCTGATGGGCTCCGGCGAGGTGCCGTCGCCGCACGAGCGCATCGAGGGGCTGGAGCTGCTCGACAAGATCATCGACATCGACCAGTCGCCGATC
>CAXTVZ010000262.1:0-1106 GCA_964247685.1 uncultured Acetobacteraceae bacterium
GGCCCGAACGGTGCCGCGAGCCGGGTCGGCGCCCAGCACAGCCAGGATTATGCGAGCTGGTACGCGCATGTTCCGGGATTGAAGGTGGTGGCACCGTTCTCGGCGGCCGACGCGGTGGGCCTGCTGCGCGCCGCGATCCGGGACCCGAACCCGGTGATCGTGCTCGAGAACGAGATCCTCTACGGGCAGAGCTTCTCCGCGCCCGTGTCCGAGGACTACGTGGTTCCGATCGGCCGCGCCAAGGTCGAGCGGGTCGGCACCCACGTCACGATCGTCGCCTACAGCATCATGGTGGGCGTCGCACTCCGCGCGGCGGCAACGCTCGCCGAGCAGGGGATCGAGGCGGAGGTGATCAACCTGCGTTCGCTGCGCCCGCTCGATACCGAGACGGTGGTGGCGTCCGTGAAGAAGACGAGCCGCCTGGTGACCGTCGAGGAAGGCTGGGCGTATTCCGGTATCGGTGCGGAAGTGGCGATGCGCGTGATCGAGGAGGCGTTCGACTGGCTCGACGCGCCGCCGGTGCGCGTGGCCGGCGCCGACGTGCCGCTGCCCTACGCCGCCAATCTGGAGAAACTGGCATTGCCGCAGCCCGAATGGGTCGTGGACGCGGTGAGGAAGATCGTCTGACATGCCCACCGATATCCTGATGCCGGCGCTCTCGCCGACCATGACCGAGGGCACGCTCGCCCGCTGGCTCAAGAAGGAAGGTGACAGCGTGGCTCCCGGCGACGTGATTGCCGAGATCGAGACCGACAAGGCCACGATGGAGGTCGAGGCGGTCGACGAGGGTCGCATCGGACGCATCCTGGTCCAGGAAGGCACGGAGGGTGTGGCGGTGAACACGCCGATCGCCATGCTGCTCGCCGATGGCGAGGAGGCACCGGCGGAGGGTGCCACCGCGAAGGCGCCGGCTGCCGCGCCGGCACCCTTGGAGACGAAGAGCGAGCAGACGCCGACGCTCGCAGCACCACCCGCGACGTCCGCTCCCGCTGCCGCACCGAATGGCCGCGTTTTCGCCTCTCCGCTGGCGCGCCGGATCGCGCAGCAGAACGGCATCTCGCTCGATGCGATCAAGGGAAGCGGCCCGAACGGCCGCATCATCCGCG
>CAXTVZ010000262.1:1206-3297 GCA_964247685.1 uncultured Acetobacteraceae bacterium
CATTTCTATGTCACGGTGGATATCGAGCTCGACGAGTTGCTGGCGCTCCGCGCCAGGCTGAACAAGAAGGCGCCGGAAGGCGAGGGCGGCTTCAAGCTGTCCGTCAACGACATGCTGATCAAGGCCGCCGCCATCGCGCATCGCCGCGTGCCGGGCGTCGCCGTGACCTACACTGAAGACGCGATCATCCATTGGGACAATATTGACATCTCGGTGGCGGTCGCCATACCGGATGGGCTGATCACGCCGATCGTCCGCGAGGCCGACCGCAAGGGTCTTGCTGCCATCAGCAACGAGGTGAAGGACCTCGTCGCGCGCGCCCGCGCCGGCAAGCTCAAGCCGCAGGAATTCGAAGGTGGGGCCTTTTCAATCTCCAATCTCGGCATGTTCGGCGTGCGCGAGTTCACCGGCATCATCAACCCGCCACAGGCCGCGATCCTTGCCCTTGGGGCAGGTGAAAAGCGTGCCGTCGTTCGCCACGACGAGCTCGCGATCGCGACCGTGATGTCGGCGACCCTCTCGTCCGACCACCGCGCGATCGACGGCGCGCTCGCCGCGCGCTACCTCGCGGCATTCAAGACGATCGTGCAGGACCCGCTGGAACTGATGCTGTGAGCGGGACCCGCGAGAGTTACGACGTCGTCGTCATCGGCGGCGGCCCGGGTGGCTACGTCGCTGCGATCCGGGCCGCTCAGCTCGGTCTGAAGGCCGCCGTGGTCGAGCGCGAGCATCTCGGCGGCATCTGCCTGAACTGGGGCTGCATCCCGACCAAGGCCCTGCTGCGCTCGTCGGAGATTTCTCATCTTCTCGCGCATCTCGACGAGTTCGGCTTCGCGGCCGACAACATTCGTTTTGATCTCGCGAAAGTCGTGAAGCGCTCGCGCGCAATCTCCAAGCAGCTCGCCTCCGGCGTCGGCTTCCTGCTCAAGAAGAACAAAGTCCCGGTCTATGACGGCAGCGGAAGGCTTGCCGGCAAAGGTGAAGTCGCGGTCGAGCGCAACGGCAAGCCGATCGCCACCTTGTCGGCCAAGCACATCATCCTCGCCGCCGGTGCGCGCGCCCGCACGCTGCCCGGGTTCGAGCCGGACAGGAACCTGATCTGGACCTATCGCGAGGCGATGGTGCCGGACGCGATGCCGCGGAACCTGCTCGTGATCGGCTCGGGAGCGATCGGCATCGAGTTCGCGAGCTTCTACCGCAACATGGGCGCGGACGTGACCGTCGCCGAAGTCGCCTCTCGCATCCTTCCCGTCGAGGACGAGGAGATCGCGAACTTCGCGCGCAAGCAGTTCGAGCGTCAGGGCATGCGCATCCTCACGGGTGCCAAGGTCTCGCCGCCGGAGCGCGTCGACGGGGGCGCCAGGGTCACGATCGAGGCCGGCGGCAAGACCACAGCCGACATCTACGACAAGATCATCCTCGCCGTCGGCATCGTCGGCAACGTCGAGAACATCGGCCTCGAAGGCACAGGGGTGAAGGTCGAGAAAACTCACGTCCTGATCGACGGATTTTGCCGCACCGGCGAGCCCGGCGTTTATGCGATCGGCGACCTGGCCGGTGCCCCATGGCTCGCGCACAAGGCGAGCCACGAGGGCGTGGTCTGCGTCGAGGAAATCGCCGGCAAGCACCCGCGCCCGATCGACTGGACCAACATCCCCGGCTGCACCTATTGCCGCCCGCAGATCGCCTCCGTCGGTCTGACCGAGGCGCGCGCGAAGGAGGCCGGCTACGAAGTCCGCGTCGGCCGCTTCCCGTTCATCGGCAACGGCAAGGCGATCGCCATGGGCGAGACCGAGGGCATGGTGAAGACCGTGTTCGACGCCAGGACCGGGGCGCTGCTCGGCGCGCACCTGGTGGGCGCCGAGGTGACCGAGATGATCCAGGGCTACGTGATCGGGCGGACGCTCGAGACCACCGAAGCCGAGCTCATGCACACGGTGTTCCCGCATCCGACCGTGTCGGAGACGATGCATGAAGCCGTGCTCGACGCTTATGGACAAGCGCTGCATATCTGACGCGAGGATACCAGGGCTCTGCCCTGGACCCGCTGGGGCCTTGGCCCCAGACCCCATGACCAAATAAGTCGTGCGA
>CAXTVZ010000262.1:3397-4835 GCA_964247685.1 uncultured Acetobacteraceae bacterium
TGGTCGTACGCGCCCTGGTCATCCTCGAAGGTCACCACTCGGCTGTCGTAAAGACTGTTCGGACTCTCACGGCCCACCACGGTCGCCTGCCCCTTGTAGAGCTTCAGCCGCACCCGTCCGGCGACGCTGTTCTGGCTTTCGTCGATCAGCGCCTGGAGCATGCGGCGTTCGGGGCTGAACCAGAATCCGTTGTAGATGAGCTCCGCGTAGCGCGGCATCAGGCTGTCCTTGAGGTGGCCCGCCTCGCGGTCGAGCGTGATGCTTTCCATCCCACGATGCGCGGCCAGCAGGATGGTGCCGCCAGGCGTTTCGTAGATCCCGCGCGACTTCATGCCGACGAAACGGTTTTCCACCAGGTCGAGGCGGCCGATGCCGTTGCGGCGGCCGAGCTCGTTGAGTTTCGTGAGCAGCGTCGCGGGCGAGAGTTGCTCGCCGTCAATTGCGATCGCGTCGCCGCGCTCGAAATCCATCGTGATGTATTCGGGCGTGTCGGGCGCGTCTTCGGGGCGGATGGTGCGCTGGTAGACGATCTCGTCGGCCTCGACGGCCGGGTCTTCGAGCACTTTGCCTTCCGACGACGAGTGCAGGAGGTTCGCGTCGACGCTGAACGGCGCCTCGCCGCGCTTGTCGCGAGCGATCGGGATCTGGTTCTGCTCGGCGAACTCGAGGAGCTTGTTGCGGCTGGTCAGCTCCCACTCGCGCCAGGGCGCGATGATGGTGACGTCGGGCTTGAGTGCGTAATACGCGATCTCGAAGCGGACCTGGTCGTTGCCCTTGCCGGTCGCACCGTGCGCCACCGCGTCGGCGCCGACCTGTTCGGCGATCTCGATCTGGCGTTGCGCGATCAGGGGCCGTGCGATCGAGGTGCCCAGCAGATACTGCCCCTCGTACAGCGTGTTCGCGCGGAACATCGGAAAGACGAAGTCCCGCACGAAGGTTTCGCGGAGATCCTCGACGAAGATCTCGCGCACGCCGAGCATCTCCGCCTTGCGGCGGGCGGGCTCGAGCTCCTCGCCCTGACCGAGATCGGCGGTGAAGGTCACGACCTCGCAACCGTATTCGGTCTGCAGCCAGCGCAGGATCACGCTCGTGTCGAGCCCGCCCGAATAGGCCAGGACAACCTTCTTCACCGGCTTGCGTGCCATCATGCCCTCCGTCTCGCTCACGGCACGCGCGGGAGACGCACGTCCGGGTCGGCCACCACAAGCATGTCGCGGGGCGTGGCGGAAGCCTGTTTGATCGGATCGGGCCGCCGAAGGGTGGGCGAACTTGAAATTCGTTAGACCATTCAAGTTGGGGGTGGGGCGGGAGCGGCCTTGGGGGTCGGTGGGGTGAGGTGTTCTGGCATGAGTGGTGCTCCTGGTGGAGCGGGGGAGGATAGGGGAGTCTTGATCGGGGGAGAGGTTGTTCTTTCTTGAAAGAAAGAACCAAAGAACTT
>CAXTVZ010000263.1:0-4831 GCA_964247685.1 uncultured Acetobacteraceae bacterium
CGGCCGAGCGCCGCGCGCTTCTCGATCGGCGACAGCCGCGCGTGGAACGGCAGCGCCACTCGCCCTTCGCCGCGCAGCGACGCCGCCACCCGCTCGGTCTTGTCGCGCGAGCCGCAATAGACGATGCCGGCATGGCCCTGATGCGTGTCGAGCAGCGCGCCCAGCTGCGCCATCTCGCGCGCCTTCGGACGCGCCTGGACCACCAGGTTGTTGCGATGGAAGCTCGCGACCAGGATCGCGGCGTCGTCCAGGCCCAGCGTGGCGATGATGTCGGCGCGCGTGCGGGGATCCGCGGTCGCGGTCAGTGCCACCCGCGGCACGCCGGGCAGGCGCTGGGGCAGGCAGGCGAGCTCGCGATATTCCGGGCGGAACTCGTGCCCCCAGGCGGACACGCAATGCGCCTCGTCGATCGCCACGATCGAGACCGGTCGCCGGCTCAGCCGCTCCAGCAGGTTCCCCGACAGCAGCCGCTCGGGCGAGACGTAGAGGATCTCCAGCCGACCGTCCGCGAGCTTGTCCCACAGCAGGCCCGCCGCGTCCTCGTCGAGCTCGGAATGGAGTGCGGCCGCCTCGACGCCCACCTGGCGCAACGCCGCCACCTGGTCGTCCATCAGCGCGATCAGCGGCGAGACCACCAGGCCCATGCCGGGTCGGCTGAGCGCCGGGATCTGGTAGCAGAGGCTCTTGCCGCCGCCGGTCGGCATCAGCACGAGCGCGTCGCCGCCCGCCATCAGGCGGGAGACGGCCTGCTCCTGCAGGCCGCGGAACGCCGAGAACCCGAACACCTCGGAGAGGATGCGGGCCGGTTCGCCCCGGCTCGCGGTGCCGGCTTGTGCGCTCAGCTGCCGCCCACCGTGATCTCGACGCGGCGCGCGGCAATTGGTGGGGAGTAGTCGTTGCTGGGCGGCCGGGGGATTGACTGGATGCGGTTCGCGTCGACCCCGTCGCGCTCCAGCAGCGCGGTCACCACCCGGGCGCGCTCGGCCGCGAGCTGCGCATCGGCGTCGAGATCGCCGTTGGCCGCCGCGTAGCCGGCGACCGTGACGCTCGCCGTGGGTGCGGCCGCCGCCCGCTTGGCAACCAGCGCCACTTCCTGCTGGGCCGGCCCGTCGAGCGTGGCGGACGCGTGCTCGAAGAAGATCACGGTCTTCGGCGGCGTGGTCGTCGCCTCGTCCGGACCGCAGGATGCCAGGCCCACCACAGCCAGGAGAACGAAGGGGAGCCGGCGCATGCGATCCTCGCGGGGGTTACGTCTTGTGCGGCCGTGGTGCCCGCCCGCGCCGAAACCGTCAATGCGGCGCGCGCGTCAGGCGGCCGCCGCCGAGAGATGGCCGCCGGAGAGTCGCCAGATCCGGTCGAGCCTTTCCACGCCGGTGAGCCGGTGCGCGATCAGCACCACCGTGCGGTGCGGCGCCGCCTCGTTCAGGGTCGCGAGAAAGGCGCGCTCGGTTTCGGCGTCGAGTCCGCTGGCCGGCTCGTCCAGGATCAGCACGTCCGCCGGCGACAGCAGCGTGCGCGCGAGCGCGATGCGGCGCGCCTGGCCGCCCGAGACGAGCGCACCGCCCTCGCCGATCCAGGTCTCGAGCCCGTCGGGCAGGTGGCGGACCCAGCCGGCGATCGCGGCCGTCTCGAGCGCCTGCCAGATCGCCGGCTCGTCCGCGTCGGGACGGGCGAGCAGGAGGTTGGCGCGGATCGTGTCGGCGAACAGATGCGTCGCCTGGCTGAGTGTGGCGATGCGGCGGCGGAGCTCGGCGGGCGCGATGCGGCCCACCGGCACGCCGCCGAGCGTGACCTGCCCGGCCCAGGGGATGGCGACACCGAGTGCCAGCGAGGCGATCGTGCTCTTGCCGGCGCCGGACGGACCCAGGATGGCGATCCGGGCACCTTCGGCGACATCGAGGGTGAGGCCGCCCAGCACGCGGCGGTCCGGGGTCCAGCCGAACTCCACGCCCTCGAGACGCAGCCGGTGGCCCACCGGAATCGCGCTCGCGTCCGCGGCGGCAGGTGCGACCGGGGGGCCTGCCGCCTCGACCACGCGCCCCGCGGCGGCGGCGGCGTGGCCGAACAGCACGCCCGCGCGCGGCAGGCCGGCGGCGGTCTCGAAGCTGCCAAGGGTCAGGAACAGCGCGATCGCCGCGAACACGACGGTGACGGTCTGTCCGTGACCCAGCCCGTTCGCCATCGCGGCCAGGACCGCGAGCAGGGCAGCCTGGCCCAGCAGGAAGCCGAGCGTGTCGGCGAGCGTGGCACGACGGGCGAGGTCGAGCTGGGCGCCGATCAGTGCGGATTCGCGCCCCTGGGCCGCCGCCAGCATGCGGTCCTCCGCTCCGAAGGCGCGGATCTCGTGCAGCCCCGAGACGGCATCGAGCAGGCTGACGCGCAATGCCGACCCGCGCTCGGCCAGGCGCCGTCCGGCCGCCTGGGTGTTGGCCAGCGTGAACGCCGGCAGCCCGAACGCCGCGAGCGCAAACAGGACGGCGACCACGATCGCGAGCGGCAGGTCGCGCCAGCCGAGCACCACCAGCAGGATCGGCAGCAGCACCGCAGCACCCACCAACGGCACGTTGATGCGCAGATAGATCGCGTCCAGCGCCTCGATGTCGCTGACCAGGCGGGACAGGAGGTCGCCCGAGCGGCGGAACCCGATCCCGCCTGCGGCGCGCGCCGCGAGCTGGCGAAAGAACCAGACGCGGAGGTCGGCGAGTGCGCGGAACATCGCGTCATGCGTGGCCAGCCGCTCACTGTAGCGCAGCACGACGCGGCCGATGCCGAGCACGCGCAGACCGCCGGCCGCGAGCAACGCCGCGCCTCCTGTGAAAAGCGGGGCAACCCAGAGCGGCGCATGCGGTCCGGTGACGGTGGTGCCGCCGGCGAGTGCCAGCAGCGCGATCCCGAACAGCAGCGACGCGACCGACAGCGCCATGCCCAGCGTGAGCCGCCAGAACTGGTGGCGCCACAGGCCGACGATGCGCGCCACCGCGCGGAGGGGCGTGGGAGTCATGCGCTGAGCGCCTCCCGGGCGGAGTCGGTGCAGGGCGTGATCTCGATGCGGCGTCCGGCGAAGGCGTGCGCGGCGCTCGCGTGGCTCGCCAGGATCACCGTGCGCCCGAGTGCCAGGCGGCGCAGGCTCTCGAACACCTCCGCCTCGGTCGCGGGGTCGAGATGGGAGGTGGGTTCGTCGAGCAGCAGCAGCGGCGCGTTTTTGAGGAACGCGCGCGCGATCGCGACGCGCTGCGCCTGGCCGCCCGACAGCCCGTAGCCGCCCTCGCCCACCGGCGTCTCGAGCCCGGCCGGCAGGCTTTCCACCAGCTTGTCGAGGCGGGCCGCCCGGACCGCGCCCTCGAGCTCGTCCTCGCGCGCATCGGGACGTCCGAACAGGATGTTCTCGCGGATCGTGCCCGCGAACAGCACCGGGCGCTGGCCGATCCAGGCCGTCATGCGCGACAGCGCCGCCGGCACCACGGTCGCGAGATCCGCCCCGTTGATCGTGATGCGCCCGCGCTCGGGCCGGACGAAGCCGAGCAGCATCGCAAGGATGGTCGACTTGCCGGCGCCCGACGGTCCGATCAGCAGCGTCGTCTCGCCTGCGGGCGCGCGGAACGAGAGCCCGTCGAGCACGCGGCCGCGCGCCTCGTCGTAGGCGAAGGCCACGTCCTCGAAGGCGATGGTGACGCCATGCGCCTCCACGTGGCGGACCGCGGCCGGCACGCTGGGTGCTGCCGGAAGTGCGGGCAGGGACGCGAGCTCGGCGGCGGCGCCCGCGATGCGGTGGCGGTCTTGGTAGGCGAGCGCGAAGGCCCGGAGCGGCGCGAAGAACTCGGGCACGGCCAGCAGCGCGAACACCGCGCGCGCCGCCCCCCAGGGGGTCGGATGGCCGAGCAGCAGATGACGGTCGGCCACCGCGATCAGCACCAGGGCCGCCGCCTGTGCGCAATCGAGCGCCGCCGACGACAGGAACGCCACCCGCAACACGCGCATGGTGCGGCGGCGGAGCTCGTCGGCAGCCCGGCCCAGCGCGCGCTCTTCGGCCTCGGCGGCACCCGCGAGCACGATGGTCGAGATCCCGCGGATCCGGTCGAGAAACCGGTTCTGCAGCCGCGAGAGCGCGGTGAACTGCCGGCGCGAGGCCGCGGCCGCGCCGATGCCGAACACCGCCTGGAACAGCGGCACCGACAGCCCGGCGACGAGCAGCACCAGCGCCGCGCGCCGGTCGGCGAACAGCACCGCGAGCAGCACCAGCGCAGGCCCGGCACTCGCGAGTGCCGCCGCCGGCAGCCAGCGCGCATAGAACCCGTCCGCACCCTCGATTCCGTCGACGAGCGTGGTGAGCAGGTCGCCGGTGGCACGACGACGGAGCAGGGCGGGACCGGCCGCGAGCACGCGGGCGAGTGCTGACGAGCGGAGCCGGCGCCGGGCGTCGGCGCCGATCGAGGCCGCGCGCACGCCGGCGGCAAAATTCAACGCCGCGCGCAACAGGCTCGCCACCGTGAAGCCGAACAGCGGCAACCAGGAGCCCGGCGCATACGGCAGCGACAGAGCCGGATCGAGCCGCGCCTGCGCCACCACCCGGCCGAGGATCAGCGCCGCGCACCAGGCCTGCACGATCGCGAGCGCGATGCCGCCCATGCCGAGCAGGAGCAGCGGTCGGGCGGCGCGGCGCCCGAGGCGCGTCTCGGCGCGGGTCCAGCTCTTCGTGTCGGTCAAGGCCGTTCCTCTTGCGGGTCCGGGATCACATAGGGCCCGGAACGGCGACTGCGAAGATGTGGGGCGGCGCTCGTCAGAAGAAGGCCAGGGGCGCTGCCCCTGGACCCCGTTAAGGGCGCAGCCCTTA
>CAXTVZ010000264.1:0-4826 GCA_964247685.1 uncultured Acetobacteraceae bacterium
CTGGGGTCCAGACCCCAGCGGGTCCAGGGCAGAGCCCTGGAGTCTTCTATACCGCTCCACGTTGCGATCATGCTCCGCAAGCGTGGCGGCAAACACATGCCCGCCGCTGCCATCCGCCACGAAATACAGCACGTCGCTCACCGCCGGATGCGCCACCGCCAGGATTGCCGCGACGCCCGGCGAGCAGATCGGCGCCGGCGGCAGGCCGGTGGCCACATAGGTGTTGTAGGGATTGTCGAACTCGAGGTCGCCGCGCGTGAGCGGCCGGGCGAGCGGCCCGTCGCCCCCGTTCGCCGCGTAGGCCACCGTCGGGTCCGATTGCAGGCGCATGCCCGCGGCGAGCCGGTTGAGGAACACCCGCGCGACCATCGGCCGTTCGGAGGGCACGCCCGTCTCGCGCTCGACGATGCTCGCCAGCACCAGCAGCTCGCGCGGCGAGCGCAGCCCGGTGCCGGGCGCGCGTCCCATCCAGGCGCGCTCGAGCGTGACCGTCATCGCCGCCTCCATCCGGCGGATCACGCCCCGTCGGGTCTGCCCCCATTCATACTCGTAGGTCTGCGGCAGGACGCCGCCTTCGCGGGGCACGACGAGCTCGCCGCGAAGTGCTGGCGCCGCCGCCACCGCTTGGGCGATCGCGGCGGCGGTCAGCCCCTCGGGGATCGTCAGCGCATGCTCCACCGGTGGCGCCGTGCGAAGGATCGCGAGCACGCGCGCCAGGCTCGCATGGGCGGGAAAGGCGAGCTCGGCCGCGTGAAGCGGACCCGCGCCGCGCGTCACGAGAGACGCAAGCCGGAACAGGGCGGGGCTGTCGATGACCCGTGACGCCGCGAGGGCGGCGGCCACCCGCTCCATCCCGCCGCGGGGAACCACGATGTGGGCGTCCGCGGGAAGCGGGCCCGGACTAGCTATCAGCGCCTGGCCGCCGGAGATCGCACCGAGCACGACGAGTGCCGCGACAAAAAGCCAGCCGAAACCCCG
Organism: uncultured Acetobacteraceae bacterium; assembly: GCA_964247685.1. Lineage (GTDB taxonomy): Bacteria > Pseudomonadota > Alphaproteobacteria > Acetobacterales > Acetobacteraceae > CAXTPV01. Next base: position 979 of record CAXTVZ010000264.1, read on the forward strand.
CAGCAACCGCCGAGGGATCAAGCCGCGCGGCTGAACAGGATGCTGGCGTTGGTGCCGCCGAAGCCGAAGCTGTTGGACAGCACCGTGTCGATGCGGCGCTCCTGCGCGGTCTTGGCGACGCGATCGATCACGCTGTCGCGCGAGGGCTTGTCGAGGTTCAGCGTGGGAGGTGCCACGCCGTCGCGGATCGCCAGGATCGAGAAGATCGCCTCGATCGCGCCGGCAGCCCCCAGCAGGTGCCCGGTGGCCGACTTGGTGGACGACATCGCGAGACCGCGCGCGGCCTCGCCGAAGAAGCGCTCCACCGCATCGAGCTCGAGGTCGTCGCCCATCGGCGTCGAGGTGCCGTGCGCGTTGACGTATTGCACATCGGAGGGCTGGAGGCCGCCGTTGCGGAACGCCGCCTTCATGGCCCGGAACGCGCCGTCATGGCCCTCGGCGGGCGCGGTGATGTGGTAGGCGTCGCCGGACAGGCCGTAGCCGGTTACCTCGGCGTAGATTTTCGCGCCGCGGGCGCGCGCGTGCTCGAGCTCCTCGAGCACCAGCACGCCGGCACCCTCGCCCATCACGAACCCGTCGCGACCCTCGTCCCACGGGCGCGAGGCCTCCTGCGGACGGTCGTTGTAGCCGGTGGACAGCGCGCGCGAGGCGCAGAAGCCCTGGATGCCGAGCGCGCAGACCGCGCCCTCGGCGCCGCCCGCCACCATCACGTCGGCATCGCCGAGGATGATCAGCCGCGCCGCATCGCCGATCGCGTGCACGCCCGTGGCGCAAGCGGTGACGGCGGCGTGGTTCGGGCCGCGGAAGCCGTAGCGAATCGAGAGATGGCCGGAGGCGAGGTTGATCAGCGCCGACGGGATGAAGAACGGCGAGAGACGCTTGCCGCGGCCCTCATGCAGCTGCACCGACGCGTCGTAGATCGTCTCGAGCCCGCCGATGCCGGAGCCGATCATCACGCCGGTGCGGTTGCCGTCTTCCTCGTCGGTCGGCATCCAGCCGGAGTCCTCGACCGCCTCGATGCCCGCCACCATCGCCAGATGGATGAAGCGGTCCATCTTCTTCTGGTCCTTGATCGGGACCCATTCGGAGAGGGTGAGGCCGCCATCCTCGCGGGTCCCGGGCGGCACCACGCCCGCGACCTTGGCCGGGATGTCGGTCACGTCGAAGGACTGGATCGCCGAGATGCCCGACCGTCCCTCGACGAGGCGTCGCCAGAAATGCTCGACGCCGAGACCGAGGGGACCGACGATCCCCATTCCGGTGACCACGACCCGCCGGCCGAGGCCGTTCGGGCCGAATTGCGGCCTGGTGCTCATCCCCGTCAATCCGCCGCGTTCAGGCGGCCTTCTGCTTCTCGATGTAGTCGATCGCATCCTTCACGGTGCTGATCTTTTCCGCGGCTTCCTCGGGAATTTCCACGCCGAACGCTTCCTCGAACGCCATCACGAGCTCGACGGTGTCGAGGCTGTCGGCGCCGAGATCGTCGATGAAGGACGCCTCCGGCGTCACCTTGCTCTCCTCGACTCCGAGGTGCTCCACAACGATCTTCTTGACCTTATCGGCAACGTCGCTCATCGGCCTCGTTCCTGCTCGCGGTTGAGGTGTTTCACCAAAGTTCGCCCAGTTTTCTTGCGGCCGCCCGGTTTGGGGCGAGCGCGGTCTGCTTCCGCTGCGGACGAAGCAGCGGCGCGATTAGCATGCTTCCCGTCGGGCCGCCAAGGCTGGGGGGTCGTTCCGGGTTCCGGCCCGTGCGGCATTTCGATGGCAGCAGCGTCACGAATCCCCGCTCGGCCGTTTGGAAACTCCGGTTTCGCAAGGAAAGGCCCTTGGATCCCATGCGCAAGGAAACCCAGGCCGCCGCATCGCTGTCCCGGGCCAAACAAATGGGTTCCAAGGGCTCGCCCTTGGCGGGGTGCAGGGGGGACCCCTGGCCTTCTTCGCATCCGATCCTCACGGCATGGCCATCCCGCCATTGATGTGCAGCGTGGTGCCCGTCACCCAGGCCGCCTCGTCGGACGCCAGGTACAGCACGCCGGCCGCGACATCCGCGCTCGTGCCCAGCCGCCCGAGCGGGATCTGCGACGCGGCCGCCTCGCGCTGCGCGGCGGTCAGCGCCTCGGTCATGGCGGTCTCGATGAAGCCGGGTGCCACCGCGTTCACGGTGATGCCCCGCGTGGCCACCTCGCGGGCCAGGCTCTTGGTCAGCCCGATCAACCCGGCCTTGGCCGACGCATAGTTCGCCTGGCCCGCATTGCCGGTGACACCCACCACGCTCGCGATGTTGATGATCCGGCCACGCCGGCGCTGCACCATGCCTCGGAGTGCCGCGCGGCACAGCCGGAAGGGTGCGCCCAGATCCACGTCCAGCACGCGCTGCCAGTCCTCGTCGCGCATGCGCATCGCCAGACCATCGCGCGTCAGGCCGGCATTGTTGACCAGGACGTCGAGCGTGCCGTGCGCCGCCTCGACCGCGCGCACCAGGGCGGCGGGCGCGGCCGGATCGGCCAGGTCGGCCGCGTGCACACTCACGCGGAGCCCGTCAAGCGTCGCCGCCGCGGCCTCCAGTGCGTCCACCCGCGTGCCGGACAGCGCCACCGTGGCACCCGCCGCATGCAGCGCCTGCGCGATCGCGCCGCCGATGCCGCCCGACGCACCCGTGACGAGTGCGACCCGGCCCTCAAGGCTGAACATCCTCGGCCCCTCCCTGCTTTTCACTCTGTCAGAACAGGCGGACGAGCGCCTCGATCTCCGCAGGCGTGCCGGCCGACACGGACTCGGTGCCCGGCGCGATCCGCTTCACGAGCCCGGCCAGTACCTTGCCGGCGCCGAGCTCGACGAAGCGGTCCACTCCCATGCCGGCCGCCGCCGCCACCGACTCCCGCCAGCGGACCGGCGCGGTCACCTGGCGCACCAGCAGCTCGCGGATCTCTTCGGGGTCGACCACTTTGGCCGCCGTGACGTTGCTGATCAGCGGCACCACCGGCGAGGCAAGGGGAGAGGCCGCCAGCGCCTCCTCCATCTCGCGCGCAGCGGGCGCCATCAGCGAGCAGTGGAACGGCGCCGAGACCGGCAGCAGCAGCGCCCGCTTGACCCCCCGGTCGCGGGCGATGGCGATCGCCCGATCCACCGCCTCCCGATGCCCGGAGATCACCACCTGGCCGCCGCCATTGTCGTTGGCGACCTCGGCCACCTGCACCTGCGCCTCGGTGCCCGCCTCGGCATCGGCCGGCTTCTCGCGCGCCTCGGCGCAGATCGATTCCGCCTGGTCGAGCTCGACGCCGAGCAGTGCCGCCATCGCACCCTCGCCCTGCGCGACCGCGCGCTGCATGGCGAGCCCGCGCCGGCGCAGGAGCCGTGCGGTGTCGGCCAGCGGCAAGGAGCCGGCGGCGGCGAGCGCGCTGTACTCGCCGAGCGAATGTCCCATCACCAGGGCCGCGTGCGTCGCAACCCCGATGCCGGCTTCCCGCTCCAGCACGCGCAACGTCGCGACCGACGCCGCCATCAGCGCCGGCTGCGCGTTCTCGGTCAGTGTGAGCTGCTCGATCGGACCCGCGAACATCAGCTTGGACAGCTTCTGCTCCAGCGCGTCGTCGACCTCCTGGAACACCGACCGCGCCTCGGCAAAGGCGGCCGCCAGGTCACGTCCCATTCCGACGGCCTGGCTGCCCTGGCCGGGGAAGATGAAGGCGTGTACGGGCATGCGGTCTGTTTCCGATGGCTGCAGGCGGCTCGGTTGTGAGGGCAGGCGGCGAGGGGTGTCAATCTTGGGACCCGAGCCAGGTCCGGCGTGGGAGAAGAAGGCCAGGGGCTCTGCCCCTGGACCCCGTTAAGGGCGCAGCCCTTAAAAC
>CAXTVZ010000265.1:0-4793 GCA_964247685.1 uncultured Acetobacteraceae bacterium
CCACGGCGGGTGCCCTGCTGGTCCTCGGCGCGATCGAGCTCGGCGCCGCGACGCTGGGCACGCATGCGGCCGCACGGCTCGCCGATTCCGGCCTGCTCCTGTTCGTCGAGGCGCTGCACCAGTTCGGCGCCGCGATCTGGGTCGGCGGCATCGCCTCGTTCCTCCTCGCACTCGCCCGGCTCGACCGTGCCGCCGACTTCCGGCGTGTGGCCTCCCGCTTCTCGCGCATGTCGATGGCGGGCGTGGCCGCGATCCTCCTCTCCGGCGTGGTGATGAGCATCGAGTATATCGGCTCGATCCCCGCCTTCTACGGCACCGCGTTCGGCGTGATGGTGGGCGCCAAGATCGCCATGTTCGGTGGCCTGCTCCTGCTGGGCCTGGGCAACTTCCTCGTCACCGAACGGCTGCGCTCCGACCCGGCCGCCCCCGTGCTCCGCATGCGCCGCTTCGCCGAGGTCGAGCTCGGTGTGGGCTTCACGATCTTCTTCGCTGCCGCCTCGCTCACCTCCGTCCCACCCGCGGTCGACCTGACCCAGGACCGCGTGACGCTCGGCGAGATCGCTGCCCGCAACGCGCCCGCCTGGCCGCGCCTGTCCTCGCCCGACCATGACAGCCTCGCCATCCCCGAACTGCAGCAGACGCTCGACCGCCAGGCCGCCACGATGCACCGTCCGGCCGCCCCCGCGAACGAGCCCGGCTCGGGCGAGCTCCCGCCGCGCAATGCCGCCGACATCGCCTGGTCCGAATACAACCATCACTGGGCCGGCCTGTTCGTGCTGGCGATCGGCCTCCTCGCGCTGCTCGAGCGCGCCGGCGTCCGCGCCGCGCGCAACTGGCCGCTGCTGTTCATTGGTCTCGCGATCTTCCTGCTGCTGCGCTCCGACCCGGAGGTCTGGCCGCTCGGCTCGGAGGACTTCATGGCCGCCTGGCGCGACGTCGAGGTGGCGCAGCACCGCATGTTCGTCTCGGTGGTCGCGGCGTTCGGCATCTTCGAGTGGCTGGTGCGCACCGGCCGCCTCCGGAGCCCGCGCGCCGCCCTCGTCTTCCCGCTGATGGCGGCTGGCGGCGGCGCGCTGCTGCTGACCCACACCCACCAGATCGCCAACGTGCGCGACCAGCTCCTGATCGAGCTCACCCACACGCCGCTGGCCCTCGCCGCGGTCGCCTCGGGCTGGGCGCGCTGGCTGGAGCTCCGCCTGCCAGGGCGCGGCGGACGCATCGCGGGCTGGGTCTGGCCCGCCTGCTTCCTGCTGATCGGCGTGATCCTGCTCTGGCACCGCGAGGCCTGATGCTCGCCGCCCTGCTGCTGCCGCTCGCGGCCTTGCTGGAGGCCGGCGGCGACGCGGTGATCCGCCGCGGACTGCACGGACGGAGCCTGGTCCTGCTGGCGGTCGGCGCCGCGATCCTGTTCGCCTATGGGGTGGTGGTGAACACCGCACCCTGGGATTTCGGGCGGCTGCTCGGTGTTTACGTCGCGGTGTTCTTCGTGATGGCCCAGGTGCTCAATGCGGTGGTGTTCGGGATCCGGCCGAGTGTGTCGATCCTGGTGGGGGGTGTGCTGGTGGTCGCGGGCGGGATCGTCGTGGCGATGGGTCGGGGCTCTGCACCTTAGAAGGCCAGGGGCTCTGCCCCTGGACCCCGCCAAAGGACAGTCGTCCCTTGGAACCCTGATTGTTGGAGGCGAGGTGAAGCCTGGGATCATGAAATTGGCCGACGCACTCCGTCCCGCGGCGCTCGTAATCCGAACCTAAGTAGAGGGTTTTAAGGGCTCCGCCCTTAACGGGGTCCAGGGGCAGAGCCCCTGACCTTCTTCAAGCCGCCAACCCCGCCAACGCGACCGCGAGCGCCGCCGGCATCGCCACCAGGCCCACCCGAAGGAACTGCCCGAACGTGACGTCCAGTCCCTCGCGGCGAAGGCAGCCGAGCCACAGGATCGTCGCGAGCGACCCCGTGACCGACAGGTTCGGGCCGAGATCGACCCCCACCAGGAGCGCGTCCAGCACGCGGGTGGGCGCGCCATGTGCGCTGATGCCGGCGAGCAGCGAGGCAGGCAGGTTGTTGGTGAGGTTGCACGCGACCGCGAGCACCGCGCCTGCGAGCGCGCCGGACGCATGCCGCAGGGCGTGGGCGAGTGCCGCCGTCGCCCCCGTGCGCGACATCCCCTCCACCAGCACGAACAGCCCCGCCACCAGCGGCAGCACGTTCCAGGAGATCCCGCCCAGCACGGGAAGGGGAGACGCGCGCCGCCCGATCGTCACCAGCGCCAGCGTCACGGCGCCGCAGACCGAAGTAGGCCAGCCGAGCTCTGTCCCGAACGCCGAGGCGGCGAGCAACGCCACCGCCGTCCCCGCCAGCCCGATCGAGGCAATGACGGCGCCCGGCGAAAAAGGCGGGACCTCGATGTCGCGCGCGATCTCGCCCTGGAGCGTGGCGCGGAACACCAACCGGAGCGCCACGTAGGTCGCGCCGATCGATCCCACCGATGCCGGTGCGAAAGCGCCGAGCCAGGCGAGCAGCGACGGCATGTGGCCGCCATAGAGCACCAGGTTGGCCGGGTTCGAGATCGGCAGCACGAACGACGCCGCGTTGGCGATCAGCGCGCAGGCGAACAGATGCGGAAGCGGGTCGGCGCGGGCGGCGCGGGTCGCCGCCAGCACCGCCTGGGTCAGCACCACCGCGGTCGCGTCGTTGGACAGGAACGCGGTGACCACGATCCCGGCGGCGTAGAGCCACGCGAACAGATGTCCGGCCGAGCCACGCGCCCGACGCACCGCCTGGGCGGCGAGCCAGTCGAACAGCCCCTCGCGACGCGCGATTTCGGCGAGCGTCATCATGCCGGCGAGGAACAGCCCCACGTCGACCGCGCGGCCGAGGGCGGCGATCGCCTCGTGCAGCGTCACGAGCCTCGCCGCGAGCAGCAGCAGCGCGCCGCCCACCGCCCACCAGGCTTCCGGCAGTCGCCACGGCCGGCCGATCACGCCGGCCAGCGACGCGGCGACGATCACCCATGTCGCGATGGCGGTCACGCAGCGGCCGCCCGGAGTGCCGCACCCGCCGCGAGCAGGCTTGGCACGGCGAGGGCCAGCGTGATTGCGCCCAGCAGCAGCAGCGACGGGCCGGCACCCGCGCCCGAGGCGGCCGCATCCACCGCCGCGGCGCCGAAGATCAGCACCGGCGTCAGCAGCGGCAGCGCCAGCAACGGCAGCAGCACGCCGCCGCGACGCGCCCCCAGCACCAGGCTCGCGAGCAGCGTGCCCAGCAGCGAGAACGCCGCACCCGCCAGTGCCAGCGCCGCGAGCAGCACCGGCAGGACCGCGAGCGGCAGCGACAGCATCGGCGCCAGCGGGAGTGCGGCCCCCATCACCGGCACCGCGGTCGTCAGGAAATGCGCGAGCGCCTTGACCGCGGCGACGCCCGTGCCGCCCGCGCCGCTCAGCAGCAGCTGGTCGAGCGAGCCGTCCTCCCAGTCGGCACCCAGCAGTCGCTCGAGCGGCAGGAGCGCCGCGAACAGCGCGCAGACGAGCAGGATCGCCGGCGCCATCCGCCTGAGCAGCGCCGGGCTCGGGGCGAGCGCCAGCGGAAAGCAGGACGCGGCCAGCACGAAGAACAGCACGGCAGCCGCGGTGTCGCCGCCGTGCCGCGCCGCAAGCGCGAGTTCGCGCGCCAGGAGGGCCTTGATGCGGTTCATCCGAGCACCAGCATCGCCGCACCCGGCATCACGAGGCCGCCATGGCTCGACGCGATCACCGCGCCCCCACTCGCACGGTGCTGGGCCAGCAGCGCCTCGAGGCGGGCGATCGAGGCGGCATCGAGCCCGGTCGCCGGCTCGTCGAGCAGCAGCAGCGGCCGCGCGGCCAGGAACACGCGCGCCAGCGCCAGCCGCCGGCGCTGCCCCGCGGACAGCCGTGCCGAGGGGGCGTGGGCCAGCGGCGCCAGCCCGACCGCGTCGAGTGCTGCGCCGATCGCCGCGTCGCCCAGGCCCGCCAGCCTGGCCGCGAGGCGGAGGTTCTCGTGCAGCGTGAGGCCGGGCTTGATCGCGTCCGCGTGGCCGAGAAAGGCGAGCCGGGTCGCGTGCAGCGCCCGGTCGGCCAGTGCGTCCGCGCCGTTCCACAGCAGCGTGCCGGCGGAGGGAAGCGCCAGCCCGGCCAAGGCGCGCAGCAGCGTGGTCTTGCCCGCGCCGTTGCGGCCCGCGAGCAGCAGGGCGCCCCCGGCACCGAGCGAAAAGGCGACGCCTCCGAGCACCTGGCGGCCCGCACGTGTCACCGCCAGACCGCTGGCCTCGAACCGCCTCAACGCGGGGAACGGCCGGGCCATGGGTTCTTGGCGCGGTGGAGTGCGGGGCGTATGAAGGGTTCCAATCGCCGTTCAAATCGGGGCAGGCACCCTCCCTTCGCCGGGGCCGTTACGTGCCGCGCCCCTGGCGGGGCAACCTCCCGCCATGCCCTCGCGCCAAGGAGCTCGCCATGAAGGCTGTCGGCCACGATACGCTGAAAACCCGCAAGACCCTGGAGCTCGACGGCAAGACCTACCACTACTTCTCCATCCCCGCCGCCGAGGCGGAGATCGGCGATGTGAGCCGGCTCCCCGTCAGCCTGAAAGTGCTGCTCGAGAACGTCCTGCGCTTCGAGGATGGCCGCTCCTACACGGTCCACGACGCGAAATCGATCGCGTCCTGGCTCGCGGAGGGACGCTCCGACTTCGAGGTGCCGTTCAAGCCCTCGCGCATCCTGATGCAGGATTTCACGGGTGTTCCGGCCGTGGTCGACCTCGCCGCCATGCGCGACGGCATCACG
>CAXTVZ010000266.1:0-4765 GCA_964247685.1 uncultured Acetobacteraceae bacterium
TCGAAGCTCTACGAGAAGAGCCGCTAAAAGCGGGAGAAGGCCAGGGGCTCTGCCCCTGGACCCCGCTGGGGTCTTTACCCCAGGCGCTTTTGTTGGGCGGGTCCCTTGAGGGCCTTCCCTCCGGGTGGGGTTTGAGGGGCAGAGGCCTTATGCTGAATGCCGGACGGGAGCGGTGCTCGTCCGCACCAACGCCAACACCGCACAGGAGACGACACATGCGCCCCGTTTATCTAGGCCTCGCGGCCGCCCTCTTCTCGACCGGCATCGCCGTTGCGCAGACCACGCCTGCAAATTCGGGCGCGCCCGCCGCGACCAGCAGCCAGCCCGCCGCGTCCGGCAACAACAACCAGGCCGTCGCCACCACCAACGCGAACGCCGCGATGCCTGCCTCCGGCCACAACTCGTTCAGCAAGGGCGAGGCCCGCCGACGCATCGCGTCCGAGGGCTACACCGCGGTGAGCGGCCTGCACAAGGACAGCCACGGCGTGTGGCGCGGCCATGCCACGAAGGACGGTCAGCAGTCCGATGTCTGGCTCGACTACAAGGGCAATGTCGGTTCCGGACAATCCTGAGACCAGATCGAGAGGAACGCCAACATGGCCATCAAGACATTCTCCCACGTCTATGACACCTACGCCGAGGCGCAGGGCATCGTCACCGCGCTCGAGAGCAGCGGCATCCCGCACGACGATATCAGCCTCGTCGGCAGCAACCACGACAACAGCCCGGTCGGGACGTCGACGACGGACGCGACGGCCGATCATGCCGAGACAGGTGCCGGCACGGGCGCCAGCCTGGGCACGATCCTCGGCGGCGGCGCTGGGCTGCTGGCAGGCATCGGCGCTCTCGCCATTCCCGGCGTCGGACCGGTGGTGGCCGCGGGCTGGCTTGTCGCGACCCTGACCGGCGCCGGCGTCGGCGCAGGTGCCGGCGGTCTGCTCGGCTCGCTGACCGGCGCGGGCGTCCCCGAGCACGACGCACATGTCTATGCGGAAGGTGTGCGCCGCGGTGGCACGCTGGTGACGGTGCGGGCCGACGAGACTCGGGCGGCGGAAATCGATCGCCTCATGATCACGCCCACGGCTTCGACACTCGACGCGCGCCGGACCGACTACCAGGCGCAGGGCTGGAAGCAGTTCGATCCGGCCGGCACCGGCTTCACTGCCGAAGAAGCCGAAGCCGAGCGCAGCCGGCGGGTCGCTCGCCTCAGCTGACCAACCTTCGTGGGGCGGACGTCGCATGTCGCGACGCCCGTCCCCGTCGGGCGTTCCAGTTTCGAAGAAAATCGGTCAGGGCGTGCGTGACCGCCGACAGCGCCGTGCTCCAGTCGCCTGGTAAGGGCTGACGGAACAGGCGGACGCTGTCATACCACCGCGATCGCTCGCCGGCGACGCCCCAGCGCCAATCCGCGGGCGTCGGGGTCAGCACCCAGGTCGGTGTGCCGATCGCACCACCGAGATGCGCCGGCGCGCTGTCGATCGTCAGCATCAGATCGAGCGCGGCCATTAGTGCCGCCGTGTCATCGAACGCCGGCAGCGCATCGGCAACGTCCACGACGCCATGCGCCTCCAGCAACCTCGCGTCCGCCTCCGTACGGTCCTTCTGGAGCGACACGAACAGCACGTCCGGCGCCGACAGCACGATCGGCATCAACTGTGCGACCGAGAGCGATCTGCGGCGATCGTTCGCATGCGCAGGCTTGCCGGCCCAGACGAGCCCGATCCGCGCTGCACCCGGCCGGATCGCGTCGAGATAGCTCTCCCAGCCGGCCGCGCGCCCTGCATCGGGTGCGAGCGTGGGCGCGCCTGCAATCGCGACACCCATCGGATCCAGCAGACCCGCCAGGCTCGAGATCTGCACATGCGCGGCGTATCGCGCAGGATCGAGCGACAGATCGCCCCAGTCGCTCACCACGCGCGCGACCCCGCGGACAGCCGTGAGCAGCGCGCCGATCCGGGCGTCACAAGCGAGCTCCAGCTCTCCCACCATGGCAGCAGCATCCGGAAGAAACCGGCTGAACTGGATCGTGTCGCCAAAGCCCTGGTCGCAGATCACCAGCAGGCGCTGCCCCGGCAGGCGCATCCCGTTCCAGGCCGCGACCCCGAGACCCGGCACGTCCCGCGCCGCGTTCGGCAGCCGCCGGCGCCACTCGTATTCGCGCCATCCCGGCGCCCACTCGCCACGCGCCAGCAACGCCTCGCCGAGCGCGAAATGCGCATACGGATTGTCCGGCTCGATCGCGAGGATGGCGAGATTGGCGGCGGCCGCCCCCGCGAGGTCGCCCCGCTCGGTGAGCACACGCCCCAGCGCCGAGAGCGCGTTGGGCCGCCCACGCGTCGCCGCAAGCTCGACGGCCTGGCGTGCGCAGCGTTCGGCCTCCTCGAGGCGATAAAGATTCCGGTGCAGGTCGGCGAGCAGCGCCAGCCAGAGCGGCTCGGCGCGCACCGCCACCGCCGCCTCCACCAAGCCGACCGCCTCGGCGAACGTGCCCCGTTTGGCCGCGACGTAGCCGCGCACCGCGAACGCGTCCGCCGAGCCCGGATGCCGCTCGAGCACCGCGACCGCGAGCGCGTCCGCCTCCGCCAGCCGCCCCCCGCCCACGAGACCGGCGGCACGGCGATTGGCAGCAGCCTCGTCCTCCCCATTCGCCAGCAATGCGCCCATCTGTGCGGCATCGCCCTGAACGCGAGCCCGGGAAAGGAACAATTTTTGGCCGACCTGCTCGAAGCCCTCCGCCAGGGCACGCACGAGACGCTCGCACCAGGTGCCACGCTCCTCCGCGGCTTCGCGCGCGCCGAGGGCGAGTCGCTGCTGCGCGAGGTCGAGGCCGTGGCAGGCGACGCACCCTTCCGCCACCTGACCACCCGCGGCGGCGGCACGATCGCAGCCGCGATGACGAATTGCGGCACGCTCGGCTGGGTGAGCGACCGGCGCGGCTACCGCTACGAACCGCTCGACCCGACCAGCGGCCAGCCCTGGCCCGCCATGCCGGAGCTTTTCGCAGGCCTCGCACGGACGGCGGCGGCCTTGGCCGGCTTCCCCGGCTACGACCCCGATTGCTGCCTGATCAACCGCTACGTGCCGGGCACGGGAATGGGGCTGCACCAGGATCGCGACGAACAGGACGCGTCGGCGCCGATCGTCTCGGTGTCGCTCGGACTCCCGGCGACCTTCCTGTGGGGCGGCCTCCGCCGCACGGACCCGACGCGGCGCATCCCGCTCGTGCATGGCGATGTGGTGGTGTGGGGTGGGCCCGCGCGTTTCGTGTTTCACGGGATCGCGCGGCTGAAGGCGGGGGAGCTCGACACACGCATCAACATCACCTTTCGGCGGACGGGACGAAGGCCAGGGGTTCCACCCCTGGACCCCGCTGGGGCCTTGGCCCCAGGCCCCGTTTGATGGCAGTCGGGGGGCCTGCCTTCTGACGGAGCGCGCACGCATGGACGACCCCGCTCCGCAGCACCTCGTGGTCCGGCGGCAGCCTGCCCTCGGCCGCACCGCGGCGGGCGCGCTCACCCTCGACGGGGCCGACCTTGCCGCCGTCACGACACCCACCCCGTTCTGGGCCTACGGCGCCGACACGATCCGGCGTCGCATCGAGCACCTCGCCGACGCCCTCGCCCCGCTCGGCATCGAGCGCGATCGCATCCACTACGCGGTCAAGGCCAACGACCACCTCGCCGTGCTGCGCGTCATCGCCGCGAGCGGCCTCGGCGCGGACGTGGTGAGCGGCGGCGAGCTCCTCCGCGCCCGCCGTGCCGGGATCCCGCCCGATCGCATCGTCTTCTCGGGCGTCGGCAAGACCGAGACGGAGCTCCGCCTGGCGCTCGCCTCGGGTGTCGGCCAGATCAATGTCGAGAGCGTCGAGGAGCTGCGCGCCCTCGCCGACCTCGCCACCGCCGCAGGGCGCGTCGCCGCGGTGGCGCTGCGGGTGAACCCGGACATCGACGCCGGCACCCACAGCAAGATCAGCACCGGCCGCATCGGCGACAAGTTCGGCATCGCCTACGACACCGTCGAGGCCGCCTGGGCCGAAGGTGTCACCCACCCCTCCCTGCGCCTGCGCGGCCTCGCCTTCCACATCGGCAGCCAGGTGATGGACGGCGCCCCGTTCCGCGCCGCCGCCGAACGTGTGGTCGTCCTCGCTCGCCGCCTCCGCGCCGCCGGCCACACGGTGGACGCGGTCGATTGCGGCGGCGGCCTCGGCATCGGCTACGGCTGCGAGCCTGACGCCGACCCGGCCGCACTCGCCGGCGCGCTCGCCGCCGTGTTCGCGGGCTCCGGCCTGCGCCTGTCCGTGGAGCCGGGGCGCTGGATCATGGGGCCGGCGGGCGTGCTGGTCGCCTCGGTGGTCCGCACCAAGGCCGCGGCACCACACCCCTTCCTCATCCTCGATGCGGCCATGAACGACCTGGCGCGACCCGCCCTCTACGACAGCTGGCACGGCATCGTGCCGCTCGTGGACGCAGGTCGCCCCCTGATCGCGCAGGACGTGGTGGGCCCGGTCTGCGAGTCCTCCGACGTGCTCGCACGCGGGCGTCCCCTGCCCCGCCTGGACCCGGGCGAAAAGGTCGCGATCCTGGATGCGGGCGCCTATGGTGCGGTGATGAGCTCGACCTACAATGCGAGGCCGTTCGCGGCCGCCGTCCTGGTCGATCGCGGCCGCGTCGCCACGATCCGCCCCCCCATGGAGGCCGAGCTTCTCTGGCGCGACGAGATCGTGCCCGAGGGCCTGGATGTCGGGATCGCGTGATCCAGCCCGCCA
>CAXTVZ010000267.1:0-4761 GCA_964247685.1 uncultured Acetobacteraceae bacterium
GTGGGCTACCAGCCGACGCTGGCCACCGACATGGGCGCATTGCAGGAGCGCATCACGTCGACCAAGAACGGCTCGATCACCTCGGTGCAGGCGATCTACGTGCCGGCCGACGACCTCACCGACCCCGCACCCGCGACGTCGTTCGCGCATCTGGACGCGACCACGGTGCTGAACCGTTCGATTGCCGAGCTCGGCATTTACCCCGCGGTCGATCCGCTCGACAGCACCTCGCGCTCGCTCGACCCGCGCATCGTGGGCGAGGAGCATTACCAGGTCGCGCGCGACGTGCAGCGTATCCTGCAGACCTACAAGTCGCTGCAGGACATCATCGCGATCCTGGGCATGGACGAGCTCTCGGAAGACGACAAGCTCACGGTCGCGCGCGCCAGAAAAATCCAGCGCTTCCTGAGCCAGCCTTTCCATGTCGCCGAAGTCTTCACCGGCGCGCCGGGCAAGCTGGTCGACGTCAAGGACACCGTGCGCTCGTTCAAGGCGATCGTCGCCGGCGAGTACGACCATCTTCCGGAGAGCGCCTTCTACATGGTGGGCGCGATCGAAGAGGCCGTCGCCAAGCACGAGAACAGCCAGAAGAAGGACTGATCCCAGGCATGCCGATCCAGGTCGAGATCGTGAGCCCGGAGAAGATCCTGGTCTCTAAGAGCGTGGACATGGCGGTGGTGCCGTCGGTCGAGGGCGATCTCGCCGCGATGGAGCAGCACGCGCCGATGATCGTGCTGCTGCGTGGCGGGCTGGTCTCGCTCTACGAGGGTGACCGCATCACCGACCAACTCTACGTCGCCGGCGGCTTCGCCGAGATCACCGGCGATCGTTGCACCGTGCTGGCCGACGACGCGATCCCGCCCGGCGACATCGACCGCGCCGACGCCGACCGCGGCCTGGCCGAGGCGCTCGACGCGTGGAACAAGCTCGGCCCGGATGATGGGGACGCAGCGTCCGACGCGACCTACCGCCTGCAGGTCGCTCAGGGCCGGGTGGACGCGATCAACGAGGCCGCGGGTTCCGCGGGTAGCCGCGGGCCCGATCTCGCCCGGGATGCGCCGCCACCGCGCTGAGCTCCGCGCCCGCCTCGGCATCGACAATCACCACGACACCCGGATGAAGCTGCAGCGCCGAGCCCGGGATCGCCGCGGTCACCGGGCCCCGCAGCGCTTCCGCGAGGATCGCCGCTTTCGTGCGCCCCGTCGCCAGCAGCACGATGCGTCGCGCGTCCAGGATCGTCCCGATCCCCATCGTGATGGCCCGCGTCGGCACCGCGTCCTCGCCGCCGAACATGGCCGCGTTCTGCCGACGCGTCTCGGCCGATAGCGTCGCCACATGCGTGCGCGAATCATGCGGAGTCCCGGGCTCGTTGAAGCCGATATGGCCGTTCTCGCCGATCCCGAGCAGTTGCAGGTCGATCCCGCCCGCCTCGGCGATGCAGCGCTCGTAGCGCGCCGCCTCCCCGGCGGGATCCTCGGCATCTCCCGCCGGCACATGAACCCGCCGCCGGTCGATGTTCACGACCTCGGTGAAATGGCGCTGCATGAAGCGCCGGAACGACCGTCCGTCGCACGCTTCGAGGCTGACATACTCGTCCAGATTGAAGCTGCGGGTTGAGCTGAAGTCGCACGCCCCGTCGCGGTGCAGCCGGCGAAGCTCCGCATACACCGGCTCCATGGTCCGCCCGGTCGCGAGCCCGATCACCGCGCCGTCGCGTGCGCACACGGCCTGCACGACGAGCCGCGCCGCGAGATGAGCCGCCTCGGCGGCGCTCTCCCGCGCCACGACCTGCATGGCCGCCCGCTCAGGCGGCGCGTTCGTGCTTCTCGTTGTCGCTGATCACCAGCCGAACCTTGGTGGCCACCGGCCCAGCATCGCCTTCCTCTTCCACGTAGTGCACCGGCGTTCCCACCCGAAGCGTGGCGAACTCCCCGTTCGTCACGCTGTCGCGATGAAAGTAGAGCTGCGATCCGGTGCTGTTCAGCAGATATCCATGATCCGCACCCGGCTCGATCAGCATAACCTGGCCGGCGAGCGCCGAACCGGTGGGCTTGCTCGTGTCCTCGCGCAGCTTGCCCTTGAAGCTCTCCAGCTGGCGCTCGGCCGCCTTGAAACTGTCCTTCAACACGGAGTGGAGCGTCGGGTGATTGCGCTTCTGCTCCGCCTTCTTCGGCTCGTGCGACACCACGAGATCCTTGCCCGGAACCGAGAGGACGATGTGCACCTCGGGCAGGTTGCCGTTCGAGTGGTTGCGGTGCAGCGCCTCCACCGACACCCGGCATCCGATCAGATGGGGAAATCGCGTCTCCAGCCGGTCCACATGCGCGCGGATTTCGGCCTCGACGGTTTCGGAACTGTGGATGTTGTGGAACGCGATCTCGAGCGGGCGATCCATGGCGACATCTCCTTTGCCGTTCCCGATCTTTGGCAAACGCCTCGCCGCCCGGTCATGTTCCATGGCCCAGCGCGTGCATCGCCGCACCGTGCTGCACCGTGAAGATATAGCCGCCATGGTTCTTCTGGCCCTTGGGGCTCACCGCATGCCATGTCACGGAGTAAACCCCGGCGGGAAGCGGCTGCTTCAGCCCCATCGTCAGCATCCGCGGATCCGTCTTCGACAGCTTCGATCCCTCGACGCCGGCCGATTTGCCGTTCTGATCCGTGACCGTGAAGCCGCTCTTGTCCGGCACGATATCGGCGCCGAACTCCATCGTGACCTCGATCGGCGCCACCGTGAGCACGTTGCCCTTGTTCGGCTCCTCCTCCATCGGCGCCAGGCCGCCGATCGCCGCAGCCGGATGGACGCCGCCGGCCGCCGCCAGTGGCAGGGCCAGGATCGCGGCACGGACCAGGGTTCTGTTCATCGTCACTCCTCCAGGGACAACCGGCTCCTCCGGAAGACAGGAGCGGCGCGGTTGGTTCCGCCGCCGCGAATGAACGCACGAACCCGCCCGGCCCGGTCTCGTTGCGGTGTCTTCACCGGAGTGCCGCCATGGACGTCCTGATCATCGGCGCCGGTCCGGCCGGCCTGGTCGCCGCGACCTATCTCGGTCGCTTCCACCGTGACATCGTGGTGGTGGACAACGCCGAGCCGCGCGCGGACTGGATCCCCGTCTCGCACAACATCCCCGGCTTCCCCGACGGGATCGGCGGTGCCGACCTGCTCGGCCGCCTCCGCGAGCAGGCCACCCGCTACGGCGCCCGCTTCGTCGGCGGCGAGGTCGGACGTCTCGAGCGCGACCCCGACGGCACCTTCGCCGTGACCGTCAACGGCATCCGCCTCACCGCACCCCGCGTGCTGCTCGCCACCGGCGGCGTCGACCGCGAGCCGGATCTGCCGGGGATCCGCGCCGCCGTCCGCGGCGGCCTGGTCCGCCACTGCCCGGTCTGCGACGCCTACGAGATCACCGGCCAGCGCGTGGCGCTGATCGGCTACGGCCGCTGCCGCGTGCGCGAGGCGCTGATGCTCCGGGTCTACACCGACGACCTGACCGTGCTGACGCTGGGCCGGTCGCTCGAGCTCGCCCCCGACGACGCGGCGGAGCTGGAGGCGGCCGGCATCAAGCTCCTCCGCGAGCCCGTCACCCGCATCGCCGTCGAGAACGACCAGATCGCCGAATGGCACATGGAAAGCGGCGCCAGCCACCGCTTCGACACGCTCTACTCGGCGCTCGGCTGGGAGCCCCGCTCGCGGCTCGCGCGCGACGTCGACGCCGAGCTCGACGAGGACGGCGCGATCCTGGTGGACGCCCACCACGAGACGCGCATCCCCGGCCTGTATGCCGCCGGCGACGTCGTGCGCGGCCTGAGCCAGGTGAGTGTCGCCGCCGGCGGTGCGTCGATCGCCGCCGCCGCGATCAACCGCAGCCTTCCCTACCGCCCGTTCCAGCGACGCTGAAGGAGGACACGCATGGCCAAGGAAAGCCCCAGGCAGCAGCGGATCGTCGGCCGCGTGATGCACGAGTTCAAGCAGGGCAAGCTCGAGAGCAGTGCCGGCGGCCGCGTCCGCAACCCCAGGCAGGCAGTGGCGATCGCGCTGAGCGAGGCCGGCGCCTCCAACCGCAAGCCGCAGCGCGCCGAAGGCGACAAGGACAGCGAAACCCGCGCCCAGCTCTACGCCCGCGCCCGCGAGGCGAACATCCCCGGCCGCTCGCGCATGACCCGCGACGAGCTCGCCCGCGCACTGCGCCGGCACTGACCGGATTGCCCCTCCACCACGAGCTGCACGGCCCGCCGGGCGCCCCCGCGATCCTGTTCTCGCCCGGCCTGGGCGGCGGCGCCCACTACTGGGAAGCCCATATCGATGCGTTCCTCGCCGCAGGCTTCCGCGTGCTCCTCTACGACCACCGCGGCACCGGCCGCTCGCCCGACACGCTCCCGCCCACCCACACGATCGACGACATGGCCGCCGACGCCCTCGCCGTGCTCGACGCGGCCGGCGTCGAGCGCGCCCACATGGTCGGCCACGCGATCGGCGCCCTGATCGCCCTCGCGATCGCCAAAACCGCGCCGCAGCGCCTCGACCGCCTGATCCTGATCAACGCCTGGCCGCGCATGCCGCAGCCCACCATCCGCTGCTTCGAAGCCCGCCTGGCCCTGCTGCGCCACGCCGGACGCGCCGCCTTCGTCGCGGCCCAGCCGATCTTCCTCTACCCCGCGCGCTTCCTCGCCGAGAACGCCGCACGCATCGACCGCGACTGCGAAGCGGCCCTCGCCCATCTCCCGCCCGACGCCAACATCATCGCCCGCATCGAAGCCGCC
>CAXTVZ010000268.1:0-4745 GCA_964247685.1 uncultured Acetobacteraceae bacterium
TACGGATGAATAAACACAAGGACCGAGGCAGATGCGTCTCCGCACGGCACTACTTGCAACAACTCTGATCGCGGCCGGCTCCGTGGCGGCGCAGGCTGACACGATCACCGGCCCGTATGTCAGCCTCGGCGCTGGCTACGACCTCCTGATGACGGAAGGCGTTCACTACTCGCCGACCGGCTTCCCGGGCGGCGAGCC
Source organism: uncultured Acetobacteraceae bacterium (assembly GCA_964247685.1). Lineage (GTDB taxonomy): Bacteria > Pseudomonadota > Alphaproteobacteria > Acetobacterales > Acetobacteraceae > CAXTPV01. The sequence continues at coordinate 199 of CAXTVZ010000268.1, forward strand.
CGACGGCGCCGGCGACGTGAGCGGCGCGTCGAAGTCGCGCTTCAGCTTCAAGGACGGCGTGGACGGCTTCGGGTCGGTCGGCTACGGCATCTACGGCGTCCGTATCGAGCTCGAGGGCCTGTATCTCTGGGACGAGCTCAGCAAGGTGCACGGCACCTACGAGCCGGGCAACAGCCAGGGCCACCAGGAGAGCTACGGCCCGATGGTCAATGTCCTCTATGACATCGACTTCTCGCGCTTCGGCATCAACCTCCCCGTCACGCCGTATGTCGGCATCGGCGCCGGCTACCTCTGGACGCATCTCTCGCCGATCTCGAACTACTACGTGAACGGCGACGTGAACCGCACCGGCGGCACCGAGGGCTCGTTCGCCTACCAGGGCATCATCGGTGTGGCCTACAACGTGGCTCCGGTTCCGGGCCTCGCACTCACGCTCGACTACCGCTTCATCGGCGACCTGAACCAGGGCGCGTTCAACTCGACGTCCTACGCGCCGCACGGCCTGCACATCGTCAACGCGGACCTCAACCAGTCCTTCCACCACGAGGTCAACGTGGGCCTGCGCTACGCGTTCAACGCGGCGCCGCCGCCGCCGCCGCCGGCCCCCGCGCCGGTCGTGGCTCCGGCCCCGGCACCTGCCCGCACCTATCTCGTGTTCTTCGACTGGGACAAGTCGTACCTGACCCCCCGCGCACGCCAGATCGTGGCCGAAGCGGCGCAGAACTCGACCCGCGTGCAGACCACCACCCTGGAGGTCAACGGTTACGCCGACACCTCGCACGCCCTGCCGGGTTCGCGCGGTCACGAGTACAACCTGCGCCTCTCGCTGCGTCGTGCCGACTCGGTCAAGGCCGAGCTCATCCGCGACGGCGTGCCCGCGAGCGTCATCACGGTGCACGGCTACGGCGACAGCCACCTGCTCGTGCCGACCGGCCCGAACGTGCGCGAGCCGCAGAACCGCCGCGTCGAGATCATCCTTCACTGATCTCGTTCGCTGCTCGATGCGAATACGGAAAGGGCGCCGCGAGGCGCCCTTTTCTTTTCGTAAACGAAAAACCGTCACGATCGCCTTTCCCGTTGCAGCCTGCCCCGCGCCGCCGTACGAACGGCGCCAGCATACCGGATCGACTGTGTCTGACCTGACCGTCCACACCCGCCCGCCGAAGCTGCCATCCGCCGCCCTGCCCGGAAGCATGTCCGAGGCGCTGGTGGACACTCTGAGCGGCGCGATCGAAGCGGCCGAGACCGGCCCGCTCCCGGCACGCCCCGGCCTGACGCGGCTGTTCCGCTTCGGCGTGATCGGCTCGCTCGGCTTCGTCTGGGACACCGCCACGACCTACGCGACCAAGGGTCTGATCGGCCTCCTCCCCGCGGCCCTGCTCGCCTTCGTGGTGGCCGCCACGCTCAATTGGGTCGCCAATCGCCTCTGGACCTTCCGTGACCGGACCTGCCACCGCTCGCTGGCCCGGCAGTGGCTGCTCTACATGGCGGCCAACTCGCTCGGCTTCCTGCTCAACCGTGGCACGGTGGCATTCCTGGTGCTGTCGTCGGCGATGTGCCGGTCGGCGCCGGTCATCGCACTCGCGGCCGGCGCGGTCGCGGGTCTGGCCGCCAATTTCAGCCTCTCGCATCGCGTGGTGTTCCGCCATGCGCCGAAGGTCCCGACCGCCTGAGCCGCGTTCCCGCCCCCCTTTCCCAGGTGGCGGCGGCGGGATAGAGGACCGGGATGGCGAGCAGCAACGACATCCGGGCCGGTTTCCTCGACTACTTCCAGCGCCACGGCCACCAGGTGGTGCCGAGCTCGCCGCTGGTCCCTCGCAACGACCCGACCCTGCTGTTCACCAACGCCGGCATGGTTCAGTTCAAGAACGTCTTCACGGGTCAGGAGCGCCGCCCTTACAGCCGCGCCACCACGGCCCAGAAGGTCGTGCGCGCCGGCGGCAAGCACAACGACCTCGACAATGTGGGCACCACCGCCCGCCACCACACCTTCTTCGAGATGCTCGGCAATTTCTCGTTCGGCGACTACTTCAAGCCGCTGGCGATCGAGCACGCCTGGACGCTGATCACCCGCGAGTTCGGCCTCGCCCCCGGCCGCCTCCTGGTCACGGTCTACGCGGACGACGACGAGGCGGCCCAGCTGTGGAAGCGCATCGCCGGCCTGTCGGACCGCCGCATCATCCGCATCCCGACCGCCGACAATTTCTGGCGCATGGGCGACACAGGTCCCTGCGGCCCCTGCTCGGAGATCTTCTTCGACCATGGCGAGCACATCCCCGGCGGCCCTCCCGGCTCCGCGGACGAGGACGGCGACCGCTTCGTCGAGATCTGGAACCTCGTCTTCATGCAGTACGACGAGGACCCACCGGGCACCCGCACGCCCTTGCCCCGCCCCTCGATCGACACCGGCATGGGGCTCGAGCGGATGGCCGCGGTGCTGCAGGGCGTCTCCGACAACTACGACACCGACACCTTCCGCGCGCTGATCGCGGCGTCGGCCGAGATCACCGGCCAGGCGCCCGACGGTCCGTTCCGGACCAGCCACCGCGTGGTCGCCGACCACGTCCGCAGCGCCAGCTTCCTGATCGCCGACGGCGTGCTCCCCGCCAAGGACGGCCGCGGCTACGTGCTGCGCCGGATCATGCGCCGCGCGATGCGCCACCTGCACATGATGGGCACCAGGGAGGCGAGCTTCTTCCGCCTCGTCCCCCCGCTGATCCGCCAGATGGGTGCGGCCTATCCCGAGCTCGGCCGCGCCGAGGCGCTGATCCGCGAGACCATGCGTCTCGAGGAGGACCGCTTCAAATCCATGCTCGAGCGGGGCTTAGGCCTGCTCGCCGAGGAGACCGCCCGGCTCGGCGAGGGCGAGCCCCTGCCCGGCCCGGTCGCCTTCCGCCTCTACGACACCTACGGCTTCCCGCTCGACCTGACGGAAGACGCGCTGCGCGAACGCGGCCGCGCGGTCGACACCGCCGGCTTCGACGCCGCGATGGCCGAGCAGCGCACCCGCGCGCGCGCCGCCTGGTCCGGCTCGGGCGAAGCCGCCACCGAGCGCCCCTTCTTCGAGCTGCGCGACCGCCTCGGCGCCACCGAGTTCCTCGGCTACGAGACGGAAGTGGCCGACGCCACCGTCACCGCGCTGCTCGTGGGCGGGGAGCTCCGCGAGACCGCCGAAGCCGGCGAGACCGTCCAGCTCGTGCTCAACCAGACACCCTTCTACGGCGAGTCCGGCGGTCAGGTCGGCGACACCGGCGTGATCACCGATGCAGGAGGCACCGACCCTGCCACCGGCCTGGCGATCGCGATCACCGACACCCAGCGCAAGCTCGGCGACCTCGTGATCCACACCGGCACGATCCGCGAGGGCACCGCGCGCGTGGGCCAGCCGGTCCACGCCGCCGTGGATGGCGCCCGCCGCGCCGCCATCCGCGCCCACCACTCCGCCACCCACCTGCTGCACGAGGCGCTCCGCCGCGAGCTCGGCCCCCACGTGACCCAGAAGGGCAGCCTCAACGCCCCCGACCGGCTCCGCTTCGACGTGAGCCAGCCCCGCCCGATCACCCGCGACGAACTCACCACCGTCGAGCGCGAGGTCAATCGCCGCATCCGCGAGAACTCGGCCGTCACCACCCAGCTGATGACGCCCGAGCAGGCGGTGGGTCTGGGTGCGATGGCGCTGTTCGGCGAGAAATACGGCGACGAGGTGCGCGTCGTCTCGATGGGCGCCGCCGATGAGGAGCACGCGAAAGCCGCCTGGTCGATCGAGCTCTGCGGCGGCACCCATGTCGCCGCCACCGGCGAGATCGGCCTGTTCCGCATCGTGACCGAAACCGGTGTCGCCGCGGGCGTGCGCCGCATCGAGGCGGTCACCGGTTCCGCCGCCGAAGCCGCCATCGCCGAGCGCGACGTGATCCTCGCCACGCTCGCCGAACAGCTCCGTGCCTCGCCCGCCGAGCTCCCCCAGCGTCTCGAGACGCTGCTCGCCGAGCGCCGCACGCTCGCGGGCCAGGTGGGCGACCTCCAGCGCAAGCTCGCCACCGGTGCCACGGCCGCAGCCGACGAGACGATCGCCGGTGTTCGCTTCGTCGCCCGCGACCTGGGCGAGATCCCCGCACGCGACCTCAAAGGCATCGCGGACACGCTGCTCACCCAGGCCGGAAGCGGCGTCGTCGCCGTGGTCTCGACCGCGGAGGGCAAGGCAAGCCTGGTGGTCGCGGTCTCGCCCGACCTCGTCGAGCGCTTCGATGCCGTCGCCCTCGTTCGCGCGGCGGTCGGCGCGGTCGGTGGCAAGGGCGGTGGCGGACGGCGCGATCTGGCGCAGGCCGGGGGGCCGGATGCGTCGGGTGCTGCGGCGGCGCTGGATGCGGTTCGGGTGGCGCTTGCGGCCTAGAAGAAGGCCAGGGGCTCTGCCCCTGGACCCCGTTAAGGGCGGGGCCCTTAAAACCCCGTACTCAAGCGAGCCTCCAAACAACCAGGGTTCCAAGGGACGACCGTCCCTTGGCGGGTCCAGGGCAGAGCCCTGGCCTTCCTCTCAATTGACCTGGATC
>CAXTVZ010000269.1:0-4745 GCA_964247685.1 uncultured Acetobacteraceae bacterium
GAGTGGAACCGGGGAAGCGGGGGCAGGAACGCCCAATCGCCGGACGCTCAACTCCGGAGTCCGTGGGCGTCTGTTTGTAGGCGACGGCTTCGCTACTGGCCGCCTGGGTTCCCGACGCTTCGGCACGCCTGCACGAAAATCGGCTGGAACGTCGAGGCTTACTGATCCTAGAAAAGCGTCAATTCGCCGCCCCGGGCAAGCTCGAGAGCAGCAACGAGCGTGGCGCTTAGGGCCGTGCGGGAGGTGAGCCCCGGGTGTTGGGCCGCCGCCTGAGCGGGTGGAATGAAAAACGCTCCAAGCACTCTGCAAGGGTCGACGTCTGGAGGCGCTCTCTCATCCAAGCGATAACCGTGGCCACGGAATAGAGAGACGTCGGGCGGATGGTGAGCGTCGTTGCCCATTCGGCCGTGTGCTGCTGCTCGAGCTCCTCCTCGCGCAGCAGGACCGCGAGGCAGGCCTCCATCAGGTCCATGTAGGAGGACACGCGCGGGCTCACGCCGACAGGACGCGCGAAGACGTCGCGGCCGAGCTGCGGCCGCGCGTCGAGCCAGGCCACGGCCGCACGCACGGCGCGGCGCGCGTCCAGCTGCCGGTGCGTGTCTCGCACTTCTCGCTCGGCTGCTCGCTCCTCCTCGGGGCTCGCGGGAAAACAGAAGCGCGAGCGTAACAGCACCAGCCGCGCCGCCATGACCAGCCAGTCGGCTCGACGCTCGAGCCGCACATGCGGGGCGTAGCGCTCCAAGGCGTCCGCGAATTGTTCGACCATGGCGCGCGGCGACATGGGCCGCACGTCGATGCGCTTGCGCTCTAATAGATCGAGCAGCAGGTCGAGCGGGCCGTCAAAGCCTTCGAAATGCAGATCGGGCGACGAAGGCACCCGGGAGGGCGTCTCCCAATCGTCCCAGAGTAGGTCCGCCCGCTCTCCTGCCTCGCCTGCCCTGTCCGCGAGACCGCGCCCGGTGTCAGGCATGCGGCTTCGTCTGCCGTCGCTTCAGCCAGCCTGAACCACCGCGCCTCTTGACGCTCCAAAAATTTTTAACTATTCTAGGAATATAGATACTAAGAATGCTAGTTTGGTGCTGGCGGCGCTGGCTCAGGGCACCCGGGCATATATTTCTGGGCTGCTCGTGCGATCCGGATTTGACGGCATCTCCGCCGGGAACATCGGTAAGCGGCTCGACCTGCCCGCGACGATGCTGTCTTTCCACCTGAACCATCTCAAGCATGCCGGTCTGGTGAGGTTCCGACGCGAGGGCCGCTCTCTGCTATACGTGGCCGCCTACACAAGGATGAATGCATTGCTGGCTTACCTGATGGAGGATTGCTGCCCAGGGATCCCTCAAGCCTTATAGTGGAATGTCGCGACGGATCCACCATGGTGCGGGTGACGAAAGCAAATGCCGATGAAGCGTTGGGCGCACATGCCATCGTTGACAAAGGTCAATGACTTCACACGAAGCCCCGTGCCTTTTTCGAAAGGTTGTGCGAACTTCGCTAGGCGTTGTCTCTGACGCTCCATCGGCCCACACCCTCAGTATTGGATTGGAAGAAGAACGTGTCGACGTCTACCTCCAGTAGTGCAGAATCGACCCGCCAACGACCATTGGCGCTACCAGTGAGAGCGGCCGCCGGGACGATATGCTTGAGGAGGTGCGTTCCGACATGACTAGGCCGACCGCGCGTTTTCCGTTCCTCCGCCCGAACCCGCCTCTGATGGCGCCGCTGCTTCCGTCAATCGCGGAGATGGAAAGCCGCCGTCAGTACACTAACAGTGGGCCTTTCGTGGTCGAGCTCGAAGGGCTGTTTGACGCGTATTTCGGAGTTCCTGGAAGCTCTGTCTCGGTATGCAATGCGACACTCGGTCTGATGATCGCCATGAGGCTGCTGGCCGCCTCGCGACCTGGCGCCAAATATGCCCTGATGCCCTCCTTCACCTTCGCCGCGACCTGTCAAGCGGCAATCTGGGCGGGACTCGAGCCGCTCTTTTGCGACGTCAATCCGCAGACATGGCTCCTCGATCCGAAGCTGGAGCGGGAGATCATCGACCAGCGTGCCGACGAGATCGCGGTGGTCGTTCCCTGCGCTACGTTCGGAAGCATGGTCGATCTCGATCAATATACCGCGTTGCAAAAGCGAACCGGCATCCCTGTCGTGATCGATGCCGCCGCATGCCTCGGCGCGCTGGCTGCAGATGGGCGACCAGTGGGTGCGGCAAGCCCGCATCCGATCGTGTTTTCTATGCATGCCACCAAGACCTTCTCGGTGGGCGAGGCGGGGGTCGTGCACTGCTCAAACCCTGAGATCGCGTCTTCGCTCCGCGCCATGGCCAACTACGGTTTCAAAGCGCCGCGTTCGGCAAGCCTGCCCGGCCTGAACGCGAAGCTCAGCGAGATCATGGCGCTACTCGCGATTGCCAAGTTCCGCGACTTCGAGGCTCTGTCCGCTCACCGCGCGTCGCTCGCGGCGACTTATCGGAGCCGCTTGCCTGACTGGACGCCGCAAGGTTTTCTCGGCCAGCGGCAGGCTTTTTCCTTCATGCCCTTGCTACCCCCCGCCGACATTGCCTTCGACCGCGATAAGCTCATATCCGCCTTCGCGAACGAGGGGCTCGAGTGCGGGCGCTACTTCCACCCGCATGTAGCCGAGCAGCCGTTCTTCCGCGCTTTCGCGGCTGGCACGTCATTGATTGAAACCACACGTATTGCCTCCAGGATCATCGCGTTTCCCCTCTGGGACGAACTGACGACGGACGACGTCGAGGCGTGCTGCGAGATCGTCTCGCGCGTCGCCGGCAATCTGCGCCACGCGCAGCTAGGGCGTCGCGCGTCGCGCCCCGCACCGCTTGGCACCGCGATCATCGGTGGTGGTCCCGGTGGCACCGCGGTTCTGCTGGCGGCGAGCCGGGCAGGGCAACTTGGCGCCATGCTTGATCGCGGGCTTGCCGTCGTGGAGGCCGGAGAAGGCCTGGGAAGCGGCCGCCTTGGCGATTACCCGATCGACTCCGACAGTGGGGCTGCGGCCTTCCTCGCAGCGCTCGACGGTCTTCTGGAGCCCGAACTTGCCGTGCTACGCGCGTCACCGGAGGCGGAGGCGCTTCGCCCCCTGGGCATCGATGCTGTCACGCTTGATAAGGTGGGGCGTCTGCTGCGCCGCACGGGCACAGCACTCGCCCACGTGTTGCACGCCCATCCTGACGGGCACGTGCTGGAAAAGACGCGTGCGCTCGAAGCTCGCCGGACCACCCGCGGAACCTGGGACATCGTCGTTCAAGGCCCAGGAGGCTGCGAGACGTTCGAGGCGAACTCGCTCGTGCTAGCCTGCGGCGCCGACCAGAAGGTCGACCAGCCAAGGCATGAACTCGCTTTCGGGCGGCTGAAGCTTCTGCCTCGCTACAAGGATTACCTGGTCAGCTCAGACGAGCTCCTCACGTGCGGCGGAATTGAGCGGCTGCTCGGTCGCTTCGAGCCCGGTCGCAAGCTGCGCGTCGCGGTGCTCGGAAGCGGCTCGGGGGCGGTCTCTTCCGCCCGCCTTCTCCTGCGTTGCGTACCCGAGCGCTTTGAGGCGAGCAGCATCACGGTGCTGCACCGGAACAAGTTGCGATTGTTTTACCGCTCCCCGGAGGCGGCGCATGAAGCCGGCTATCGTGACTTCGAATCAGAGGACCTCTGCCCGGTCAGCGGCTTCGTCAACCGCCTCGGGGGCCTGCGCTTTGGTTCCGCTGATCTCGTGCGCTCGGCGGGTGAGTTCGGCTTCGCGCGATCGGAAGATCGTGTCGTATTTCATCACGTTCCCGAGGAAAAGCCGGAGATGTCCGGGCTCGTCACCTCCGTGCTTGACGACGCTGATCTGATTGTGGTGGCGCTTGGCTATCGCCCGAGCCCGATCCATCTGCTCGACGAAAACGGTGTTTCGATCGAGCTCAGCACCGGTTCTGAGCCGCTGGTCGATGACCGTAGCCGGGTTCGACGCCGCGATGGACAGGTTGTCGACGGGGCGTGGGCGATCGGACTGGCATCCGGCTTCAGGACCGCAGGGGCGCTCGGAGGTGAGCCAAGCTTTCGTGGCCAGACCAACGGATTGTGGCTCTGGCAACACGAAGTTGGCGGGATGATCGCAGCGCAGGTCCTTGGGCTGGACGCGACAGCAGAGGTGCTGGTGTTCGAGCTTCCCGAGGCTAACGATTTCAAAATGCCGCTCACGATCGGCCTCGCGGCCGAGTAGGCGGGAGCGGTATCCTTCATCGGTCGGAACCGCGGAAACTTAGACGAGACTTGAGGAGCGGCTGCTTCAACAGATGTCATGGTCGTTCAGCGGGTGCCGTAAAATAGTCCGCCGTGATGGTCATTCCTGGCCATTGATGTCGGGAACCGAATAATCGCGGGATACAATATTCCGACCATGAGGCAGGTCTCGCGGCGAGGGGAAGACAAGCTCTTGTTCGTGCCCGCAGTGCGACACTTGGGGCGTACGAGGTCGCGACCGCTAGAAGTCGTGCAGGTCGACCACCGGCGAGCGATATCCCGATCGTCGATGAGGCGAGGCGGGAGACTCTGAACCCATCTGGATCACGCTCGTCGTCGATGTGGAGATCCGCATGATGACGGGCTTCCACCTGGGTCTCGAGCCACCTTCACGCACCTCGATCGAACTCCGATTGCTGCATGCGGTCTACTTTAAGACCCGCTGGATGGCCGACCGCAGCTAGAGGGTGTTATGTACTTTCCTTGCGGCTTGATTCATATCGG
>CAXTVZ010000270.1:0-4740 GCA_964247685.1 uncultured Acetobacteraceae bacterium
GGGTTCCAAGGGACGACTGTCCCTTGGCGGGTCCAGGGCAGAGCCCTGGCCTTACCATGTTCGAACTCCGAGAGGACCCGCTAGTCGCCGCTCGTACCGTTGCGGATCACGTCCGTTCCGGGTTAACAATGCGCTACCAAGGAGAGCGCGATGGCAGCAGAAACCGCGGGCCAGCAGGCTTGGATCGAGCGGGTGCTCGGGGTCACCTTTCCGGCCGATGCCGCCCCTCCCAGGGGTCAGGGAGCGCCGGCAACCAGGATCTCGCCACGCGTCGCTTTCCTCCAGTCCCGGATCCTCTGGGCCAACGCCCGCAGCCAGGCCCAGGCCGAGCTCCAGAAGCTGGAACGCGTGTTGCTCGCGGAGTGCGAGGACGAACCCGATTACGGCACGATCGCCTCGAATGTCGGTGTGCTGTACACCGTGCTCGATTATCTTGACGAGCGCCTGATCGATAAACTCGACGATGCGCTGAACGCCGACGGCAGCCAGCGGATCGCGCTGCAGAACGAGGCGCGCGAGATCATCGACGAGTATGTCGATTACCTGAACGCCGACGAGTTGCTGCGCGACATCGACGACAACGGCTTCCTCGACCTCCAGGTCAAGGCGACGATGACGCAGCAGCTCGGCCTGATCAGCCGCAATCTCAAGGCACTCGCCGCCTGACCTGACGTCCGGAACCGGAGGCAGAATCCATGTCCGAAGCGCTCGACAAACCCGGCTTCGTCACCGCGAAACTCAGCCGGCCGAACGACGCCCCGAACCGCCAGCGCCTGCTCGCGCGCATGCGCACGCCGCCCCGGCCCGCGGTCGCCCCGCCTGCCGCAGCACCGTATGAAACGCGCGCGCAGGAGCTGAAGCGGAAGCAGGACGCGGCTTCTGCGATCGCGCAGGCGCAGCGCGGCGCGCAGGTCGACCGGTCGCTGGAGCACCTGCCCGATCCCGCCTGCATCGCCACCATCCGCGGCATCCTCGCCGAGCACGAGCAGGCCAAGTCGCGCGAAGCGGCCGTCTTCAGCGACTATGACTTCATCGAGGATCTCGACCGCGCCAAGCCCGAGAAGCGCCAGGCCGATTTCGCGGCGATCATCGACGTGCTCGAGACGGTCACGGATCGCTGCATCCGTCTCGATTCGGCACTCGGCGATGCGCGCCGGCTCGCGCTGACGCCCGAGCAGCAGGCCTCCGTCGACGCCGCGTCGCGCCTGAAGGGCATGCTGACGGAACACGTGCCCGACCAGTTCTGGAAGGAACGCTTCACGCTGCCGGCGCGGCGCGAGCTGATCACCGCCGCACCCGACAGGAAGCGCGAGATCCTGGCGCAGGAGAAAGCGGGCTTCCCTGAGGGCCAGGATTTCGCAGCCCGGTTTCAGGAGGTGATCGAGCCGCACTCCACCCGGAGCTTCGAGCGGACCAGCTTCTATTTCGACCGCTTCGTCTCGGCGCCGTCCGCGGCTGAACTGGCCGAGTTGGCCGACATGACCGGCAAGATCGTCGCCAAGGCGTACCGCATCCGCGACGCGGGCGGCGCGCTTGCGGATGTCGAGGAGATGATGGCCTCGACCAAGCTGCCCGAGGAATGGTGGCCGCCCAACTTCATCCGGTCGCTGCAGGCCTGGCGGAAGTGCGAGCGGGAATTCCTCCGGCGCGATGCCGTCAAGCTGTGTGAGAAGAACATCTACGATCTCAGCAGCCCCGCCGACATCGTCAAGTTCATCCAGGACCAGGCCCACGAGGCGGCCGGCAGTGCCAAGCAGATGTTCGCCGAAATCCTCAAGAACGGCGACGCCAAGAAGGCCATCGGCGAGTTCGCGGACCAGCTGAAGACCAATTTCGGCATGGGCGAGGAGGTCGCCGGCGCGCTCGAGGCCAACGAGTTCGAGGGCCTGCAGCCGAACGTCGCCAGGCAGCTGTTCGACGGCATCGTCGATGCCGAGACCAAGCTCAGCACCGCCCTGAACGCGGCGGCGTCGGTCGCGAAGAAAACGGGGAGCGCGCCCGGTGATGCGGCCAAGGTCGGCAAGCTGCTCGGCGACCATGCCCCGGCGATCACCGGGGCGCTCGCCGACCATGCCGGCGACATCGCGGAAGTGTCGGGACTGATCGCGAGCTTCGTGCCCGGCCTGGCGCTCGGGGTCGCCGGATTGAAGCTCGGCCTGGCGCTCGCCGAGCTGGCGAAGCAGGGTGCGATGCTCGGGGTGGCGCGCGCGGCCGAGGACGAGTCCGTCAGCCGCGTCGCGCGCGGCGAGCTCGAGGACGGTTTCGCGCTGACCTACGCGCTGCAGAACGAGCAGCAGGCCCGCGGCATCGCGATGGGCAAGGCCGGCGTGAAGGTCTCCGTCGCCACGCTCGACGTGGCGGGCGCGGGCGCCGAGCTGGGTGGCGCCCATTTCGGGGTCGCCGCGAAATACACGCTGAAGGTGACCGGCAAGGTCATCACCTATGGCAGCCAGATCGTGTTCACCAATATCGAGTGGGCGCGAGCGGACGACGCCAAGCAGCTGATCGCGGAGGCGAGGGCGGGCAACCCCGTCGCGCGCATCGAGCTGTTCAAGCAGGCCGCGCAATACGCCAAGCTCTACATCGCGATCCTGGCGCGCGAGGACGAGAAGACCGCGCGGTCGTTCGTCGAGAGCAACGGGATCGACGAGACCACGATCGCGAACAAGGCCAACGCGATCTGGATTCTCGAGGCGGCGCTGCGCGCCGACTCCGGACAGAAGGCCGAGGACGAGATCGCGGACAAGTGGCAGGACGCCAACACCCGTGGCGCCTACTCCAAGATCGCCGCCATGCCGGGTGCCGTCGTCTCGGCCGCCGCCTCGGTCAAGAACAAGGTGCAGGACCTCCGGCGCGGTGACGAGCGCAAGCAGGATTACGATCGCGACTGGCGCTACAACGGCAGCGCCGACATCAGCGCGAGCACCTGGCGCTCGGCGAAGGACGAGGCCTATGGCGCCGGGCTGCATGACGACCACGGCACCGGCATCTCGGACGCCGTGGCCAAGGCGGAAACCCGCCGTGCGGAGGCCGCGTCCCTGCTCGGCGGCGCCCAGGCCGCGGCCGACCCCGCCGTGAGCCGCACCACCGTGCTGAAGGCCATCGCGTCGCTGAACGACCTGGCCGCGGCCTTGTGCGAGTGGTCGCCGATGTCGAACGGCGACGAGAACGACCGGCAGGAGGTCCATGCCGGCATGACCGAGTTCATGGTGCGGCTGCGCGTCACCGCGAGGCAGGAGGCCGACAAGCTCAACCAGGAACTGGTGAAGCTCGGCCTCAAGGACACGAACTTCCAGGCCGCGATCGGCGCCGAGCCGCTCGACGATCAGGTCTGGGCGACGAACTGGGCCGCGGCGGTCGAAAAGGCCTGTCTCCCCGCCAGGGATGGCGGCGTCGAGAAGGCGCTCGCCCGCGCGATGAAGCATCTCGCTGCCCGGGACGCCACCGACCGGAATGCCGACCCGCAGGGCTGGCGACGGGCCTGTCTCGCACTCAAGGACGCGCTCGACGAGGTGCTGGTCGTTGCCGAAGGATGCCGCGGCATCGTAGCCGAAATACCCTCCATGACGGGTGCGCTGCAGCGGATCATCTCGTCGGCGGCGCAGCGCCTGCGGGAGCTGGATGCGCAGCTGGCGGGCGGCTGGCCGAAGATGCCGGCAAAGCCCGAGAAAGTGTCGGGTGCGGAATGGAAGTCCTTCTACGCCGCGGCCTGCGCCGGGGGTGCGGCAGCCCAGGGCACGGGTGACGACATCACGAGCGCACTTGCCCGACTCGAGACCCTGGAAGAGACCATCGAGAAGCGGGAGAGCGATCCGCAGAAGCAGCTGGCCGCGGAGATGGCCTTCCGCGACGCGACCGGCAAGCTGATGCTCGCGACCGCGGAGTTCCTCCGCGGCCAGCGCGACGCGGCCGAACCGCTGAAGCTCTACGTGCTCGCCATCGGCGAACACGCCCGCAGCGAGCAGGTGGCGAAAGCCGATCGCCAGACCGACCGGCCCTTTGCGCCGCGCCCCAACCTCACCGTCGAGGCCTGGCAGGAGACCTACGACAATGCGGTGGAGGCGGGCGCGATCCTCGCCAACAAGGACATCAGGTCTGGCGTCTCCGAGCGGTTCGCCAGGTATGTCGCGGCGCAGGCCGAGCTCGAGAAGCTTCGCGGCGGCACCGACTTCAGGAAGATCCGTGCCGGCGCGATCGAGGTGCAGACGGCGCTGACGCACCTCGCAGCCGAGATCAGCAAGGCGATGGCGGATCGCGGGTTCAGCGGCAACAAGCTGATGTCCCAGTATCTCGGACAACGCCTCGACCGGATCCGCAAGCTGATGAAGGACCTGGCCCTGAGCAATGCGGCGGACGGGGCGGCCGCACCAGCCGCCAGCTTCAGGCCACAGTCTCCCACCTGGGACATCAAAGGCTGGGACAGGATCAAGAAGGACGCGATCGCGCAGGGCGTGATCCCCGATGCGCCCACCGGGCTGACGCCTCAGGTGACGGCGGCGGCCGAGGCGTTCGCGACGGTACGCGCGCTGGAACCGAAGGCACGGACGCCGGAGGAGACGGAGGAGTTGCGAAAGGCGCGCGTGAAGGCGGTAGCTCGGGTCACGGCGCTGAAGCAGTTCGCGACCGGTCCGTTCAAGCAGCTGTCCCGGCATCCGGGCTGGGCTGCGTATGCCGATGCGTGGGCGAAGCTGTGCGATAATACGCTGAACGGCGCTGAATTGCAGGCGGCGTAGAAGGCCA
>CAXTVZ010000271.1:0-4720 GCA_964247685.1 uncultured Acetobacteraceae bacterium
GCACCGAGCCGCCGCGCACCATGGCCGCGCAGGGATCGCACGGTTCCGAACCGGCTATGAAAGCGGCATGCAGCCTGCATCCTGGCTGGCGGGCACATCTCCATGCGGGTGCATCAGAGATTCAGAAGTCGCGGGATCTACGCGCTTGGTCCTCGACACATCGCCGCGCTTGCTCGTCGTTGACGAGCATGTTTGACGGCTTCTCCACCTGATCTGGAACGGCTACCACGGGAATCCCACGTCGGGCCGTTGTGGATGCGGCGTCTCGCGTCGCTGATCGCTCACCTCAACGGCGAAGGTCCGCCGTCCGGTTGCCCGACTTCCGTTGAACTGTGAAGATCTTCGTCGCCATTGGCGGACAACACTGCTTTCGTCATCAACGACGGCAAGCGCTATCGTTCGAGACAACCCATCTCGACATCAAGCGCCGAGGGGTGCGTCGACGAGATTTCAAACGCCCGCATGGCCAAGAAGCAGCGGATGAGATGCCCGTCGCGAGCACTCAGCGCAGCGCTGTGGTCCGTGCCGCGGTTCTGGACGGGCGTCTGCAGTGACCGCCCACCGGCTTGGCTATGGCCGCCTGACCGACCAGAGTTTCTCCACTCCCGATGCCCTTGAAGCCGCGCATACATCGGATCCTGTCCTTGATGCCGTGATGGTCCTGTTTCAACGCCATGGTCGTCGGCGGCACCACACGGCATTGCGGCGCGCCTGTGCACGTTCGCACGAGCACGCGCCGATGGCTCTGCACCATCTCGTAGGCTCGCGTCGTCCGCTCGGCGTTTCAGCTGGCGTCCAGCCACGAGGAACGGTCGGGCGCATGTAGGCCAAGCCCTGACCCGGAGCCCCGCATCGAGGGCGAGCCGGAAGCCTCGCTTCACCGTGGCTCGCGCGACGCGCCGAGACGCCTTCCTTACCCGCACTGCCACACGGACCCTTTGGCCGCCCACAATGCGGGAAAATCGCCGCGTCGCCTAGGGCATAAGGCGTAAGAAGCGCCCCCTGTCGCCTGCTGCGGGCCATCCGGGCAGCAGTCTTTGGCGATGCACGTCGGGCACGCCGATCGACAAACGAGAAGACCGCCCCTCCGAAGCGATCAGATCGACGCCAACTCCTGCCTGACCGGGTCGCCCTTGGCGATCACGGCCTTGCCATCCGGTATGCTGGTCTCCACCGAGATGTTGTTCTTCGCGGCAAACTTCTCGATGCGCGTCCGCACCGGATCCTGGATCTTGGACGAGAGATAGATGCTCTTCGCATCCTTCGTCATGTCAAAGCCGCCATAGATGTGGATCTCCCAATCCGTGGCGGTCGCCAGCGCCTTGGCACCCCCTTTCGCCAACAGCGCAATCGCGTCGATGTAGCGCAGATTGGAGTCGCTGCCGCGGATCATGTCGAACAGCATCATGACCAGATCGGTACGCTGCACCGCCGTTTTTCCCCCGCCGACCGAAATCGAGGCGCCGCGGACACTGAAGGCCGCGCGGCCGCGCACGCCGTCGTTCAGCAGGAAATGCGCATTGCCGTAATAGTTGCGGCCCTCGTCCGTGCCCATGAATTCCGCTGACGTGCCTTGCGTCTTATCGAAGCTCGGGTTCACGGCGCCGAAAGTCTGCGCGTTCTGCTGCAGCATGCGCTCGTCCAGCCGGCCCTCGCGCCGGTCCTTGTCGGGGCGCCAGCGCTGGTAATTCTCGCCTCGCTCTTCCTTCCAGCTGCCGCCGGCGCCGCCGACGATGCCGACCTTCGGCGACGTGGGGCCGGTCGGGCCACCGTTCGCGCCCTTCGCCGTCTCGCCCGCACTCTCCTGGGCCTTCTTCAGCAACGCTTCGAGCTCGGCGGTGTCCGCCCCTTGCCGCTTGCGCTGCTCGATCATCTCCTCAACCCCGGGCGCGATGGTCCCGGGCTTCTCGGGAGCCACCACCGGCGCGGGATCGATCCCGACATTGTCGCCACGGCCGATCAGGCCTGACGCGTCCTCCTGGCTTCGCGTGTAGACGACATCGCTGACATAGGCGGTGCCGTGTGCCGGCGCGTCCTTGTCCTCGCTGAACATGCTCTCGGCGGCGAAGGTGATGGTGAGCGGCACCGTGTCGAACGCCACGGCCACGGCTTTCAGCAGCCGGTCCACGCCGTTGTCGTCGAGCGCGTAGGTCTTGCCCAGGAACGTGCGAACGACCTGCTCCGGGGTCTGCTTCTTGCCGTTCACACTGATCGCTGTCGCCCGGTCTTCCGCATCGGCCCGCTGCAGCATGCGCAGATGAGCGTATTCGCGCTCGTCGAGCGCGCCATGCAGCGCGGCCCGGTCATCGCCGTTGGCGAGCGGCGCGCGCACCTTGTGGTCCTGGCCCAGCCCAGGGGCGGCGATATAAGGCGCGGCCTGGAGCGGCTTCTCGACCAGCACGTAGTTGCCGTCCTTGTCGACCTCGCGCTCGCGATCCGTGCCGGTCTTCGTCGTCTTGATCGCCGTCACCGTCGTGCGCGCGGCCGGGTCGGTCAGCCTGGCCGCCGCGTCGGCGAGCGCCTTTTCGGTCAGGCCCGAGGGCGCCGGATCGGTCTCCCGTCCCGTGCCGGGCTGGTCGAGCTGCGGCGGTTTGTTCTGACCGGCCCAACTCGGCGCCTTGATCCCCAGCACGTCCGGACCCGCGGTCTCCTCGGTGTCCCAGGCGGTCAGTTCCTGCTCCAGCTTGTCGAGCGTCGCCTTGAATGCCGGGCCGAGCTTCAACCCGCCGGCGTCGAGTGCAGGCCCGGCCAGGCCGAACGTGTCGGGCCGTTTCGCCCAGCTGGGGTCGATCTCGCCCTCGAGATCGGAGAGGACGAATTTCTGGCTCTGCTCCTCGACGTTGCCGTTCACGTCCGTCTTGAGGACGACGTCGGCCTCCAGCCTCGCGTTCGTGATGTCGGTGTTCAGATCCAGGCTGCCCATGTGCATCTCGAACTGGTTGCGCAGCAGCTTCAGCATCCTGGAGGGATCGACGTCGCCGATCTGCGCCTGGTCGCGGATGCGCTGAACCGCGTCCTCGAACCGGATCTTGCCGGTGAGCAGCTTCTGGACCGGATCGTCCATCACCAGCGCCTCGGTCAACGCCTTCGTCTTCGCGTCGAGCTTCAGGTCGGGCGCGTATTCGTCCACCATCAGCGCCCCCAGACGGTGTGCGATCGAGGGATCGTTCCTGGTGCGCGCCTGCTGCATCGCGGCCGCGCGGATCACCGCGCCCGTCCGCATCGCGGTGTTCTCGACCTGGGCCGCTTCGGTGGCGGCGGGGTTGGCGAAGTGCCCGTCGAACACGTCGAGTCGCGCCGCCGCCTCCTCGCCGGCATTGCGCCGCCCGCGCCCGTCGGCGCGCGATGGACTCAGGATGCCGTCCAGCCCGGGCACGCCCGCCATGGTGTCCAGCACCCCGCGCGACGCCGCGCGTTCGGACCCGGTTTCGGGTTTGGTCAGCAACCCTTTCTCCGCCTCCTTCAGCGCTTTGACCGCGCGGCCGAGCAACGCCTCGGCCTTCTCCTCGTCCTTGCCCACCTGCGCGCGCTCGATCTCCAGCTTGGCGAGCGCCGTGCGCGTCTTTTCCGCTGCCTTGGCATTCGGGGTCATCAGCGCCGTTCGCCGGATCGCGATCAGGTTCAGATCGAGCAGGCCGAGCTGCTTGCGCCCCTGGCCGAGGGCCGACCCCGCCTCCGTCACCCTCTCGCGCAGGTCCTTGGTCTCGTTGCCCAGCGAACCGAGCGCCACGTAGGCGTCGCGGACCGGCTCAAGCGCGCGCGCCGCCTGCACCTTCCCCTCGAGCGTGGAGGCTTCGTGCGCCCACTTCGCCTTGTCGGGATGAGCGTCGTCCATCTGCACGAGTTGCTGGCGCACGTCGGCGACGTCGCGCAGCTCCCGCTGCGCGCGCTCGTCGCAGCTCTTCGCGAGGCTCGCCTTGCCGCGATCGGTCAATCCCAGAAAAGCCGCCTTGAGTTTGTCGCCGGACATTGAAGCCTCTTAACGCAGCCGCGAGCCTTGCCTATAGTATCGTTCCATCAACGGATGAACAGGGGCGGCGTGGCGGCGACGCAGGCACAGAACGAATGGGTGCGCTCCATCCTCGGGGTCGCGATCGAGGCAGCGGAGGCCGTGCCAGTGGTCGGGCCGCAGCGGACCTGGCGCAACGTGCAATCCATCTGGACCGAGGCCAGCGACCGGGTGGACGCGCAGATCACCGCTCTGCAGGACGTGCTGCGCCGGAGCGACGATCAGGACTACCAGGCGATTGCCGAACTGGGTCTCAACGGCGTCACCGGCAACCACAAGGTCCGCCTGATGGCGGCGCTGCGCGACATCGATGGCGGCACGATCGAGGTGTCGCGGGTGGAAGCGGTCCGCAAGCTTGTCGACAGCTTCATCGGGCATCTCGCGACCGACCCGCGGGTCGACGCGGTCGATACGAACGAGCTCGGCGTGCCGGTCAGCGTCGCCGGCACGCTGATCCCCGCGCTGGAGGAACTGGACGGGGCGCTCGTGGGCCTCATGCGTGCGGCGTGACGGGGTGCGGCTCGAAGAAGGCCAGGGGCTCTGCCCCTGGACCCCGTTAAGGGCGGAGCCCTTAAAACCCCGGAGTTGGGGCTGAGTATTAGGCGCGAAATATGGCGTGCATTGGCGAAGTCGATGAGTCCGGGTTTCGTCTCATGTTCAACAATCAGGGTTCCAAGGGACGACTGTCCCTTGGCGGGTCCAGGGCAGAGC
>CAXTVZ010000272.1:0-4715 GCA_964247685.1 uncultured Acetobacteraceae bacterium
GTCCCTTGGCGGGTCCAGGGCAGAGCCCTGGCCTTCCTCCCGCCGGGAACGCCACCGGACGCATTGATTAAGCGCCTCCACGGCTTCATATCGCGGCCAAACGGATAGGAAGCCAACCACGATGAGCGAGACGCCAGCTGCCGAAGAGAAGCGCGAGTTCGGGGCCGAAGTCGGGCGCCTGCTCGACCTGGTAGTCCACTCGCTCTACTCCGACCGCGAGATTTTTTTGCGCGAGCTGGTCGCCAACGCGGCCGACGCCACGGACCGTCGCCGTTTCGAGGCGTTGACCCAGCCCGCGCTGACCCTCCCCGAGGGTGCGAAGGTCCGGATCGCGCCCGACAAGGACAGCAAGACCATCACGCTGTCCGATGACGGCATCGGCATGTCGCGCGACGAGATGGTGTCGAACCTCGGCACGATCGCGCGCTCCGGCACACGCGCCTTCGGCGAGACGCTCGAAGGTGCGAAACCCGAGGACCGGCCGAGCCTGATCGGCCAGTTCGGCGTGGGCTTCTACTCCGCCTTCATGGTGGCCGAGCGCGTCGAGGTGACCTCCCGCAAGGCGGGCACCGACGAGGCCTGGCGTTGGGCGTCGGACGGCCAGGGCACCTACACGATCGCGCCCGCGACGCGCGAGCAGCCCGGCACCGACATCGTGCTCTACGTCCGCGACGATGCCGCCGAGTTCCTCGAGAGCTACCGGCTCGAGACGATCGTGCGCAAATGGGCCGACCACATCACGCTGCCGATCGTGATCCTGCGCGACGGCGAGGAGGTCGCGGCCAACGAGGGCACCGCACTCTGGCGCAAGCCCAAGAGCGAGATCACGCCCGAGGCCGCGAAGGAGTTCTACCACCACGTCGCGCACGCGTACGACGAGCCCTGGGCCACGCTGCACTGGCGCGCGGAAGGCGCGCTCGAGTTCACGGCGATGCTGTTCATCCCGGGAGCCAAACCGTTCGAGCCGATGGAGCAGCAGCGCGAGAGCCGCATCCGCCTGCATGTCCGGCGCATGTTCATCACCGACGAGGCCGAGCTGCTGCCGCCGTTCCTGCGCTTCGTGAAGGGCGTGGTGGA
Organism: uncultured Acetobacteraceae bacterium; assembly: GCA_964247685.1. Classification (GTDB taxonomy): domain Bacteria; phylum Pseudomonadota; class Alphaproteobacteria; order Acetobacterales; family Acetobacteraceae; genus CAXTPV01. Next base: position 1,078 of record CAXTVZ010000272.1, read on the forward strand.
CACCGAGGATCTGCCGCTCAACGTGTCGCGCGAGATGCTGCAGGCCACCCCCGTGCTCGCGCGCATCCGCAAGGCGGTGACCGGCAAGGTGCTGTCGGAGCTCAAGAGCCGGTCGAAGGACAATGAGAGCTTCGCCACCTTCTGGGAGAACTTCGGCTCGGTCGTAAAGGAGGGCATCTGGGAGGATGCCGAGCATCGCCAGGAGGTGGCGGGCTTCGCACGCTTCAAGTCGAGCGCCGTGGACGGCTGGACCACGCTCGGCGAGTACGTCGCGCGCATGAAGACGTCGCAGGAGGCGATCTACTATCTCGCAGGCGACAGCGAGGCGGCCCTGCGCGCCTCGCCCCAGCTCGAAGGTTTCCGTGCCCGCGGCGTCGAAGTGCTGCTGCTCGACGAGCCGGTGGACGCGTTCTGGCCCGACCGTCTCTACAACTTCGCCGAGAAGCCGCTTCGTAGCGTCACGCAGGGCGTGGACGATCTCGGCAAGCTGCCGCTCGAGACGCCCGACGAAGGCGAGGCCGCCGACCTCGCCGCCTTGCTGCCCGCGCTGAAGACGGCGCTGGGCGAGGCCATCAAGGAAGCGCGCGCGACCGACCGCCTGACCACCAGCGCCGTAGTGCTGGCTGCCGGCGGTGCCGGTCCCGACCTGCAGCTGCAGCGCCTGCTCCGCCGCAGCGGCCAGGTGCTGCCGCCAACGCCGCCGATCCTCGAGCTCAACCCGCGCCATCAGCTGGTCGCGTCGCTGGCGGCGCGGGCGACCGCCGGCGAGAGCGTCGACGCGGCCGCCCATCTCCTGCTCGACCTCGCCCGCATCCAGGACGGCGAGGCGCCCACCGAGCCCGCGCGCTTCGCCCAGCGCGTGACCGAGGTGCTGGCCGCCTCGTTCGCTCCCGCCGCGCACGCATGACGGCGGTCGCCATCGATCGCGCCCGGGATATGCTGGGCGCGATCGATGTGCAGCCGACCTTCATGCCGGGCGGCGAACTGCCCGTGCCCGACGGCGCGGCCGTGGTGCCCGCGATCAACGCGCTCACCGGCGCGGTCTTCGCGCGCGGCTTCGCGACGCAGGACTGGCACCCGCCCGATCATCTCTCGTTCGCGAGCCAGCATCCGGGTGCCTCTCCGTTCGACGTGGCGAGCTTCCCGCACGGCCCGCAGACCCTCTGGCCGGACCACGCGGTCCAGAACTCCGCCAACGCAGCCCTGCACCCCGCGCTCGACACGCAGCATTTCGAGCTGATCCTGCGCAAGGGCACGCGACGCGAGATCGACAGCTACTCGGCGTTCCGCGAAAACGATGGCGCGACGAGCACCGGTCTCGCGGCGATTCTGCACGCGCTCGGCATACGGCGCGTGTTCCTCGCAGGCCTGGCGCTGGATTACTGCGTCGCCTTCTCCGCCGAACACGCTGTGGAGGAAGGTTTCGAGACCTGGGTGATCGCCGATGCCTGCCGCGAGATCGCCGCACCCACGCTCGCACTCGCCCGCGTGCGCATGGAGCGCGCCGGCGTGCGTTTCACGACGCTTTCCGCGTTGCTCCCGTGATCGCACCGAAGCAGTGCTCGGGCCCGGGGAAGCGTCGCGCGGTGACCTCTTCCGCATAGGCTCGCGCGGCCTCGTCGATCATCGCACCGAGATCGGCGAAGCGCCTGACGAAGCGCGGGCGGAAGTCGCTGAACAGGCCCAGCATGTCGTCGCTGACGAGGATCTGCCCGTCGCAGTGCGGCGAGGCGCCGATCCCGATCGTGGGGATCGCGATCTCGCGGGTGATGGCCGCGGCCACCGGCTCTACCGTGCCCTCGATCACCACCGCAAACGCGCCCGCCGCGGCGATCGCGCGCGCATCGGTTGCCACCGTCTCCGCCTCGTTCTCGTTGCGGCCGGTCGCCCGAAAGCCCCCCGCAACGTTCACCGATTGCGGCATCAGCCCGACATGGCCGCACACCGGCACGCCGCGCTCCACCAGGAACCGCACGGTCGGCGCCATCGCGACGCCGCCCTCCAGCTTGACCGCGGCCGCCCCCGTCTCCTGCAGGATCCGCGCAGCACTGCGAAACGCCTGCTCCGGACTTTCCTGGTAAGCCCCGAATGGAAGGTCCACGAGGACGCAGGCATGCGCACTCGCGCGCACCACGGCCGCGCCGTGCGCGATCATCATGTCGAGCGTCACGGGCAACGTGCTGGGCAGGCCGTAGACGACCATGCCCACGCTGTCGCCCACCAGCAGCATGTCGCAATGGGGATCGAGCAGTTTGGCCACCGGCGCGGTGTAGGCGGTGAGGCTGACGATCGGCGCCCCACCCTTGCGCGCCCGCAGATCGGGCACGCCGATCCGCCGGGCCGATCCCCCGTTGCTCACTGCTGGCGCCGGATTACGCCGCCTTCTTGTGGTGCGCGCCGTGCTTGCCGCCCACGTGATAGCCGCTGGCCATCGCCTGCTTCTCGCAGGTGTAGAAGCCATGCTTCGTCTTGCCGTAATACTTGTCGCCGCTCATGTGCAGCGCCTTCGAACTGGCGTTCGCCCAGACGACGGTGTCGCCGCTGCAGGCCGAGGTCGCCGCCGCTTCGCTCGAATACTGGCCGACGCCGCCCGAAGAGGCGTGCGCGCTAGCGGCCGGAGCGGCGGGCGCGGCCGACGCGGCGGCCGGTGCCGTGGCCGTCGTGCTCGCGTTCGGCGCCATCTTGGTGGTCGTGGTGGTCTGGGCCAGAGCGAGGGTCGGGGCAACGAACGACGCCGCGAGAAGAAGTGTGGCGAGACGCATGAAAGGTCCTCCGTGAACCGGTGGCTGAGCGGCTTATCCGCTGACGCAGCGGTTGGTAGGCCGCGCCGGCCACTTTTGCCAAGGGGTTGCGCCGCGCGCGCGGATTATCTACGACACGCGGCGTCCGGATGGGTGCGTAGCTCAGCGGGAGAGCATCGCCTTCACACGGCGAGGGTCACAGGTTCAATCCCTGTCGCACCCACCATCCGACACCCTCTTCTTCAGCTCGTCGTTGCCGCCTTGTGGTGGTGGTGATGCATCGTCGCGGGCGACGACAGCGCCTGCGCCATCTGCAGGTGCTGCTGGATGGTCGGCAGGGTCATCGAGGCGAAGCTCTTCACATCCGCATCGGTGCCGTTCTGGATCTCGTTCTGCATCGCGTCGGCGACCATCTGATGGTCCTTGATCTGACCCTGCAGGTAGTCGTGATCGAAGGTCCGGCCGTGCTCGCCCTGAAGCTGGCTATACATCTGGTCGTGCATCGTGTCGGTGGTCGTGGTCGGCGTGATGCCCTTCTGCTGGGCCAGCGCCATCAGCTTCTGGTTCGCCGCCGTGTGATCGGTGACCATCCGCATGGCGAAGTGCTTCACGCGCGGGCTGTGGCTCTGCGTCTCGGCGAGCTGGCCCATCTTGATCTCCTCGACGCCCGCCTGGCTGACGGTGTTGATGAAGGTCGCGTCGGTGGTCGAGAGCGTCGGCGTTGTCTGCGCCTGTGCGGCGGACTTCACGTCGGTCGCGGCCTTGTCGGTCGCCTCGCAGCCGGCAAGACCCACCAGCGCCGCGATCGAGGCGACGCCGAGCAGTTTCATCGAGTTCATGTGGACTCCCAAAGGGACGAGGACCGAACGATCCGGCCCTGCGCGGGCGCAACGCGCG
>CAXTVZ010000273.1:0-4669 GCA_964247685.1 uncultured Acetobacteraceae bacterium
CACCGGCCTCGATCGTGTCGACGAACTGCGTGGCCGAGGCGCCCGGATCGGCGCGAACCACGAGCTCGGCGCCCGTCTCCGCGATCAGCGCCGCCAGCGCCGCGAGCTGCCCGATCCGGCGCAGCGCCTCGGCCGCGTCGCGCACGGGGAGCAGGTGGTCGCCGGTGCTGGCGGGCCAGCGCGCGGCGAGCGGCCCGGGGGCGGGCGTGGCGAGCAGGCGGATGCGCGGATCGGCGGCGATCGCGGCGCGCCGGGCCCGAGGGTCGGCCGCATTCCAGCCGTCGATGCAGAGCTCCCAGAACGGATGCGCCTGCGCGTCGAGGGCCGCCGTCAGCGTCGCGAGCCCGGACTGCGCGAGCCCGGCGCCGGCCAGCACGAGGCTGAGCACCGGCAGCGTGGTGGCCGGCCGCGTCTGGGCGGCGGTCGCCCGCGGCAGCATGGCGGTGCGGCTGCGCCCGATCGTGGTCGCGAAGGCGGGTGGCGGCACGTCGAGGCCGAGCGTGCGAAGCAGCGCCGCGATCCGGGCGCCCGCCTCGGCCGCACTGATCGTGTGTCCCTCGGCGATCGGTGTGGCGTGATCGCCGGTCAGGACCGCCTCGATCGCCGCGGGGCTGACGGGACGCAGCCGCCCTTCCTGGCCGCCGAGCTCGTGCGCGATCGCGTCGGTGAGCAGCACCGCGTCGGCGGCGGCGAACACGAGCGAGCCTTCGGACGCGCGCGCGGGGTCGCAGCGGAAGGTGGTGGCGGGGTGTCCGCGCAGTGCTGCATCCACCAGCGGGGCGGTCGCCGGCGAGGCGCGGACGAGCAGGAGGGACCCATCCTCGCCGCCGTCGGCGACACGCTGGAAGCGCGCGATCGCGTCGGTGACCTCGCCGGCGAGTTGTGGCGCGCCGCCGCCGGGAGCCGCCGCGGTCGCGTCGATGGCGAGCACGAAGAGCTGGGGTGGCAGGCCGAGCAGGCGGCGCGCTTCGGTGCGCGGTGCGAGCGGACGGGGCGGAAGCGGGACGTGGCGCACCGGCACGGGGGCCGCCGACGCGATCAGCCGGGCGCGCGCCTCGCTGGCGACCCAGAGCTCGTCGAGCATGCCGAACAGCGGGTGGTCGGGCATGTGCGCGCCGAGTGCCAGGCGCGGCGCGAAGGCCACGACATAGGTCTCGTCGAACACCGCGTGCGGCAGCATGTGGCGCAGCGCGCGGAGTGTCACCGGCGTGCCCACCAGGAGGCTGACCCGGTGGCCGGGCGGCCGCCCGGCCGCTTGTGCGGTGAGGCGGGGGATGTCCTCGCGATCGTCGTAGGGGCGCACCGAGACGGGGAGTGCTGCCGCGCGCAAGGCGGCGAGCAGCTCGCGCCCCGCCGATCCCTCGATCCCGGTCTCGAGTGCCGGCGCGTAGAGGTCGATGCCGAACGGATGCGCGAGCAGGCGCGCGAGGCAGACCGATCGGTCCCGATAGGGGGCGTCGCCAGGACCGATGCGGCCTTCGATGCGGCCATACTCGACCCAGTGACGCGCGGCGGCGACGCGGTTGCTGCCGAAGGCTGCGGCGAGATCCGGGTTCATCGCGAGATAGGCGTCGGCATCGAAGCCGTCGAGCGCCGCGATCGCTGCCTCCACGGCGGCGCCGTCCAGCAGGGGGCGCGCGCTGCCCTCGACGATCGCCGCGTCGAGCAGGGCGGGGCGATGGCCGGCCTGCGTCTCGGCCGCCCCCGTCTCCATCCAGTGCGCGCGGCCCGTCTCGATCTGGCCGGCGGCGAACGCGGCCGCGAGATCCGGGTTGGCGGCGAGGTAGGCCGCTTCGTCGAACCCGTCCTCGGCCGGTGTCACGGCAGGACGCGCCCCGGGTCCTGGCGGGACGGGGCGCAGACGCGGGCGATGGACATGGCCGCCATTCTAGCCGGGTGCCGTCCGCGGCCGCAAACCGACAGCCCCGGGAGAAGACATGCGAACGCATCGTGTGCAATGCTCGTTGATTGGTGGGGCCGGCAGCGCTGTCGCCCTGTTTCAAGGCAACGGAGACCCTCGAACGCGTGAGGAATGATCAATGAGCGTGCAAGGCCCGGCCAACTCGAGCAGGGGCTCCTCCCAACGCATGTCGCAGAGCATGCCGGGAATGACGCAGAGCATGGGCGGCTCGCGCCTGTTCGACAGCTACGAACAGAACGGCTTCTTCTGCGAATACCTCCGCCAGGATGCGGCACTCGATCCGGCGGTCGCCAGCATCTGCGAGCGGTTCGGCGGTTTCGACCTCGACGAGCTCCGCCGTCGTGCCCGCTTCGCCGAGGCCGAGCTGTTCAATCTCGGCATCACCTTCACCGTATATTCCGACCGCGACGCGATCGACCGCGTGCTGCCGTTCGACCTGATCCCGCGCGTGCTGGCCGCGAGCGAGTGGGCGGCACTCGAGCGCGGCGTGAAGCAGCGCGTTCGCGCGATCAACCAGTTCCTCTGGGACATCTATCACGACCAGCGGATCCTGACGGACGGGGTCGTGCCGCGCGAGCTCGTTCTCGGCAACTGCAACTTCCAGCAGGAAATGATCGGTTTCGATGTGCCCTGCGGCACCTACGCGCATGTCTCCGGGATCGACGTGGTGCGCGACGAGAACGGGCGTTTCCTGGTGCTCGAGGACAATGTGCGCACGCCATCGGGCGTGTCCTACGTGATCGAGAACCGGCACATGATGATGCGGACGATGCCGGAGCTCGCCTCCGGCATCGACGTGCGCCCGGTCGACGAATACGGCGCGCGGCTGCGCGAGGCGATGATGGAGATCGCACCAACGCACGTGATCGACCCGCAGCTCGTGCTGCTGTCGCCCGGCATCTACAACGCCGCCTATTTCGAGCACGTGTTCCTGGCCCGCGAGATGGGCGTGCCGCTGGTGGAAGGCCGCGACCTGGTGGTCGAGGACGCGCATGTGTTCATGCGCACGATCGCCGGGCTGCAGCCGGTGCACGTGATCTACCGTCGGCTGAACGACGAGTTCCTCGACCCCGACGTGTTCCGCGCCGACAGCGTGCTTGGCGTGCGCGGGCTGATCGATGCGTGGCGGCGCGGCAATGTTGCGATCGCCAATGCGGTCGGCACGGGGGTCGCCGACGACAAGGCGATCTACGCCTACATGCCGCGCATCATCCGCTACTATCTCGACGAGGAGCCGATCCTCGACAACGTGCCCACGCATATCTGCCGCGAACCCGAAGGCCTGCGCTACACGCTCGATCACCTGGCCGAGCTCGTGGTCAAGCCGGTCGGCGAATCCGGCGGCTACGGCCTGATCATCGGACCGCATGCGACGCGCGACGAGCTGGCGGAATTCCGGACCAAGCTCGAGGCGGACCCGGCCAACTACATCAGCCAGCCGATGGTGAAGCTGTCGGTGGCACCCACGCTCTGCGAGGAGGGGATCGCCGCGCGCCACGTCGATCTGCGGCCGTTCGCGGTGACGGGGCGCGACACCTGGGTGCTGCCGGGCGGCCTGTCGCGCGTGGCGCTCAAGCGCGGCTCGCTGGTGGTGAACTCGTCGCAGGGCGGCGGCTCGAAGGACACCTGGGTGCTGCGGGAGCCTGGGCCATGAGCGACCTCGCCTTCAGCGACACCGACGCCGCACCCCGCCATCGCCACCTGCTGTCGCGCTACGCCGAGAGCATCATGTGGTTCGCGCGCTACATGGAGCGCATCGAGAACCTCGCGCGCATCCTCGACGTCACCGAAACCTTCATGCGCACCGGCAGCGGCTCGCATGGGTGGATGTCGATCGTGCAGATCAACGCCGACGAGACGCCGTTCTTCGCCCGGCACAACACGGCTTCGCCCGAGAACGTGCTCGATTTCTACGTGATCGATCGCGACAACCCGTCCTCGATCGTGCGCCTGATCACGGCCGCGCGCGAGAACGCGCGCACGCTGCGGCCGCTGATCTCGACCGAGATGTGGTCGCACATCAACGTCTTCTACAACAAGGTGCGCGCACTCGAGCCCGAGGATCTCTGGATCTCGCGCGTGTCGGCGGTGTGCAACATGCTGCGCACGGAGAGCCAGACCCACGCCGGCATCACCGAGGGCACGTTCTATCGCGACCAGGGCTGGTGCTTCTACGCGCTCGGCAAGCATCTGGAACGCGCCGACCAGACGACGCGGCTGGTCGACATCAAATACCACACGCTGCTGCCGGAAGGCGCGCCGGTCGGTTCGCCCGTCGACATCAGCCAGTGGAACACGATGCTGCGCGCGGCCGCCGGCTACCACGCGTATCGCCGTCATACGCCGCGCACGATGTCGGCGGCCTCGGTCGCGGGGTTCCTGCTGCTGAACGGCGCGTTCCCGCGAAGTTTGACGATGTGCGTTCAGCAGATGGGATGGCAGCTGACGTCGTTGCGTTCCGAGCACGGCCTGCAGGCGAGTTCGGCTGCGCTGGAGCGGCTCGACACGCTGCGCGCGCCGCTGGCCGATCAGACGATCGAGGAGATCATCGTGCGTGGGTTGCACGAGTTTCTGGATTGGGTGCAGGGAGAGTTGGGGGGACTTCAGGATGATGTTGCGCGGGGGTTCTGGAGCGGTTGAAGGCCAGGGGCTCTGCCCCTGGACCCCGCTGGGGTCTTAACCCCAGACCCCACTTACAACAGGCAGGTCCAGGAGGGCCTTCCCTCCTGGCGGGGTCAAGGGGCAGAG